>JALOQC010000433.1 GCA_025453555.1 Myxococcota bacterium | reverse complement strand
GTCACGCCGACGCCGCGATCGCGGGCGCGGCGGTAGAGCCCGTAGATCAGCATCTGCTGCAGGCCCTGATAGAAGAAGAAGAGGCTCGCCATCAGCCAGCAGAGCGGCTTCGGAAAACCGCTGAAGACGGAGAGCATCTCGACGAGCCAGTAGTAGCCGCCGGTGTAGCCGACGAAGCCGTGCACGAGGCCGAGCGCGAGGACACGCTTCGTGCTCGCGTCGCGCTCCTGATCGAGCACGTAGAACATCGGCAGGAAGCACACGAACGCGAAGGGCCACCAACTGAAGCCGGCGAAGCCGAGGCATTGCATCCCGCCGCCGAGCGCGGCGAGGCCGACGTGGAGCCAGCGACGTCGTGGCGTGAGCGCGCTCGTCGCGCTTCCCGCGTGGGGGCTCGTCGCGGTCGAGCTCGTGCTCGATGCCTCGACCGACCCTTCGCCGTCCGGCGCGCCTCCGTCCGGGGCTCCGTCCGGGGCTCCGTCCGACCCGACGCCCGTTGCTGCGTCGTCGACGCGAGCGCCCGCGCGCTTCGCCGCGGCGCCGCGCTTCTTCCGAGAGCTCGCCATGCGCTACTTGATCCTCAGGACCTTCTTGACCTTGTCGAGCAGCTCGAGCCGCTGAAAGGGCTTCGGAAGATAGTGCCGCGCGCCCGCCTGGATGCCCGCGATCACGTCCTTGGGCGTGCTCTTCGCGGTCAGGAAGATCACCGGCACCTTCGACAAGCGCGGATCCATCTTCAGCCGCTGCGCGAGCGCGAGTCCGTCGAGGCGCGGCATCATCACGTCGCTGACCAAGAGGTCCGGCACGACGTTCGAGTCCCGGAGCCACGCGAGCGCGTCCATGCCGTCCACTGCGAGGTGCACCTCGGCGACCTCACCCAGCACGTGGCCGAGCATCTTGCGGAGGGCGTCGTCGTCCTCCGCGACGAGGACGATGGGCTTGCGGTCCGACATTCGGCCGAAGTTAGCAGGCTCGACCCACGACGCACGACCTCGGATCGCGCTTCCGGGGCCGCAGGCGCGCAGGTCACGAGTCGTCCGAGGACTCGGACGGACGAACCGGGTCGAGCGCGCGCTCGCCTCGGGCTCGAGACGGGCCACCGAACACCGACCTCGCGTGTTCGCCACGCAGCGCTCGCGCGCCGTTCGTGGCGCACGTGGGTCGCCGACGATCAGGCCGCGGTCTGATGCACGGTCGTCGCCGCGCCCGCCAGCGAGCCACCGACCCGCAGCGAGGCCGCGAGGCGGCGCTCGGCCGTGCGGGCATCCGGCAGCAGCGGTGCGATCGCGCGACCGACGGAGCGCGCGGTGGGAAAGCGGTCCTCTCGCTTGCGCGCGAGCATCCGCGCCACGAGCGCGTCGAGCTCGGGCGAGATCTGCGGCGCGCATTGCGCGAGCGGCGGCGCGTCCTCGCGGATGATGCGACGCAGGAGGTTCGTCACGGTGGACCCCGCGAAGGGCACGCGGCCCGCGAGGCTCTCGAAGAGCACCACGCCGAGCCCGAAGACGTCCGCGCGCGCGTCCACGTCGGGGTCTCCGCACGCCTGCTCGGGCGAGACGTAGCTCGGGGTACCGAACACCCGACCGCGCTCGCGCTCGCGCTCGTCGGCGGGCGCGGTGTCGGCCGCGCACACGCCGAAGTCGAGCAGCCGCACCGTGAGATCGCCTTCGACGTTGCGTCCGAGCACCACGTGCTCCGGCTTCACGTCACGGTGCACGTAGCCGAACGCGTGCGCGCGATGCAGCACGTCGCAGACGCGCCGCACGATCGCGAGCGCCTCGGGCGCGTCGAGGATGCCGACGCGATGCAGTAGCCGATGCAGCGGCTCGCCGCCGATGCGCTCCATCACGAGGTAGGGCGATCCGTCGGAGAGGAGCCCCTCGTCGAGCACCGGCACGATCGACGGATGCGCGACCCGACGCGCCACCTCGCCCTCGCGGCGCAGGCGACGCACGAGGTCGGTGTGAAACGCGAAGACGGGACGCAGCGTCTTGACGACGACCGAGTGTCCGTCCGGGATTCGTGTGGCTTCGAAGACCACCCCGGTGCCACCGACGCCGATGCAGGCACCGAGTCGATAGCGACCGTCGAGGGTCGTGCCACGCAGCTCCGATCGCTCCTCCGATGCCATGGTCGAGACGTTCTTCGAGGTCGATCGAGGGGTCAAAAAAGCAGCGCAGCGCGCTGCGGGCGTGCTCTCGGTTCCCGCGTGCTCGGAGTCCCGGCCCGGCTCCGAGACGCCGTCGAAAACGACGTGACCACGTGGCGAACTCGCGCGAACCCGCCATGATCGCCGCCGTGCTCGGCCCCGACGATCCGCTCACCGACGACGCGCTCACGGGCGACTTCCGCGTCTGGCAGCGCGCGCGAGGTCACCGCTACAGCCTCGACGACGTGCTGACCGCGCACGAAGCGCGGCGGGCGCTCGAGGAGGCGGTCCGCGCAGGGCGCGCGCTCCACGACGCGTGCGATCTCGGCTGCGGCCTCGGCTCCGTGCTCCTGATGATCGCGTGGGCGCGCCCGGAGCTCGCGATGGTCGGTGTGGAGGCGCAGGAGGTGAGCTTCGAGCTCGCGCGCCGCAACGTCGCTCGAAACGGCGTGGAGGCGCGCGTGCGGCTCCTGCACGGCGATCTGCGCGATCCGCACACGCGCCGACGGGCGATCGCCATCGCGAGCCCACACGTCGACGTCGGTGAGGTCGTGCTCGGCGGCGAGGTCGACGTCGGTGAGGTCGACGCGATCGCGGACGTCGGTGAGGTCCGCGGCGAGATCGACGCGAGCGCGGACGTCCGCGTCGCGGATGCGGGTGTCCTCGGCGGCGGCGGCGGCGCGTTCCGTGGCTTCGACCTCGTCACCGGCACCCCACCCTACGTCCCGCCCGGCCAGAGCACGCCCTCGCCGGACTCGCAGAAGGCGCACGCGCGGGTCGAGCTCCGCGGAGGCATCGAGGACTACCTCGCCGCGGCGTCGGAGCTCGTCGCACCCGACGGCGTCGTCGTGATCTGCGGCGACGCGCGGTTCCCCGAGCGCGCCTTTCGCGGCGCAGAGCGCGTCGGGCTGCACGTGCGGCGGCAGCGCGACGCACGACCTCGCGCAGGTCGCGCGCCGCTCTTCTCGGTGTGGACCTTCACGCGCGAGCCAGGCCCTTTCGAGCGCGCGCTCGACTTCGTCGCGCGCGACGACGAGGGCCAGCGCACCGAGGCGTACTTCGCGCTCCGCACCGCGTTCGGCTTGCCGCCGACCCACGACCCGCGCGCCGCGACCGAACGAGGCGCGACGATGGAACCCGCGCCGCACGAAGCGCACGACGCGTTCGGCGGACGCGAACGAGACGAAGCAGCTTCCGGGCGCACGGGAGACCACGCGTCCACAGGACGCGCCGAGGACGAAGCATGAGCACGCGCGATCGAGAGCCCCACGAGCGCCGCCGGGCGCCGTTGGCCCACCAAGGCGGACGCGTCGAGACGCGCGGAGACGAACGCGTCGCACGCGCGCTCGAAGCGGCCCTCGAAGCGAGCGCGGACGAGCGCGACACCCTCACGCACGGCTTCCACGCCTACCCGGCCCGCATGCACCCACGGATCGCGGCGGTCGCGCTCGACGCGTTCGCGCGCGAGGACGACCTCGTGCTCGATCCCTTCTGCGGCAGCGGCACCGTGCTCGTGGAGGCGCGCATCCGCGGGCTCGACTCGACGGGCGTCGACCTCAACCCGCTCGCGCTCCGCATCGCGGAGGTGAAGACCGATCGACGCGACGCGGAGTCGCGCGAGCGCTTTCGTCGCACGCTGCTCGACGTGGGCGCGCGCTCGGAGGCACGCGTGCGCGCGCGAACCTACGCCCGCGCGCCGCTCTCGCGCGAGGACGCGTCGTGGTACGCGCCCCACGTGCTCAAGGAGCTCGCGGGGCTCCGCCAAGAGATCCTCGCGGTGGGCGACGAGCGCGACCGCCGCGCGCTCGAGATCGTGATGAGCTCCCTGCTCGTGAAGCTCTCGCTCCAGCGCGCCGACACCACCGAGCGCGCCACCGACAAGCGCATCCGCAAGGGGCTCTCGACCGAGATGTTCGTGCGCAAGGGCGAGGAGCTCGTCGATCGTTGGGAGGCGCTCGACGACGCGTGCCCCGCGCGCTCCCCCGCCCCCGAGCTGCTCTGGGCGAACGCCGCAGATCTCCCGCGCGTGCAGGGCGATCCTTTCGGGCTCGTGCTCTCCTCGCCCCCCTACGGCGGCACCTACGACTACGTCGACCACCACGCGCGGCGCTACGCGTGGCTCGGCCTCGATCCGGAGCCGCTGCGCCGCGGCGAGCTCGGCGCGCGACGTCGCCTCCGCGACGGACGCGATCTCCGCACTTGGGACGCGGAGGTGGTCGCGTTCTTGGAGAGCCTGCGGCGCGTGGTGCGCACGGACGCGCTCGCGCTGCTCCTCGTGGGCGACGGTCAGCTCGGCGAGCGACGCGTCGACGCCGCGAACCAGCTCGCGGGCCTCGGACCCGACGCGGGCTGGGCGCCGCTCGCCGCCGCATCGCAGCTCCGCCCGGACTGGACCGGACGCGAGCCGCGTCGTGAGCACCTCGTCGCGCTGCGCGCGGTGCGATGAAGCTCGTCAACGACGCGCACGATCGCGCGCGCGGCGCTCGCAGGTGTGCGTCGTCCTCCACGCGAGACGCAGCGCGACGCTGACGGAGAACTCGCTGCGCCGCGACGGATGCATAAGAGCCGCGCCCGGTCTGGGTGCGGCTCCTTGGCGCGAGCAGCGCTCGAGCTCAAAGCCCGTCGCAGTTGATCAAGCGAACGCTCGCAGGGGTCGTTCCCATGTCGTTGCGACGATAGACGTCCCGTCGGAATCGCAGCGGGTCGGCTGCAGACGTGATGTTCTGGCACGTCAGGTTGAGCACGACCTCAGGACCGTACTCGCCCTCGTCGCCTTCTCCGGTGCGGCGCTCGATGAACGAGAGGCCGCTGATCTGGCAGGGCTGCGCCTCGCTCGGCGCGTTCGTGCCGCAGCGACCAACGTAGGTGGTGGAGTCGTCGACGACGGTCACCGTACAACCGGTGCCCGTCACGGCACCGCCTTCGAGTCCCGTCTGGATCCCGTTGATCGAGAGGCGGCGACGGCCGTCGGAGATGTTGAAGTCGACGAACCGGTTCGCATCGGTTTCGTCGACGGTGCAAGCAATGGAGATTCCATCCTCGCCGTCCGACTGCAAGATGTCGACGTTTTCGCCGTCGCGGCTGCACCCGGCGAGGTCACGAGGACATCGGACCTGCCAACGCGCGTCGGCGAAGAGCCCGACGCCATCGTCACCGCACGCGGCGAGCAGAAGCACGAGAGAAAACCATCGACGCATCGTCATCTCCTTGGGAGCCCTGCCTCGGAAGCCATGCCTGGAAGCGATGCCTCGGAAGCCACGCCTCGGAAGCCGAGGGCTCGTCGCGACGGTGTACCAACGTGTGCCGTCTGCGAGCAAGAGAGCGGCGCCCGCGGTCGCGGACGAAGCTCCCCGAGACCGCCGCCGCCCGAACGTCGAGAGCACGCTCAGGCCAGCATCTCGCGCGTCGGTCCGAGCTCACCGGTCGGCGACGCGACAGCGTGGCTGAGCGCGATCACCTCGACGAGGATGCTGCGGTAGATCCGCTCGAGCTCGTCGAGGTCGACCTCGCCCTCGCCTTGCTCGAGCGCCTCGTCGACGTGGTGCTGCACGAACGCGACGAGC
>JALOQC010000432.1 GCA_025453555.1 Myxococcota bacterium | reverse complement strand
CGCGTGACGAACCGACTCACGGAGAACCGATGACGAAACGAACGGCTCGCGCGACCGCGCGCGCGAACATCGCGCTGGCGAAGTACTGGGGAAAGAGCGACGTCGCGCTGAACCTGCCCGCGGTGCCCTCGATCTCGCTGACCCTCGACGGGCTCGTCACGACGACCACCGTGACCTTCGACGAGACGCTCGCGGCCGACGTGCTCGAGCTCGACGGACGCCCGGCGTCGGCCAAGGAGACCGCGCGCGCGACGGAGCTGCTCGATCGCGTGCGCGCGTCGATGAAGGCGCCGAGCTTCGCGCGCGTGGTGAGCGCGAACCGCTTCCCGACCGCGGCCGGGCTCGCGAGCTCGGCGAGCGGCTTCGCGGCGATGGCGGGCGCGGCGGTGCACGCGGCGGGGCTCTCGTGGAGCGACGCGAAGCTCTCCGCGCTCGCGCGTTGGTCGAGCGCCTCGGCGGGTCGTTCGATCTTCGGCGGCTTCGCGAAGCTGCCCGCGGGCGTGCCGGGCGACGCGAAGCTCGCGGCCAAGCCGCTCTTCGGCGAGGACCACTGGGACGTGCGCATCGTGGTCGCCGAGGCCGCGAAGGGTCCGAAGAAGGTCGGCTCGACGGAGGGCATGGAACGCTCGCGCCTCACCTCGCCGCTCTACGACGCGTGGGTGCAGAACGCGCCTGCGATCACGGCGGTGATCGAGAAGGCGCTCAAGAAGAAGGACCTCGACACCCTCGGCGCGGCGATGGAGCAGAGCACCTTCGCGTTCCACGCGTGTGCGATGAGCGCCTCGCCGTCGATCCTCTACTGGCAGCCCACGACGATCGCGGCGCTGCGCACGGTGGAGACGCTGCGCGAGAAGGGCACGAGCGCGTGGGCGACGATGGACGCGGGCCCGCACGTGAAGGTGCTCTGCCACGCGGCGGACGCCGCGAAGGTGAAGCGCGCGCTGGCGAAGACCGAGGGCGTGCTCGCGACGATGGTGTGCAAGCCGGGCGCGCGACGGCTCCCGGAAAGATGATGATCGCGGGCGAGTACGCGGTGCTCGAAGGCGCCGCGTCGATCGTGGCCGCCGCGCAGACGCGGGGTGTGGTCGAGCTGGTCGAGGGGCCGACGGATCCGTCGAAGGTCGCGGCGGGGCTCGACGCGCCGACGCCACGTTTTCCGGAGGCCGCGCACGCGCGTCGCGAGGCGGAGCGTCGCGTGGGGGTCGTGCCGGGCGCGCTGGTGGTGGACGTCGACGCGCTGCGGCGGGCGGGGCAGAAGCTCGGGCTCGGATCGAGCGCGGCGACCGCGGCGGCGGCGGCCGGTCTGGTGCACGCCTGGCACGGACGAAACCTCGAGGACGCGCGTGTGCGTCGCGAAGTGTTCGAGGACGCGTACGCGGGGCACAAGGCGGTGTCGCCGCAGGGCAGCGGCGCGGACGTGGCGGCGGCGGTGCTCGGCGGCGTGGTGCGGTTCCAGCGCACGCACGTGAGCGCGCTCGAGGGCGAGCGCGACGGCGCGCGGACCGACGATCTGAAGTGGCCGACCGGGCTCGTGCTGCGCGTCGCGTGGACGGGTCAGGCGGCGAGCACGACGGAGCTCGTGGCGAAAGTGAAGGCGCTCGAGACGAGCGCACCCACGAAGTACCGCGACGCGATGGACGCGCTCGGGCGCGAGGCCGAACGCTTCGTGATGGCGTTCTCGCGTGGGGCGGCCGAGGTCGTCGCGGCGGCGGCGCGTTATCACGACGCGATGGAGGCGCTCGGCAAAGCGGCGGGTGCACCGATCGTGGAGGCGCGGCTCTCGCGGGTGGCCGAGCTGGCGGCGCGCGCGGGCGGGCACGCGAAGCCGAGCGGCGCGGGCGGCGGCGACGTGGCGCTCGCGTTCTTCGCGCGCGAAGCGGCGGCGAAACGCTTCGAGGAGCTCTGCGCGGGTGCGGGGATCGAGATCTTGCCGATCGAGCTCGGCGGGCCGGGCGTGCGGGCGTCGCGGTAGCCGAGCCTCGCTGTGACACCGGACTCGGGTGTGAGCTCGACGCGCCCGAGCTCGACGCGCCCGAGCTCGACGCGCCCGAGCTCGACGGGCTCCGACGAAACGCGCCACGCGAACCGCACGCCGCCCACCGACGCGCCGCTCCGCCATCCGCTCCGCCACCGACGCGCCGCTCCGCCACCGACGCGCCGCTCCGCGACGCGTGGGGAACTCGTCGCGCCGCGCTCGAGTGCAGTACGATCGCGACGTGCGTGTCGTTCTTCTCCTCGTTCTGTGTCTGATGGCGTGTGGGCCCTGCGGGAGCACGACCCACGATCCCGGCGCGTCGTCGACGACGGAGGCGACGCCCGAGCCCGAGCCGCCGCCGCCCGCCGAAGCGCTCTACGACGCGGAGGGCAACCTCTTGCCATCGGACGAAGCGGTCGCGGGCCTCACGTTGCCGCGCGGGCTCGAAGCACGCCCGGTACACGGCCCACGTCGCCACGTGTATCGGACGGACGTGCCGATCGCGAAGGTGCAGGCGTACTTCGGACAACGCCTGATCACGGGGCAGGTCGATCGAATCGGTGACGCGGCGATCTTCCGGCGCGCGGTGCCGTCCGGCGTGCGCGGCGGCGTGGTGCACCTCGACGTCGGCATCCACCCGATCCCGCGCGGTGGCACGCGGGTCGAGATCGACGAGCTCCCGCCGCCCGTCACGAACCCGCCGAGCGCGGAGGAGCTGATCCGTCAGTTCGAAGAAGACCAGCGGCGTCTCGATTGAGCGATTCGAACCGACACTTTTCCGTCGACCGGCCTTGCACGCTCGAACCTCGCGTGTATAGTGCCCGCCCTCTCGGGGATGTAGCTCAGCTGGGAGAGCGCATGAATCGCACTCATGAGGTCAGGGGTTCGATCCCCCTCATCTCCACCGAGAAACCGACGGGCCGCTGAATCTCAGCGGCCCGTTTCTTTTGGCGCGAGCGAGGAGCGTCGCCGTTTGGCGCGAGCGACGCCTGGCGCGAGCGACCCCACGTGGACTTGCTCGGCGAGCGACCACGCGGACTGTGTGGCGCGAGCGATCGCGTGTGCGTAGCGCGTGCGACCTCGGCTGGCGAAAAGTGCGCAAGCGCATCGTCGGCGCTCGGGCCCCGTGAGAATTGACGTTTTTCGAGCCGGCCGACAGGCCGAGCGACCCGACGTCACGTGAGCGTCGCCGTCAGGCGACCGAACCAAGCCAACTGAAGCGGAATCGTGCGAGGCGAAGCGGACGTGAGTCCGCGGAGCTGCTCGATTCCGCGAAACCATCGGGCCGCGCGCGAGCGCGGAGCCGACGAACGGGCCGCGCGCGCTCCCGGCGCGGCGGAGGAACCATGGTCGACTACTACGGCATCGACGAGGAGCTCACGAGCGAGGAGCGCCAGATCCGCGACGCGACGCGGCGCTTCATGGACGCGAAGGTCCAGCCGATCATCTCGCGCTGCTATCAGGACGGCGTCTTCCCGACCGACCTCATCCCGGGCTTCGCGGAGCTCGGCCTGCTCGGCGCGAACCTCGAAGGCTACGGCTGCGCCGGCATGGGCGACGTCGCCTACGGCCTCGCGATGCAAGAGCTCGAGCGCTGCGACTCCGGCATCCGCAGCTTCTGCTCCGTGCAGGGCTCGCTCTGCATGTACCCGATCTGGGCGTTCGGCTCCGAGGCGCAGAAGGAACGTTGGCTCCCCGGCATGGCGAAGGGCGAGCTCATCGGATGCTTCGGGCTCACCGAGCCGGACTTCGGCTCGAACCCGACCGGCATGATCACGCGCGCGGACGCGCTCCCGGGCGGCGGCTACCGCATCAACGGCACCAAGCGCTGGATCACCAACGGCAACCTCGCGCACGTGGCGATCGTCTGGGCCCGCGTGCAGGGCACGGGCGACGCCGCCCGCGACGGGAAGGTCCACGGCTTCCTCGTGCCGACGAGCAGCAAGGGCTTCACGGCGCTCAAGCTCGAAGAGAAGTTCTCCTTGCGCGCGAGCGTGACGAGCGAGCTGATCTTCGAGGACGTCGAGGTCGGACCGGACGCGCTCTTGCCCGGTGTCGTCGGCATGCGTGGTCCGCTCAGTTGTCTTTCTCAGGCGCGCTATGGGATCTGCTGGGGCGCGATCGGCGCCGCGATGAGCTGCTATGAAACGGCGCTCTCGTACGCGAAGGATCGCGTTCAATTCAGCAAGCCGATCGCCGGCTACCAGCTCGTGCAGGCGAAGTTGGTGCACATGCTGACCGAGATCACCAAGGCGCAGTGCCTGACGCTCCGGCTCGGGCGCCTGAAGGAAGCGGGCAAGGTCAAGCCACAGCAGATCTCGCTCGCGAAGCGGAACAACGTCTCGCACGCGCTCGAGATCGCCCGCGTCGCGCGGGACATCCTCGGCGGCAACGGCATCATGTACGACTACCCGGTCGGGCGGCACCTGATGAACCTCGAGACGGTCTACACCTACGAGGGCACGCACGACATCCACACCCTGATCGTCGGTCAGGACATCACGGGCATCAGCGCGTTCGAGTGACTCGACGCGAGCCCTCGGTGGCACCGGTGCGCCGAGGGTCTCGCGAGATGGTGACGCGCGACTCGGGGAGCGTCAGAACTGCGTTCGCCAACCGAGTTGGGCGCCGCGTCGATCGGCGCCGACCGAGAGGCCGCGCAACAGCTCACGCCAGGCGTCGTCGGCTTCTCGGTGATGCCGCAGGTGCGCGAACGCGCCGATCGTCCAGACGGTGCCGAGGCCTGCGCCGATCGTGAGCCCGCCACCGAAGAAGCGGCCGCGCTTCTCCGGGAGCAGGGTGATCGAGAGGATCCCCGCCGCGCCGGTGAGCGTCGCGACGATCGCGCCCGCGATGGCGAGGGCTCGGCTCCGCATCTGCCAGCCGGCGCCCGCGAGGCTCGCCGCGAGCCCGCCCAGCGAGAGGCCGTACGCGCCCGCGATGCCGGGCGGGACGCGGCGTCCGGTCGCGACGAAGGGCAGCGAGCCGAAGACCGCGACCGCGCCGGACGCCAAGAAGAGGACCAGGCTCCCGATCGCGGGCGCGTTGCTTCGCGCCGGCCACTCGCGAGACACCGCGGCGGGCGGGTCGAGCGCGGCCCAGGCGGCGTCGACGAAGGGCCAGGGGTCGTGCGCTCCGGCCGGCAGCTCGAGCGCGGCGCCGAGACGCTCCGCTTCTTCCTCGAGGGTCCGTGTGGTGTCGATTGCGTCGCGTTCGGCCGCGTCGGCCGCGAGCCGGGAGGCACGCTCGAGCTCGGGCTGCGCGTAGCGAAGCCGCACGTGCAGGGCGCCGAGATCCCCGAGGTGCGTGAGCGCGGGCGGCGCGTCGTCGAAGCACGCGTCCGCGACGCCGAGCCACGCGTCGACCTCGGAGGCGAGGGTGGTGATCCGTCGCGTGACGCGCTCGAGGCGCGCGGAGTCCGGGCGGTCGATGGTGCGATCGGAGGAGCGATCGGAGGAGCGATCGGACGAAGCTCCGGTCTCGCGTTCCGCTGGCTCGAGGGGATCGCGCTCCGCTCGGGATGCCACGTCGGCGAGGGAGCTCAGAGCGAACGCGAGCTCGAAGCACTCCAAGGTGTCGCGCAAACGTGTGGGGCTTCGTCCGGCGAGCCCCTCTGCGAGCCTGCGCGTCGTGCCCGCATCCTGGGCCTCGATCGCGAGCGCGAGCTCGCGCAGCTCGGAGGGCGCCTGGGCACGCGTCGTGGAGCCGAACGCGACGAGCCCGAGCAACAAGGCCGAGCGTGAGGCGCGGAGGGTCGCGCGTGGGAGGTGGGGCGCTCGGATCATCGGGTCGGCACAGGACGCAGGGCAGGGTGCGCGCATTCTCCGAGTCGACCTCCCGCCCACCTCGCGAGCCGAGCACCCGAGTCCGAGACGGGGTCCGAGACGGAGACCGAGACCGAGACCGAGACCGAGACCGAGACCGAGACCGCGACGGCGACGGAGACCGAGACGGCGACGGAGACCGAGACGGAGACCGAGACGGAGACCGAGACGGCGACGGACACCGAGCCCGGAATCCCGGGCACGCACGCTGCAGTGCGCGGCGCCATCGGAGGTCTCCGCGTGGACGTCTTGCTCCTTCTCGTCTTTCTCAGCGCCGTGCTCGCCCTCCTGGGCGTCGGGCTCTTCGTGTGGTCCGTGCGTGAGCGAACCTTCGATCAGGCGGACCGCCTCGCGCTGCTCCCGTTACGCGACGACGCAGGCCCTGCGCGGCCTCGCGTCGCTCACGCACCGCTTGCGTCCTCCGTTCGCCCCTCGGCGGGGGCAACGGCGGAACCCTCGGATTCCGCGGGAAATCCTTCGAACGACGCCTTGGCACGCCGCATGAAATGACGCGGCGCGCGATTCCCGCGTGAGCGGCCCGTCGCGCGCAGAGCGCTCGCTTCGCGAGCTTCCCACGAAGGCCCTCGCCTTCGGCCGCACCGGTCCGTCCGGCGCGCGATCCCTCTCGATCCCCTCCTCGATCCCCCTCCTCGATCCACCTGGATTGCCTTCGAGGTCACATCCCATGAAGACCGAACGCATCGTCTACGACGACAAGATCGTCCGACTGTTTCTCTGGGCCTCGGTGGTGTTCGCGCTGGTCGGCTTGCTGGTCGGCGTCATCGTCGCGCTGCAGCTCGCCTTCTGGCCGGCGAACGTCACCCAATACTTCAGCTTCGGCCGCCTGCGCCCGCTGCACACGAACGCGGTCATCTTCGCGTTCGTCGGCAACATGATCTTCGC
>JALOQC010000431.1 GCA_025453555.1 Myxococcota bacterium | reverse complement strand
TCGAGAAGTCGGCGGCTGACCCCGCCGACCCGGTCGAGAAGTCGGCGGCTGACCCCGCCGACCCGGTCGAGAAGTCGGCGGCTGACCCCGACGACCCGGTCGAGAAGTCGGCTCGCCTTGCCGCGGCTGTTACGCTCCGCGCATGCGTCGTCGCGCCGTGCTCGCCTTCTTCTTCGCGCTCGCGTGCAGCGACTCCGAGCCCGCACCGCCGCCCCCGCGGCTCGGCGGAGGCGGAATGCCCCCCATCACGGGCGGCGGAAGTCGCGACGCATCGACCGACGGCGCGGCGAGCGACGACGACGCGGGAGTGACGAGCTGCTTCGAGGTCGAGGGCGGCCCCGCGGATCCGAACCGGCTCTTCCTCTCCGTCGGCGAGCTCGCCCTCGAGTTCGAGCTCGGCACCGTGCTCGCAGAGTGGGTCACCCCCACGAGCTGCGACGCCACGCCCCAGCTCCGCGTCACGCTCGCGCTGCCGGAGGCCGCGTGCACCGCAGCAGGACCCGATCGGCTCACCTTCGTGATCGACGATCCGGGCGAGCTCCCGAACGCGACCTCGAGCACCGTCACCCTCGCCGACGTCGCGCCGGGCATCGCGGTTCGCTACTTGGATTCGGGGGATCCCTCCCGTGGAGGCGGCAGCTACGGCAACTGTCTCGGCGCGTCGGGCACGATCACCTACGAAGCGATGGACACGGAAGCCGGTTTGAAGGCCGCGGTCTTCGATCTCGATCTGACGCGCTGCGATGCGGAGGTCGGCGCGATCCTGAGCGCGACCGGCGCGTTCGAGGTCTTCCTGCCGGAGCCTTGGCGCGACGTCTGCGTTCCTTGAGCGGGCTCGCCGCACGACCGCGTTCGACATCCGCGGAACGCGCGGCGCTCCGACGCTCGACCTCGCGCGGAGCATCCGACACGGACGTTGGAGCGTCCGACGCGTCAGCGCGCGCCGCCGCGGCGACGGGCCCACCACTCGGCCGCCAGCAGCCCGACGATCGCGAGGAAGGCCCACGGCGTCGCGAAGGGCGCGAGCTCGCGCGCGCCGAGACGTCGCGTGCGTGTCGCGTCGAAGCTCGACAGCTCGCCCGCGTCCTCGATCGTCGTGAAGGTTCCGCCGGTCGCCATCGCGAGCCCCTGCAGTTGCGTCGGCTGCGCGCGGGGATCGGCGAGCTCGTCGCCGCCGGCTTCCACCACGAAGAGCTCGGAGGCGATCGGCTCGGGATCCGAAGGCCGCCGCGCCACCACGCGATACGCGCCCGGTTCGGTCGGTGCGCGCAGCGCGAGCTCGACGCGCCCCTCCGCGTCCGTCACCGCGTCGGCGCCCGCGAGCGGGGTGTCGTCCCCGTCGCGTCGCATCTCGAAGCGGATCGTCTCCGCCGCGAGCGGTTGGTAGCGCGCATCGCGCAACACCGCGCTCGTCCGCACGCGACCTTCCGGGCCGTAGCGCTCGCGATCGGTGGTGAGCTGCGCGGGCTCGAGGCTCGGATCGCGCGCGAGCCAACGCAGGCCCCGATCCCAGAAGCGCTCGAAGGTCGACGCGTCCCCCGTCAGCCCGCCCGTCGTGGGCCCCCACCGCCACGCGGTGTCCGTCGTCAGCGCGAGGACGCGGCCTTCTTCGGCCGTCCCCGTCACGAGCACCGGGAGGCGCTCGTTCGGATGCGTGAG
The DNA here is from genome assembly GCA_025453555.1 of Myxococcota bacterium. Classification (GTDB taxonomy): domain Bacteria; phylum Myxococcota_A; class Polyangia; order Polyangiales; family Houyiibacteriaceae; genus JACKEH01. The sequence continues at coordinate 4,524 of JALOQC010000431.1, read as the reverse complement.
CAGCACCGTCGCGCCCTCACGCACACCGACCACACGGTTCATGCCTTCGAGCGGCGCGAGCCGTGACCAGGCGGCCAAGCTCGACGACGGATCCGACGCGAGCGCGAGCAGCGGGTGCCGCACCAACGCCGGCTCGACGCGCGGAGCGAAGCGCCCTTCGACCACGAGCCGCGAAGCCGGCGTGCCGACGGGAGGCAAGAGCACCGGGAGCACGTCGGCGATCGGCGTACCCGCGTAGCCTCCGGAGGCGAAGCTCTTCTCGCCGCCGATCATCGCGAACGAGCCCCCGCGCCGCACGTAGTCGCGAATGCGCGGGAGGTACCCCGCCATCTGGTAGGGGCCGAAGTCGAAGTCCTGGAACAGGAGGACGTCGAAGGATCCGAGGTGCTCGCGGAAGAGCTCGTCGGTCGGAAACGGGATGAGCGCGAGCTCGTCCGGCGACGCCATCGTGAGATCCGAGGCGGTCCGCAGGATGAAGAAGCTGATCAGATCGATCGAAGGATCGCGTTTGAGGAAGGCCCGCAAGAAGCGCACGTCCCAGGTCGGCTCGCCCGCCACGAGCAGCACGCGCAGCCGATCGCGCTCGACCCGCACGAGGAAGCTCCGCTCGTCGTTCTGCGGCACTTCGTCGTCGGGTGCGTGGGGGATCGAGACGGTGTAGACCGCGCGACCGAGCCGACGTGGTGTGAAGGGAAGCGCCACCTCGCGCGCCTCGCCTTCCGGCACGTCGACCGTCACCTCGGTGACCACCTCGTCGCCTTGGCGAAGCGTGATCGGCAGCACCCCACCCGCGCCGAGCCGCCGCACCGTCACACGGACCTCGGCCGGCGTGCGCAAGAAGCCGACCGGGTCCGCCTCGAGCGTCGCGAGCGCGTCGTCGCGCAGCTCCTCGCGACCGACCGCGACCGTGTGGACCTTGCGCCCGTCGAGGTCGGGCCACGGCCCCTCGTAGCGGCTCGCGCCGTCACCGACCACCACCACGGCGCCGATCTCGCCTGCGCGGTCCCCCTCCACGAGCGCCTCGAGCGCCGCCTCCAGCGCCGACTCGTCGGCCCGCGCCACGCTCGCCCCCTCGACGTCGGAGAAGCTCGCCGGCTCGAGCTCGGACCCGAAGCGGTGGAGCGTCGCGTTCTCCGCGTCGGCCGACCATCGCGACAGCAGCCGCGCGACGTCCTCGGAGCGGTCGTGCACGCCCATGCTGCGCGAGCCGTCGACGAGGACCGCGACGCGCCCCCGCGTGGTCTCCGAGCGCTCCACCGTCCAGCGCGGCTGCGTCGTCACGAGCGCGATCACGATCGCGGAGAGCACGCGCCACGCGGCGAGGCGACGCGGAGGACGCCGACGCAGCTCGCGCGCCACGAGCGCGGCGAGCACCACCACCACCAGGAGCGCGACGATGCCGCCTCCCGGCATGGCAAAACGCGGCCACAGCTCGCTCACGGCCTCGGACCGACCCCACGACGTCGCATGATGAACGGGGCGTGGACCTGATCGTCCTTGTAGTCCAGGCAGAGCGCGTACATCACGAGGTTCACGCCGAAGCGAATGGCGCGCTCGCGCTGATCGTCGCCGCCGGGCACGACCGGATGCACCCAGGTGCCGAGGTTGTCGCGCGCGAAGGCGCCGCCGAGATCGTGCCTCGAGTACACGACCGCGAGCCGCCCGCCGACCTCGATGCCCTCGACGGTGTCTGGTCCCCGCACGCGTCCGAAGGGGCGATCGACGAGGTAGAAGGAGCGGAAGATCGTGTGGTCACGCGCGATCGGGCGCAGCGACGCTCCGAGCGCGCGGCGCAGCTCGCGGCGGATCGAGGCGTCGAAGCCCGGATCGTCCGGTCGGGCGTCGTCGATCACCACGAAGCCGCCGAACTCGACGAAGCGCCGCAGGCCGACCGACTCCGCCTCCGAGAGCTCCGCGAACCCACGGTCGCCCGACCAGAAGAGCAACGGCGATTCGAAGAGCCGTGGATCGTCGAGCCGCACGCGCCCCGGCTGGAGCACCGTCTCGATGCTGGTGCGCTTGCGGACCTCCCAGGCGAGCCGCCGCCGCGCGAGGGGACGCGCCTCGGGGCCGACGTCGACTCCCAGGATCGCGACCCGGGTGCTCTCCCCGAGCGCGTGGACCTCCGGCACCACGATCGCGAGGCTGGCGAGCACCGAAGCCGCCACGAGCGCGCTCACCCGCGCCGCTCGCGAAGCGCGGTGCGACGACGTGACCATCGAGCGGGAGGAGAAGCTCATGCCGTTTTCGCCGGCCGCCGTGCGGCGCTCCGCGCGACCGAGAAGCGAGGCTCGTGGGTACGAAGCGAGCTCAGAACAAGAAGATCACGCCTGCCCACGTCATCGCGGCGTAGGTGGTGAGACCGATCGCGAAGTGAATCGTGGAGAGCGCCTGCAACGCGCGGTAGTCGTTCGCGCGGCTCAAACCGAAGGTGTCGCCGTTCGCGATGATCACACCGAGCACCATCTGCGCGACCATGCCCGCGAGGTGCACCCAGCGCAGGCGCTTGTGGCGCCGCAGGTTCTTCGCGTACTCGCTCTCGCCCTCGGAGAGGTTCATGGGATCGGGCATGCGGAGCGAGAGCCCGAAGGTCACGGAGTAGAGCGCGGTCGTCATGAGAGAGCTGATCAGATGCGGCAGTGGTTGCCGGGTACAGCTCGATTGACCGAATACGGCGTTGCCCTGAACGCACGGAGAGTCCGAGAGCGATCCGAACATCCCGTAGAGATTGTAGTATTGAAGGTAGCCGAGCACGACGGTGGCGGTCATGGAGACCCAGGTCGCGACGCCCATCCACTTGTGGATTTGAGAGAGGCGGCCGCGCTGCTGCATGAGCTCGGCGGTGGTCGGGCCGGGGCGAGCGCCGCCGCCGCCTTCCGCTTCGTCGGGCACCGGCTCGAACGCCAAGCTGGCGGAGACGACCGGCACGCTGGTGCTCGGGGTCATCACGGCGGGGTCGAGCTGGAGCTGAAGGCCGAAGAGCGGCGTGGCCAGAACGAGCGCGGTCAGCGTTCCCATGGCGCGGACTCTACCGCAATTTGGTGGTTCGGTCGCCTCACTCGCGACGGCTCGAGGGCATTCCAACCTCGCAGCACGTTTCGAGCTTCGGTCGTGTCACTCGGAGGGCGCGAGGTGTCGGTCGGGCGGCGAGCGGCGCCGAAGCACCCCGGCGAGCTCCCGCAGCGGCTCGCGCAAGTCGGCGGCGCGCTCCAGCTCGGCGTGCTCCGACCGGGTCAGGTGCGGAAGCAGACGGAGCGCGACGTCGAGCGGGGTCCAGGGGTTCTGCACCAGGCTCTTGCGCACCGCCGGCCTCACGACCCAGCGGAGGTCGCCGACGATCGCGAGCAACACCCGTGGATCGACCGGCCGACGCGAGGCCAATCGCACGATGTCCACCTCGGTGAGCGCGGGATTTTCGAGCAGGATGCGGACCACGTCCGGGCTCGGATCGCGCAACACGCGGGCGAGCACGTCGCGGTCGCGCCGACGGGCGAGGCTCTTGCGTTCCCCGAGGGTCAGCGGTCGGCCGACGCCGAAGTCTGGGACGCGGAGCTCCGCGGGAGCCTCGGTCGCCGCATCGGGCTCCAGCATCGCCGCCGCGAGCTCGCGCCCGGCCGCGCGCGCGAGCCACGCCGCCGCGGCTCGCAGGGGCATCAGCTCGTCGAGGCTCAGCGCGACCGCGCCGAGGAGCGAGACGTCGTCCGGGGCTTCGACCGCGAGCTCGACGAGCTCCACCGCGAGCGACGCGGGCGAACGAAGCAGGGCGTCTCGAACCACGGCGAAACGGATCGCGCGATCGTGGATCGAGGCGCAGCGCCTTTGGAGCTCGTGCGCGGCCGAGAGCACCGCCCGATCCTGGGGCGCGCCACGTCGGAAAGCACGCGGCCTGGCGACGCAGCGCGCCGGACGGAGCAGCACGGACATGCCTATCCCCGCAATCGCAGGCCTCGGAATGGGCGAGCTCATCGTCATTCTGGTGATCGTCTTGCTCGTCTTCGGCGCCAGCCGGCTGCCGCAGATCGGCGAAGGCGTCGGGAAGGCGATCCGCAACCTCAAGCGCGGTCTGAACACGGACGACGACATCGAGGTCGCTCCGAAGGAAAAGCAGGTCGCCGCCCGCACCGCCGCGCCGGCGAAGGACGAGGTCGCCGAAGCCGAGGTGGTCGAGCAGGAAAAGCAGGTCGCCGCCCGCACCGCCGCGCCGGCGAAGGACGAGGTCGCCGAAGCCGAGGTGGTCGAGCGCCGTTAGTGTTCGCTGCGCGCTCCGCTCACGGCGGGGGAAGTGTCCCCCCAATCCCCTCTCGCACGTGAGGCCCGACGCTTCGCTCCGGGCCTCCCGGCGGGCTGCTCTTCGGGGGCCCGTCTTGTGTTCGCTACGGCCTCCGGCCTTCGCTCACGGCGGGGGAAGTGTCCCCCCATCTTGAGGTCCCCCCAATCCCCTCTCGCACGTGAGGCCCGACGCTTCGCTCTGGGCCTCCCGGCGGGCTGCTCTTCGGGGGCTTCGCCCCCTGGCCGCAGGGGGCC
>JALOQC010000430.1 GCA_025453555.1 Myxococcota bacterium | reverse complement strand
GCGTTGGAGCGCGGAGGTCGTGCGGCGCGCGCCGGGCGGAGGCGTGCTCGGGCTCGTGACGAACGCGAGCTTCTTGGATGGGCCCGTGCATCGCGGGATGCGCGCCGCGCTCGCGGCGTGGCATCGGCGGGTGCGGGTGATCGACCTCGGCGGGAGCGCGCTCGTCGCGCGGGCGAGCGGGGATCGCGACGAGAACGTGTTCGGCGTGCGGCCGTCGGTGGCGGTGACGATCGCGTCGCGTGGCGCGCGCCAAGAACGGGCGAGCGCTCGTGTCGAGGTCGCGACCTTGCGCGGGACGCGCGAGGAGAAGCTCGCCGCGCTCGGAGGATCGCTGCGCTTCGAGCCGGTGGATGCGCTCGGGGTGTGGCGATCGAGTCGCGGTGGAGCGCGGGTGTGGCCGGAGGGCTGGCATCCGCTCGACGCGCTCGTGCCGTTTCATCGAGAAGGGATCCAGACCAACCGTGACGCGCTCGTGATCGATCGCGATCGCGACGCGCTCGTGGCGCGCGTGCAGACCTTCGCGCTCGGGCTCGACGATCCGCGCGTCGTGATCGGGGCGCGGGAGCACTTCGATCCGGAGCGCGCGCGACGCGCGGTGATCGAGGCGCTGCGGGTCGAGCCGGAGGGCGCGACGTGGCTGGTGCCGATCGCGTATCGACCCTTCGATCGTCGGTGGCTCGCGGCGCTGCCCGCGCTCTGCCATCGGCCGCGCCCGGATCTGCTCGCGGCGGTCGCGCGCTCGGAGCTCTCGCTCGTGACCGTGCGCAAGGATCGCGGGACACGGGCTTGGAATCACGTGGCGATCGTCGACGTCGCGGTCGACAACTGTTTCCTCTCGTCGCGCTCGTCGTGTCGGAGCCGCGCGTTCCCGACCCACGGCCCGGACGGCGCGGAGAACCTCACGCCGCTCGGGCGCGAGCTCGCGGGATCGTTCGGCGCGCGTGGGCTCTTGCTGCACTCGGCGACGTGGCTCGCGGCGCGCGCGTATCGAGAGCGCTTCGCGGATCGACTCTCGCAGGAGCTGCCGTGGATTCCGCCGCCGACGGCGCAGAGCGTCGCGATCGGAGAGCAGCTCGCGCGCGCGTTCCTCGCGCCGAACGACGACGCGGACCGGCGCGGCGACGACGTGATCGAGAGCGTCGGGCATTGGGACGTGCGCGCGCCGAACGCGCTGCGGGCCGCGCGCGCGGAAGCGGACGCGTGGGTCGAAGCGCAGCTCGCGGAGCTCGGGTGAGCGCGAGCTCTGCGCAGTCGAGAACGGCGCGTGGTCGCGCGCCCCGACGACGAAGCGCGATCCCGATCGTCTCCGCCGAGGCGGGCGGAGATGCTCGCGCAGCGCCGAGTGGTGCCGACGCGATGCCGAGGCGGTTCTCAGGTGGTGAGCCCGAACGGGCGCAGCTCGGGGCGCGTGCGGTAGCTCGCGGCGAGTGCTTCGGGGAGCTCGGCGAGGCGTGATGCGACGCGTGCGCGCAACGTGGCGAGCGCGTGCTGGGCGTCGGGATGCGCAGCTTCTCGCAGCGCGAGCGCGTGTGCGCCGAGGATCCAGAGCTCGGCCAGATCGGGGACGTGCGCGGCGTCGAGGCTCTGCGCCGCGCGCGTGGCGAGCAGGACGGCGGTGTCGAGCTCGCCCAGCGCGAGGCGCGCACGGGCTTCGGTGGCGTCCATCCAAGGGCGATGCGGGAGCGGCGCCTCTCCGAGCGCGCGTGCTGCGTCCATCCAGCGCGCGGCCTCCGCGGCGCGATCCGCTTCGAGCGCGCTCATCGCGGCGAGGTGGCGCGCGTAGATGCGGGCGACGAGGCCTTGGGTCGCGTCCGCGAGCTCGATCGCGCGCTCCGCGGCACCCGCCGCTTCGTCCGTGCGACCGACGCGCGCGAGCGCGAGCGTCGTGACGGCGGCGGCGTAGGCCAGGACGGTGCGGGAGCGCGCGTCGGCGGCCACGCGCCACGCGTCGACGAGCCGGGCGAGCGCCGCGTCGGGGCGGCCGAGCGCGAGCAGCTCGTAGCCGGTCTCCGCGAGCGCGATGGCGAGGCCGAAATGATCGCCCGAGCGCTCGAAGGCGAGGGCGGCCGCTTCGACGTGTCGGAGCGCGGCCGCCGCGTCGCGCTCGACGAAGCGCGGTCGGTAGAGCGCGGCGAGCTCGATCCAGCCGACTCGTGCGGGATCGTCGCCGAGGTGCTCGCGCGTCGCGAGGAGCTGATCGAGGAGCACGCACGCGATGTCGGTGCCGCCCGCGCGGAAGCAGACCATCGAAGCCCACGCGTGCGCGCGGACGTGCGCGAGGGTCGGAGGATGCGGAAGCGGGGTGCTCGCGATCACGCGTAGCAGCTCGAGCGCGCGCCCCAAGCCGAGCGAGGGGCCTCCGCTCGTGAGGAGGCCCGCGGCGACTCGACTCCACGCTTCGCCTCCGCGCGGCACCACGTCGAGCAAGCGCTCGCTGAGCGCGACGAGCTCCGCGTGATCGCCGCGCCACGCGAGGGCTTCGTGGGCGACGAGCTCGAGCGGAACGAGTCGTGCGGGCTCGAGGCCGAGGGCACGCGCGCGGGCGAGGAGCTCGAGGGGAGCCTCCCAGTCCGCGGCGCGGAGCGCGTCCGACGCGGCGCGGACGCAGGCTTCGAGCGCGGGCTCGGCTTCTTCGGCGCGCAGCCAATGCTCCGCCAAGCGGAGCGCGGAGGTGTCGGGGCGCGCGGCATGCCACTCGGCCGCGACGCGGTGACCCGCGCGGCGATCCGCGTCGTCGAGCATCGCGTACGTGGCTTCTTGGAGGACGGGGCCCGCGAACGCGACGCGCGCGTCGTCTCCGAAGCCACATCGCTGCACCACGCCGGCGTGCTCGAGCACGTCGAGGGGCGCGTCGAGCACGCCCGCCGGCACGGCGAGCACGGCCTCCAGGGCTTCGACGGGAGACTCCGCGGCGAGGATGGAGAGCGCGCGTGCGACGCGTCGTGCGTCGGGGGCGAGCCGCAGGAGGCGCGCTTGCGCGATCGCGAGCACCGACGTCGGCAGGCCCTCGTCGCCACGGCGCGCGGCGTCGACCAGCTCGTGGAGGAAGAGCGGGTTACCGCCCGCGTGCGCGACGACTCGCGCGCGCTGCGCCTCGGTGGCTTCGGGCCAAAGGCGTCGCGCGAGCTCGGACGCCGCGCGCTCCGGGAGCTCGTGCAGCGTGATCTGAATCGTGTTCGGCCAGGCCGGCTCGAGCAGCGTTCGGGCTTCGGGGCGACCCGCAGCGAGCACGCCGAGCGGACGCTCCGAGAGTCGATGCAGGGCGTCGTGCAGCGCGCGCGTCGACGCGGCGTCGGCCCATTGCAGGTCGTCGATCACGAGCCAGAGCGGAGTGTCGCGCGTCTCGCCTTCGAGCAGCGCCACGAAGGCGTCGCGTTGGGCGTCCGCGAAGCGCGCAGGGTCGTCGTTCGCGAGTCGAAGCGGACTCGTTCGAGGCGAAGCGGAACGGCACCCCGATTCGTTCGGGTCGCGCGGGAGCGCGGAGTCGATCGCGTCGATCGAGTCCACGCTCGCGTCGTGGATCGGCGCGGCCCCGACGAGGTGCCCGAGGAGCGCACGGAGCGAGTGCTCGGCCGGTGCACGTCGCGCGACCCAGTCGTCGACGCGCTCGCGGCGCAGCTCGGCGGAGCTCTCGAGGCCGAGCCCGAGCAGCGCGCGCGCGAGGTCGGACGCGACCCCGAACGGTGCGCGTCGGGCGAGCGCGTCCGCGCGCGCGTGGAGCACCCGCGGAGGCAGCCGGCGCACGAGCGCTTCGCGGAGCAACCGCGTCTTTCCGACCCCGGTCGGACCGAGGAGCACGGCCGCGCTCGCGGTGCCGTCGTCGTGGCGCGCGAGGACTCCGTCGAGGAGCAGCAGCTCGCGCGCGCGCCCTTCGAAGGGACCGCGCGGCGTCACGACCGTCGTCGTCGTGTGCTCGGGGCCGAGGAGGAGCGTGTGATCGACGCGGGTGATGGCGAAGCGTTCGTCGAGCAGCCGCGCGCTCGTCGCGTCGAGTCGCACCCGAGCGCGTGGCTCGGAGGTCTCGGTCCCGCGTTCGGGCGCGCTCGAGGCTTGCGACACCTCCGGCTCGTCGCGGAAGGCGACGCCGGTCGTGAGGCTCACGCGGGCCTCGGGCCATCGCGCGACCACCTCGTGCGCGAGGCGCGCGGCGGCGGCGACGAGCTCGCTCGCGTCGAGGCCTTCGATGCGGGCTTCGAGGGCCCCGTCGGCGCGGCGGCTCGCGACGGCGCCCCACGCTCGCGCGAGGATGCCGAGCTCGCGCAGCGCGTCGTCGTCGGCGGCCTGGGTGGCGTCGGGCTCGAGCGGCGCGACGTGGGCGACGCCCCGCACGAGCACGCGCGAGGCGAGCGCGCGCTCCGAGAGCCCGAGACCGCGCGCCGTGCCCCCGAGCCGCTCGCGATCGATCGCTTCGAGCGCGGTGCGCAGCGCGCGGGCGTCGGCGAATCGGTCGGTCGGCGCGACGTGCATCGCGCGTGCGACGACCGCGAGGAGCGACGCCTCGACGTCGGGACGGAGCTCGTCGAGCGGAACGGCGAGCCCGTGGAGGGTGCGGGTGAGGGCGCTCGCGCTCGGTCCGCCGGAGAACGGCGCGCGACCCGCGAGGCAGCGGTAGAGCACGCAGCCGAGCGCGAACACGTCGGTGGCGGGCGACACCGGCTCCCCGCGGATCTGCTCCGGCGCCATGTAGCCCGGCGTGCCGACGAGCGCGCCGGTCGCGGTGACGACCTCGTGCTCGCCGCGCGCGATGCCGAAGTCGAGGAGCTTCGCGGCGTCGAGCGCACCCGCGGGCAGCATCACGTTCGACGGCTTCACGTCGCGGTGCACAGCGCCGAGCGCGTGCAGCGCCTCGAGGCCACGCGCGATCGCGAGCGCGACGTCGACCGCCTCGCGAGGCTGGAGCTCTTGCCGCGCGAACCGCTCGGCGAGCGTCTCGCCGGCGATCCACTCCATCGCGAGGTAGCGTTGGTCGGGCCCGAGGGCACCGGCGGCGACGAAGGCGACGACGTGCGGGTCGTGGGTCGCGGCGAGCCAGCGCGCTTCGCGCTCGGCGCGGGTGTGATCCGCGGAGGTCGTGGCGCGGAGGAGCTTGAGCGCGACCTCGGCGCCCGTCGCGTGATCGAGCGCGCGGAACACCGTGGCCGTGCCCCCGACCGCGGTACGTCGCAACAGCTCGAACCGCCCGTCCACGCGGTCGCCCAGGGCCCACATCGCCGCGCACCGTAGCAGCTCGGTCGGGTACCTCGGAGGCGCTGTCAGGCGCCGCCCTCGCGCGGGCGCTTCGGGGCTCCGCCAGGCGCCGTCGGTGAACCGCTTCGCGGAGCGACGTCGTCGTGCGCGTGGAAGCCCGACGTCGATTGACGGCGATTCGGGCCTCTCGGATGCTGCCGACCACGATGGGCTCGCGCGACGCTCGCATCAGCACGCAGTTTCGGCGCGCGCCCACGCGCTACCGGCCGGTCGCGCGGCTCGCGTTCGGCGGCATGGCCGAGGTCTGGCGCGCGGACGCGATCTTCGAGGACGGGAGCGCGCATCCGGTCGCGATCAAGCGCGTGCTCCCGGAGCTCGGCGGGGGCTCGGCGTCGGAGCGCGCGATGTTCCGCGCGATGTTCGAGGACGAAGCGCGGCTCGGCATGATCCTGCATCACGACAACGTCGTGCGGGTGTACGACGCGCGCGACGTCGGCGGGACCTTCATCATGGTCATGGAGCTCGTCGACGGAGACAC
>JALOQC010000429.1 GCA_025453555.1 Myxococcota bacterium | reverse complement strand
GCGGAACTCGACCTCGGTCTCGCCCGGCTCCAGCTCCACGTCGCGCACCGAGTCGAGCCCGTTGAGCGTCTCGCCCTGGTAGAGCCGCAGCCGCGCGCCCGCCGGCACCGACGCGAACACCCGCGCGCGCACCGGGAAGGGCTCACCGACCTCGATGCGATCCGGCAGCACGAGCTCACGCACCGCCACCTCCGGCGGCGCGCCTTGCCGCATCGGTCGCACGTGCACGCGCACCCCGAAAGCCCGCGCGCGCGAGGCCTCCGCGAGCACGTCGCCGCTCGTCTGGTTGCCGTCGCTGAGGATCACCACGCGCCGCAGGTGCCCCGGCGGGAACAGGCCGTACGCGAGCTGGAGCGCGGTCTGCAGATCCGAGCCGCGCGCGGCGTCTGCTTCTTCGAAGCGCGGGATCTCCGGAACGGGATTTTCTTCGTTTCCGAGCGGCACAGCCCGCGCGTCGCGCGCGAACGCCACGAGCTGTACGTCGCTCTCGTCGCGGCCGTCCCACGCCTCGCGCAGCACTCGGCGCGCCTCCTCGATCGCGGCGTCCGGCACCGACTCACTCACGTCCACGAGGAAGATGGTACTCACGCGCGTCGCGTCGGTGGTCCGCGCGAGCCGCGCGACGGCGAGAGTGAGCAACGCCGTGAGCGCCGCCCGCACCAGCACACCGAGCCAGCGCTGCGCGGCCGGGAGATCCGCGAGCGAGCGCGTGACCGCGAGCGCGAAGAGCGGCGTGACCGCGAAGACCACGAGCCAGCTCGGCTGCAGCAGCTCGTAGGTCTGCCCGCCCCAGTCGAAGCGCACGCCTTCGCGCGCCACGCCGACGAGCCAATACGCGAGCGCCGCGCAGGCCGCGAGGGTGATCCCGAGGTGCACGAGGAAGCGGCGCATCAGACCGTGATCCTCCGGTGGTAGGTCCACCACTCGACCGCCAGGATCGCGAGCGCGAAGAGCACGAGGTAGAGCCAGAGCTCGCGCCGCACGCCGATCTCTCCACGCGTCGGGGCGCCGGCCTCGACCTCACCGACCGCGAGCGCGTCGGCCGGCTTCACGAGGCTCTCTTCGCCCGCACCGAGGTTCGCCGCGAAGACCTCGCGCGTTCCGTCGGGCGTCCGCAGCTCGTAGAAACCCGCGAGCCGTCCCGCGTAGACCGCGCGGCCTTGCTCGACCGAGACGGTGCGCTCCTGCCCGCGCGGATCGACGATCACCGCCTCGCGGTGCTCTGCCCCGACCGGCACCCGCCACGTGTCGCCCGTCGAGTAGCTCGACACGTAGCCCGCGCGCTCCTGCACGAAGAGATCGATCGCGTTGAGCAAGAGCAGCGGCCACGCGACGCGCAGCGCGAGATCGCTCTCGCGCACGTCGAAGGTGAGCGCGACGAAGGGCTGGTTGTTGCGGCTGCCGCTCACGAGCAGCGGCCCGCGCGAGTCCGCCGCCACCACCCGGTCGCCGGGCTCCGGTCGCACCAGCAGCGCACGCCCCACGTTCACGTCGCGCATCGCAGTGAACTGCAAGAGCGGGTGTCGTCGATCCTGGGTGTCGAAGTAGGGCCGCTCGATCGTGCCCATGACCTCGAGCGGCATCGCGGCGCCCTCGCGCGGCGCGGGGTTCAGGTAGAGGGCCGGACCCGGCGGCGTGCTCGGCGGCACCCAGTTGTCGAGCACGTAGACGTCGTGGTCACCCTCGCAGAGCCCCTGCGCGGTCGTCACCTCCGTCACGTCGAGGTACTCGTCGAGCAGCAGCGCGGCCTGCAGATACAGGTTCGCGTCGCTCACCACGCAGATGCGCGCGCGCCGTCGCTCGGGTACCCGAGCGAAGGCCGCGTCGTCCGCGGGCAGCACGTCGCGCTGGCCATCCACGCGCCGCAGCCGCGCCTCCATCGTGCGATCGACGCCGCTCACGTTCTGAAAAAAACGCCGCAGCCGCTCGCCCGCGCGCACCGTGAGCCGCTGCACGTCGACCGAACGATCGTCGCCCAGCAGCTCGAGCTCCACCGCCGCGTCCGACTCGCTCGGGTTGTAGAGCTCGACGAGCACCTCGTTCTGGCTCTTGTCGAGCGGGTAGCGCCGCACCGCGAACGCCGAGAGCGCGACGTTGTCGCCCGACTCGCCGAGCTTCACCCACGACAGGCGCACCCCACGCTCTCGCAAGGTCGTCGCGAAGGTCTCGGGCGAGAAACGCGAGGCGTCGAAGCCTCCGTCGCCCACCACCACGACCTCCGGCTGCGGCTGACCACGCAGCACGTCGAGCGCGAGCCGGAGCCCCGCGCGAAGGTTCGCCGCGACGTGCGTAGGCTCGAGCTGCGCGAGCCCGTCCTCGACCACACGCGGCTCGTCCGTCAGCGGCGTCACGGGTGTCGCAGTGTCGTCGAGCTGCGCGACCAACATGCGATCCGCAGGCCCGAGCTCCGCCACGAGCTGCCGCACCTTCTCGATCGCTTCGGCGAAGCGCGAGCCGCGCGGCGCGTCGGTCGCGATCATCGAGGCCGAGGCGTCGACGAGCACCACCAGCGTGCGGCCATCGCGCGTCGCCGCATCCGGACGAGGATCGCCGAGCGCGAGCGAGAGCGCGGCCACGAGCGCGAGCGCGACGAGCAGCGAGAGCCACCGCTTGAGCTGCGAGAAGAGCCGCGTGGTCTGCTTCTCGGCGAGGATCTCCTCCCAGAGCTTGACGAACGGCACCTCGACCCGGCGCCGACGCAGCTTGAGCAAGTAGAGGATCACCACGCCCGCGCCGACGCCGCCGAGCACGCCGAGCACCTGACCGAGCGAGAGCCCGGTGAAGGAGAGCGCGAAACTCGTCGCGAACGCCGCGTCGAGCGCCGCCGCCAGTTGGGCGAGGAGCGTCAACGGACGAGCCCTCCACCGCGCAGCACCTGCAGGATCGCGTCGTCGAAGGGCGTGTCCGTGGTGAGCGCGTGATAGGCGACCTGCTTCTCGCCGCAGAAGGTCTCGATGCGGTGCCGGTACGTCTCGTGCGCGGCCGCGAGCTTCGTCAGCAGCTTCGGCGTCACCGTCACGTCGCGCGACTCACCGGTCTCGCGATCGACGATGCGCACGTCGCCGTGCAGGGGAGGGCGCGCCTCGTTCGGATCGATGACGTGCAGCACGTAGGTCTCGAACTTCGCGAAGCGGAGCTGGTTGATCGCGTCCTCGAAGCCGCTCGGGTCGTAGAGGTCGCTGATGAGGATCGCGACGCCGCGGCGCTTGTTCTGCGCGGCGAACGCGCGCAACGAGCTCACGAGGTTCGTGCGTCCCTCCGCACGCACCCCGCGGAGCATCTCGAAGATGCGAAAGACGCGGTTCTTGCCGCGCGTCGGCGCGAGGCGATCCTCGACGCGGCGTCCTTCGTCGCTCTGCCGCAGCGCGAGCACCGACACCCGATCGAGCCCCGCGAGCGCGACGTAGCCGAGGCCAGCCGCGAGCTGCTTCCCGAAGCGCAGCTTGCTGGGCGTTCCCGGATCGCTCGGCGACATGCCCATCGACGCCGAGGCGTCGAGCAGCACGTAGACCGCGAGGTCCTCTTCTTCTTCGAAGAGCCGCACGAGCAGGCGCCCCGTGCGCTGGTAGACGTTCCAGTCGAGGTAGCGGAAGTCGTCCCCCGGCACGTACTCGCGGTGGTCCGCGAACTCGATGCCCGCGCCGGTCTTCTTGCTCCGCCGCTCCGCGCGCATGCGCCCCGCGTAGACGCGCCGCGCCACGATCGCGAGGTACTCGAGCTTGCGCTGGAACGCCTCGTCGAAGAGCTCCTCGTCGTCCGACACCGCGCGCGGCGCGCGCTTCTTTCCGAAGAGTCCGAGCACGCAGGCTCCGGCCGGCTCAGCCGGTCTCCTTCACCGTCCGCAGGATCTCGCGGCGACCGCTCATCCGCCGGTCTCCTTCACCGTTCGCAGAATCTCATCCAACACATCGTCGCCGCGCACGCCCTCCGCCTCGCCCTCGAAGTTGAGGATCACGCGGTGGCGCAGCGCGGGCTTGGCCGCCCAGCGCACGTCGTCGATCGCGGCCGCGAAGCGCCCGTCCATCAGCGCGCGGATCTTCGCCGCGAGCAACATCGCCTGCGCCCCGCGCGGCGACGCCCCGAAGCGCACGAAGCGCTTCACCTTCTCGGGCGCCGTCGGACGATCGGGGTGCGTCGCTTCGAGCACGCGGATCGCGTAGTCCTTCACGTGATGCGCGACCGCGACGTCGCGCACGACCTTTCGCATCTGCAGGATGCCGTCGCGATCGAGCACCGGCGTGACCTCGGGGGTCTCGTTTCCGGTGGTGCGATCGAGGATCGAGTGCAGCTCGTCCCGGGTCGGGAACCCGACCTGCAGCTTGAAGAGGAAGCGATCGAGCTGCGCCTCGGGGAGCGGGTAGGTGCCCTCCATCTCGAGCGGGTTCTGCGTCGCGAGCACGAAGTAGGGCTCCTCGAGCACCCACGTCTTGTTCGCCACCGTGACGGTGTGCTCCTGCATCACCTCGAGCATCGCGCTCTGTGTCTTCGGGGTGGCGCGGTTGATCTCATCCGCGAGCACGATGTTCGCGAACACCGGACCCTTGCGGAACTCGAGCCGTTGCCCGCCGTCCGGCCCCTCGGTGAGCACGGTGGTGCCGAGGATGTCGGCCGGCATCAGGTCCGGCGTGAACTGGATGCGCGAGAACGAGAGCTGCAGCGCGTTCGCGAGCGTACGCACCAACATCGTCTTGCCGAGCCCGGGCACGCCCTCGAGGAGCGCTTGGCCGCTCGCGAGCAGGCACGTGAGCACGCCGTCGACGATCTCGTCCTGGCCGACGATCATCTTGCCGACTTCGTCCTTCACGCGGCGAAGGTCCTCGCCGAATCGCGCGACGACCTCCTTCGGGGTGCTCTCGCTCATGCGTGCGTCCTCTCTGCTGCTTCTTCGACGTTCGACGCGTCGGCGTTCGGTGTGACGGCGGGCGCGATCCCAGACGACGGCTCGCTCGAGCGCGGTCGTTCAGTTCCCATTCGTGGCCGGTGCGCTCGGCGTCTCACCCGCCGGCGCGGCGTCGCGCGGGCGAATCAACTGAAAATACCGGCGCACGTAGAAGCGATAGCCGGGCGGAACTTCGTCGCGCTCCAGCACCTCTTCGGCGTGGTTCTCGTAGTCGGTGAACACCTCGCGGTAGCCCTGGCCGACGAAGCCGCGGTTGGCCGCGCCGAGGATCACCTCGCTGCGGGACGGTCCGTCGCTCTGCTGGCCCTGCACCCGCGAGCTCTGACGGTTCGAGCGCAGATCGGTCGCGTCGCCCTGCACGTTCGGGTCGTGGCCGGTGCCCGCTTGTGAGCCGCCCGGCTCGGTGCCCTGGCCGCCGCCGGATCCCTGCTCGCTGCCGCCCATGCCCGGCATCTCCAGCACCGCGTTGCCGCCCTGACCACCCGGCGTGAGCTCGAAGACCTGCTCGCCGTTCTGCCCACCTTGGCCTTGCCCTTGGCCTTGGCCGCCAGTCTGCCCGCCTTGGCCTTGCTGACCTTGGCCCTGACCCTGCTGACCCTGACCTTGGCCTTGTTGGCCCTGACCTTGGCCTTGTTGGCCCTGACCCTGCTGACCCTGTCCTTGGCCTTGTTGACCTTGGCCCTGCTGACCCTGTCCTTGGCCTTGTTGACCTTGGCCCTGCTGACCCTGTCCTTGGCCTTGCTGCCCCTGCTGCCCCTGCTGGCCCTGACCCTGCTGACCCGGCATCCGAATCCGCGCGTTGCCCTGACCGCCGCCCGCCTGGAGCACGAAGCGCTGCAGCCGCTG
>JALOQC010000066.1 GCA_025453555.1 Myxococcota bacterium | reverse complement strand
CGGAACGCCGCCGCGACCTCGTCGACCGACGCGCGCTTGCCGTCCTCGAGCAGCGCACGCGCGGCGAGAATGCGACCCCACACGTCGTCGTGCGCGAGCTGGTTGCGCAGGCGCGTCTCGCCCACGTCGAGCTTGAGATCGTGGAGCACCTTCAGGTCCGGATCGACGCGCACGCGTTCGGGCTCCTTCGCCATCGGGATCACGACCACGAGGCGCTCGCGATCGAAGCGCGCGGTCTTCACGTGGCGCGTTCCATCGATCCACCACGCGAGGTCGAGCTCGAGCTCGAAGAGCGGCGCGTCCTTCTTGCCGGTCGAGCAGCGCTGCGAGAGCTCGAAGGTGCCCTCGTTGCGGCGCGCGTCGTAGCGGAAGCGACCCTCGAGCTTCGGGTAGCCCGCGGCGAAGAGCCAGCGATCGAAGAACGCCGCGAGCGAACGACCCGAGGCTTCTTCGAGGCAACGACGGAAGTCGTCCGTCTCCACGAGGCCGCCTGCGTGACGCTGCAGGTAGGTCGTCACCGCGCTCCAGAACGGGCCCTCGCCGAGGAGCTTGCGCAGCATGTGGATGCGCCACGCCGCCCCCGGATAGAGGTGGTGGTCGTACATGTCCCAGCTCGAGTCGAAGCGGCGCGTCACGATCGGGCGCGCGTAGCGCTCGTCGCTCTCCTTCATGTAGGCGCGCGCGTCCGCCCAGAGGTCGAAGTCCGCGAGCTCGCGGCCGCGTTCGGCCTCGAGCCACACCGTCTCCATGTACGTGGCCCAACCCTCTTTGAGCCACGCGTGCGCGTAGTCGCGGCAGACCACGAGATCGCCGAACCACGTGTGCGCCATCTCGTGGAGGTTGATGACGTCGAGGAGCTGTCGCTCTTCGGTCTCGAGAGCCGCGTCGAGCAGGAAGCGGTCGTCCCAGCTCACGAGGGAGATGTTCTCCATCGCGCCGCCGATGTCGGGCACCGCGAACTGGAAGTACTTCGGGTAGGGGTAGGGCACGCCGAGGCGCTTCGGGATCCAGCGCAGCATGTCGGCGGTGTGGCGGAACGCGCGCTCGAGGTGCGCTTCGTCGTAGAGGTTCTTCGGCGCGAAGCACGCGATGGGCGCGCCATCGACCTCGCCGCCGTCCCAGCGCACGAAGTCGCCCACCGCGAAGCACGTGAGGTAGCTCGGGCAGCGCTGATCGAGCGCCCACTCGGTGGTCTTCGTGGCGCCTTCGACGTGCTCGCCGACGAGCCGTCCGTTCGCGAGCGCGGTGAGCGAGGCGTCGGCGGTGAGGCGAATGCGCAGGGTCGGGCGCACGGCGGGGAGGTCGACGGTGCAGAGCCAGTGGCGCGCGCGCTCGGTCTCGTGATCGGAGGCCACGAAGCGTGGCGCGTTCGGATCGGTCTTCGTGGGCGAACGAAAGAGCAGACCGCTCTTGGGCTCGATCACGTGGTAGCGAAGGCGCACCTCGCGCTCTTCGCCTTTGGCGAACGGACGATCGAACGCGAGCGTGAGCGTGACGTCGTCGTAGCTCGAGCGCACGCCGTCGCCTTCGACGCGAAGGTCGCGCAGCTCGAGGCCGTTCAGGGTGATCGTGTCCGCGCCTTCGTCGTTGCAGCGCAGCCGATGCACGAGCTCCACGTCCACGCGGCGCGCGTCGAGATCGATCGTGAGGTGCAGATCGAGGTGGACCGGCTCGAGGCGGAGCTCGGGCGCGTAGTGGCGCGAGGCGTCGGTCGAGGCGAACTCGCCGGCGGCGCGCTTCTCGCGCGCGTCGAGGTCGAGGAAGGTCGCGGTGCGGTCGGCGAGGAGGATCGTCATGAGCGGCGGATTCGTAGCAGATCCGACGGCACGCGCGGGAAGGACGCGCGTCGCCCCATGTCTCTGCGAGCTCGCACGTCGCCGTGCGCACGGGAGTAACGCTTCGCGTCATCCGCTCGACGGGGCAGGGGCGGGCGAAGTCGCGATCGACGTGAAGGCGAGCGGCGTGAACTACGCCGACGTGATCGTGCGCATGGGGCTCTACGCGTCCGCGAAGGAGCTCGTGGGTTGGCCGATCACGCCGGGGTTCGAGGTCTCGGGCGTGGTGCGCGAGCTCGGCGAAGGCGTGACGGATCTGCAGGTCGGCGATCGTGTGATCGCGGGCCTGCTCTTCGGCGGCTACGCGAGCGCGGTGATCGCGCCGCGCCGGCAGGTGTGGAAGCTCCCCGCGGATCTGAGCTTCGAAGAAGGCGCAGCGATCCCTGCGGTGTACCTGACCGGTTGGTTCGCGCTGCACTACCTCGCGCATCCGCGCCCTGGCGATCGGGTGCTCGTGCACAGCGCGGCGGGCGGCGTGGGCTCCGTGCTCGTGCAGATGGCCAAGCGCATCGGCTGCGAGGTCACGGGCGTGGTCGGGCGCACCGAGAAGGTCGAGGTGGCGCGCGCGCTCGGCTGCGATCACGTGATCGACAAGTCCAAGGAGGATCTCTGGGCGCGCGCGAAGACGATCTCGTCGCGCGGCTTCGACGTGGTGCTCGACGCGAACGGGGTCGAGACGCTGAAGCAGAGCTACGAGCACCTGCGCCCGGCCGGCAAGCTCGTGGTCTACGGCTTCGCGACGATGATGCCGAAGACGGGCGGCAAGCCGAACTACCTCAAGCTCGCCGCCGATTGGATTCGCACCCCGCGCTACAACCCGCTCGATCTCACGAACCAGAGCAAGAGCGTGCTCGCGTTCAACCTGAGCTACTTGTTCGATCGGATGGATCTGCTGGGCGAAGCGATGGACGACGTGCTCGCGTGGATGGCGGCGGGTGAGCTGCGACCGCCGGCGGTGAAGACGTTCCCGATGAGCGCGGTCGCGGACGCGCACCGGCACATCGAGTCGGGCAAGAGCACGGGCAAGCTCGTGCTCGTGCCCTGAGCGGGCCGACGCACGACGCCGTCGCGCGCTCCCGCGCAGCGCGAGTAGGCTCGTCGGCGATGGCGACGAAGAAGAGCCCTGAAAAGGCGCCCGCAGCGGAGACGCGGCCTGTGTCGACGAAGGCGAAACCGTCGACGGCCA
This sequence comes from Myxococcota bacterium, assembly GCA_025453555.1. Classification (GTDB taxonomy): domain Bacteria; phylum Myxococcota_A; class Polyangia; order Polyangiales; family Houyiibacteriaceae; genus JACKEH01. The sequence goes on along the minus strand of JALOQC010000066.1, from coordinate 18,789 downwards.
CGAAGTCGAAGACCCGCACGCGTCCGCCGAGCGCCGTGGTCCGCGCTGCCCGACACGAGGCGAGGATGGCGAGCGCCGCGGCCGATCCGAGGTCGGTCGCGCAGCTCTGGGACACGATCGAGCGCGCGCTCGCGGAGGGACATCCCACGCTCGATCTGAAGCTGCGTCCGGGCGCGAGCGAGCATGAGATCGCGTGTGCGGAGGCGACGCTCGGGATGCGGTTTCCGGGCGACTTTCGCGCCTCGATCGCGCTTCACGACGGCCAAGAGGTCGACGACGAAGGCTTCGTGACGTGGCTGCCGGTGGCGCAGCGGCTCGGCTCGCTCGCGTCGTTGGTGCGTTGTTGGGAGGACGAACGCCCGTTCGTCGACGCCGCGATGCTCGCGGAGCGTAACGACTGGCTCGATCGCGGGGAGCGCGTCCGGCAGGTGCACTTCCACCCGCGGCACATACCCTTCGCGGGCAGCCGATTCTGGGACTACGGGCGCCTCCTCCTCGATCTTGCGCCGGGTCCGAAGGGAACCGAGGGCCAAGTGATCGCGCGAGACGACGTCGACCTCGTGTGGGTCGCACCCTCGTTTCGTGCGCTCCTCGCCAGCATCGTGCGCGATCTGGAGGACGGAACACTCACGTTGGATCGCGCGGACGGCTGACGCAGCGAATCAATCCACGCGCCCGTCGAGGCAGCGCAGGTAGGCGACGAGCGCGTTCATCGCGGCTTCGTCGAGCGCGTCGGGATCGACTGCGGCGGCGTCGTGCGCGCGGACCGCTTCTTCGATCGTCTCTGCGCTTCCGTCGTGGAGGAACCGTGATTGATGCCAGAGACCGTGCAGGGTCGGCGTGTCGAGGCCCAGCAGAGGCGCGCCGAGGCGCGAGCCCGAGGCCGGCGTCAGGGTCCCGACGTCGTGCAGTACGGGCTCGCCCTCGACGAGCGCGCTGTCGGTGAGCGCGGCACCCGCGTGGCAGCTCGCGCAGCCCGTGCTCGCGAAGACGTCGCGCCCTTCGCGCGCGAGCTCGGGCAACGAGCCGTCGACGCGTCGATGCGGGCTCGGCGGCTCGCGCAACGACGCCACGTAGGCCGTGAGCGCGTCGAGCTCTTCCGAACGACCGGCCTTCGGCGCGCCGAGGGTGTCCGACGTCGCCACGAAGTCGGCGTCGCTCAGCAGACCGCGCCCGCCTTGGTGCGCGCGGATGTCGTTTTCGAAGTCCTGCACCTCGTCGAAGTTCGCGCTCCAGTGCAGCGGTCCGTGATCGACGCGCGCGAAGAGCGGCGGCGTGCGACGCAACCCTTCGCCGCGCGCGGTGAAGTCCCACACGTGGTGATCGGAGTCGCCGTCGAGGTGGCAGTGCGCGCAGGCGATGTAGCCGTCGCGCGCGAGACGTGGGTCCACCGCGTCACCGAAGAGCTGCTTGCCGCGCAGCACGTCGGGCGCGAGCGGTTCCTCGTCGACGGTCGCGAGGGTGGCGACCGCGACCGGCAGCGCGCTCAGATCGCTCACGTCCCAGAGCTCCACGCGCCGATCGAGCGACGCGTTCACCACGAGCCAGCGATCGTCGGACGAGAGCGCGACTCCGTCGGGCGCGTAGCCGGTGCCCTGCAAGCTCCCCGACTGGGTCCGGTTGATCACGTCGAGACGCTCGATCGCGCGGTGCCCGCGGTCGGCGAGGTAGAGGTAGTCGCCGCGCGCGCTGTAGACGCCGGCCGCCGCGAAGCCTCGGTTGTCGAACTGTTTGCGCCGCGCGAAACGTTCGACGAACGCGCCCTCGCGCAGCTCGAGGAACGAGACCACGGCGCGTACGGTGGTCTCGAAGGTCAGGGGGCGCGTGCTGCGAAAGGTGCCTTCGCCGAGGTTCGCTTGGGTCGACGGAATCGCCGCTTCGCGCCCCGTCGGATCGAAGAGCACCTGCTCGAGGTAGCTCGGTAGGCCGCCGCTCTCGCTGTCGTTGCTCGGCTGGGGATCGAAGCCGAGCGGGATCACCTCGCGCGCGCCGCTCTCGCGATCGAGGAGCACGATCTCGCCGACCTCCTGCGAGCGCCATCGCGTGATCGCGAGCCGACCGTCGGGAGCGAGCGCGATGCCGCGTGCGTCGGCGATCGCGTCGAGCGTGCGGACGACCGCGCCCTCGCGAACCTCCGCGACCGTCCCGAGCGCTTGGAGCGTGACGAAGAACGAGCCGTCCACGGCCACGACGCCGAAGGGGCGCGACGCGTGCGGCAGCGCGATCACCTGCGGAGCTTCCTCCGACTCCGGTCGCGCGATCACGGCGAGCGCAGCCCCGTCTTGGCAGGCGATCGCGAGGGATCCGTCGTCCGCGAACGCGAGCGTGCGGGGACCGCGCGGCACCGAGACGCGACGCACGAGCGAGAGCGCTCCGTCGCGCAGACGAAAGATCGTCACGAGGTCTGCATCGGTGCTCACGACCGCGCCGAGCTCGCCGCGGATCGCGATCGTGCTGCTCTGCCGCGGCGCGAACGTCGGCGGCTCGGTGACGGAGACGAGCCGGCGTGTGTTCGCTTCTTCGTCGCCGCGCGACACCACCAGACGCACCGTGAAGCGGCCGACGCGATCCCAGCTCGCCTCCACCCGCGCGTCTGGTCCTTCGATCACGCGACCGTCGCCGAGCTCGAAGCGGTAGCGCTCCGCGTCCGAGGCGCTCGCGTCGAGGACGATCGTCGCGCCCACGTCGGCGTACGCGGGGGCGTCGAAGAGCGCGACGAGCGGTGACGGGCCTGCGTCGATCGTGGCATCAAGCTCCGCGTCGGACGCCGCGTCGTGTGCCGCGTCGACACCCGCATCGCTCGCGGTGTCGTCGTCGCCGCAGCCGAGCGCGAGGCTCGCGACGACGAGCAGCACCGCTCCGCATCTCGGTCGCGTCACGGAGGACGCGTGGGCTCGGAGAGCACGGCGTGCCGCCACACCGTACGTGAGCTTCTGCCCATGCGAAGCACGCTCCGACACCTCGCGCCCGACCTCCCGTCGCATCACTCGCGCGTCGTGAAAGTGTAGGTCGTGGTCTCCGCCACCGCGTTGCCCACGAAGTCGACCACACCGCCCGCGACGATCTCGAGCGTGTACGAAGTCCCCGGCATCAGCGCGCAGAACGGGTGGAAGCTGACGAGGGTCTCTTGCGCGCTGACCGTGCCCGCCACGCGCGCACCGCTCTCGGTCTCGTAGAGCCGCACCGAGCCTTCGAACGCGCTCTTCGAGTCGACCATCTCGGAGAAGCCGACCCCGAAGCGCGAGGTGAGCGCGAGGCCCGTCGCACCGTCCGCGGGAAAGGTCCACGTCACGCGCGGCCCCTGCACGTCGCGCGCGGTTTCGAAGGGGATCACGGCGCTGCCGCGGTTCGGAGCGGCCTCCGCGTCGACGCTCGCGACCACGAAGTTCCCGATCGGCGTCACGGTGTCGAGGTCGCCCGTCAGCGCGAAGGTCGCGACCTCCACGGGGCTCGACGGATCCGAGACGTCGTACGCGTAGCCGATCGAGCCCGCGCCCTCGAACGCGTGGTCGTCCTTCACGAAGACGTAGCCGCCGCCCCCTTCGCTGCGCACCGCGCCCACGAAGGTCGGCCGCGCGGGATCGCGCACGTCGTAGATCATCAAGCCCGCGCCCGAGCTCTTGCGCGCGTACCAGACGTAGCCGTTCACGAGATTCGTGAAGTACGCCTCGCGTGGCTCGCCCTCTTCGTCGCGCGCGAGGAAGTCGCCCCCGCCGATCGGCTGCGGGTCGATCGGGTTCGAGACGTCGAGCAGCACGGTGCGCGGACCTTCCGCCGCGGTGGCGACGAGCAGGTTGCCGATCACCTGCACCTGCCCGACGCGCAAGATCGGGTCGAAGACGTACTGCGACGCGAGGCGCGGGTTCTCCGGATCGGTCGCGTCCACCACGTAGACGCCGTTGTCCGCGCCGCCGACGTACGCGTACGGCGCCTGCCAGAACACGCTCAGCGAGACGCGCGCGTAGGCGTCCGGGTAGAAGAAGCCGGGCAAGTCCATCGTGGAGACTCGGCGCGGCGCGCTCGTGTCGCTCACGTCCCAGAACTCGATCCCGCCGCCGCCCGCGAAGAGCGGACGCGTCATCGCGTCGACCACCGCCCAGGAGCCGCCGAGGTGCGAGAAGCCGATCGCGTGCGTCTCGCGCATCGTCGACGATCGCCCGACCCCACGCAGGACCGGCGCGCACGGATCGGTGGCGTCCCAGAAGGTGAGCCCGCCGTCGCCCCACTCGGGCGCCCACGGCATCAGCAGGTAGCCGTCGTACACCACGAGCAAGTTGTGGTGTTGGATGTCGTCCTCGTGGCCGCTCAAGTAGGCGCAATGTTCGCCGAGCGCGGCTTCCTCGAAGTCGACTTGACCGACGCGCGGGAGCCAGCCCTCCGAGCGCCAGGCGTCGGGCTCGGGGAAGGGGCCAGGGTCGGCCTCCGGATCGCAGAGCCCGAGGGCAGGCAAGGGCCCCGCGTCGCCGGGACCCGCGTCGGTGCCCGCGTCGCGACCCGCGTCGAGCTCGCCCGCGTCTTCCGTGCCCGCGTCGAGCCCGCCGTCGTTCGTGGAGTCGTCGTCTCCGCATCCGAAGAGCGCGAGCACGAGCAGGAGCCATCGCGTCATCCGAACGAGGATAGTGGCAATCGCACCCCCTCGACGATCGGGGTCGACGATGCGCGCACCGAACGTCAGGCGGGGCCGGAGAGCGCGGAAACGGGGGCGTCTTCGGGGAGATCGGTGACGGGCGGCGGATCCCCGCGCAATCCGCGGATCCAGAGCACCACGACCGACACGATCCCCCAGACGAGCCCGACGACCACGCCGCCGTCGACGATCCCGCGCCACGGCTGCGGGAGCTGCCGCACGAGCACGATCACCAGCACCAACACCACGAGGAAGACCCAACCGACGATCTGCTGGCGCCGCTTCGCGTGGAAGAGGCTCATGCAGTACGGCAGCGCGAGCAGCACGTGCAGCGGTCGTGGGTTGCGGCCGAGGTGGAACGCGCGCGCGACGACCCGCGGCGAGAAACGTTTCTGAAAACCCCGATACCCTTCGGCGTACGCGTTGAAGAGCACGAAGCCCACGAAGAGCGCTTGCTGCCCGACGCTCATCGCGCCGTCGCGCCACACCTCGAGCGCGTAGGGCAGCAGACGCATCGCCGCCTGCGCGAGCAGCAGCACGACGAGCGCGACACCCCAAGTGGCGATCAGCGCGGGCATGAGCCGCCCTTCATAGAACGCGAGGCGACGCGCGCCAACGACGTTTTCGAGCGCGCGGTCCGCGGCACGACTCGACGTGTCGAGCGAGGGCGCGCGACGTCTCGCAGGATCGCAGCGGCGCGCAGACCGCTCGATCGCACCCCCGAACCGTCGCATCCTCGGCCCATGACCGCGTTCAACGTCGTCATCCCCGCGCGCCTCGCCTCCACCCGTCTCCCCGAGAAGCCGCTGGCCGATCTCGCGGGCAAGCCCCTCGTGGTCCGCGTCTACGAGCGCGCCTTCCACGCCGGCGCCGACGAGGTGATCGTCGCAGCCGACGACGCACGCATCGTCGACGTGGTGAACGCGGCGGGAGGTCGCGCCGTGCTCACGAGCCCGCACCACCCGAGCGGCACCGATCGTCTCGCGGAGGTCGCGACCCTGGAGCGTTGGCGCGACGACACGATCGTCGTGAACCTCCAAGGCGACGAACCGCTCGTGCCGGGCCCACTGCTGCGCACGCTGGCCAACGCGCTCGCGGAAGAGCCCGAGGCCGCGCTCGCCACGGCGGCCACCCCGATCACGGATCCGCGCGAGCTCTTCGCGCCGAGCGCGGTGAAGGTCGTGCTCGACGAGCGCAACCTCGCGCTCACCTTCAGCCGCGCGCCGATCCCCTGGGCCCGCGACGCCTTCGGACCGCTCTTGCGCAGCGAGCCCCCGCGCGAGCTCCCGCCCGGCGTGCCGTACCTGCGCCACCTCGGCCTCTACGCCTACCGCGTCTCGACCCTGAAGCTCCTCGCCGCCACGCCGCCCGCCGCGATCGAGAAGGCGGAGAGCCTCGAGCAGCTCCGCGCGCTCGCGCTCGGCCTGCGCATCCACGTGACCGTCCTCGACGAGGCGCCCCCGCCCGGCGTGGACACCCCGGAAGACCTCGAACGAGTCCGCGCACTCTTCGCTTGAGCGCTGCTCCGCGTCGAGTCGACGCCTCCTCGCGGGGGTGCCACACCTTCGCCCCCGTGCAGCTCCCCTCTCGGCTCGGCGTCTTCTCGCCCGGAATCCTGCGCATCCCGCATCTGCGCGCATTCCTCGACGGCGCCGAGCTCGTCGCGCGTCCGGATCTCTCGCGTCGATCCGTAGACGCCGTCGTCGGCTGGGGCCACAAGCCGACCGCGGATCGCGCGCGCGCGTTCGCGTCGCGCGAAGGTCTGCCCTACGTCGCGCTCGAAGACGGCTTCCTTCGCTCCGTCTTGCCCGGCGTGACCGGCGAGCCGCCCCTCTCGATCGTCGTCGACGAGCTCGGCATCCACTACGACGCGACGCACCCCTCGCGCCTCGAACGAACCATCGCCGAGCTCGAGCTCGACGCGCCGCTGCGTGAACGTGCCGAGCGCGGCCTTCTGACGCTCCGAAAGCAGGCGCTCTCCAAGTACAACCACCAGCCCGAGCTCGATCTCGACGCGACGTTCGAGCTGACGCCGCGCGGTGATCGCGAGCGCGTGCTCGTGATCGATCAGACCGCTGGCGATCTCTCGATCACGAAGGGCCTCTGCGCGACCGACTTCCCTGGTTTGCTCGCGCGCACCCTCGACGAGCACCCGCACGCGGACGTGATCGTCAAGACGCACCCCGACGTGCTGGAAGGCAAGAAGCAGGGTCACGCGCTGCGCGATCCGCGCGTCCACCTGCTCACCGCGCCCGCGCACCCGCCTTCGCTCTTCTCACAGGTCGATCGCGTCGTCGTGATGACCTCGCTCGTCGGCTTCGAGGCCCTCGTGCACGGCCTGCCCGTCACGACCTACGGCGTGCCGTGGTACGCGGGCTGGGGCCTCACCGACGATCGCGCCGACGTCCCGAATCGTCGTGCCCTCGCTCGCGCGCGCGATCTTCCGACTCTCTTCGCCGCCGCCTACCTCCGTTACGCGCGCTACGTCGATCCCGAGACCGGCCTGCCCGCACCTTTCGAGACCGTCGCGTCGTGGCTCAGCCTCCAACGCCGGATGGGCGAGCGCACGCGCGGCACGATCGTCTGTGTCGGTTTCTCTCGCTGGAAGCGGGCGTTTCTTCCGGGGTTCCTCCGCGGTCCCGGCACGACGATCGCCTTCGCGAAGGACGCGAGCGCCGCCGCGCGCGTGCTCGACCGCACCTCCGAACGAAGCACCAAGCGCAGCGCCGAACGCACCGACCCATCGCATGACGCGTCGGCGTCACGTGCCGCGTCGCGCTCGGCCTTCGTCGCTTGGGGCACGAAGGGCGACGGCGCCCTCGCCGAGCTCGCCACCCGCCGCGACGTGCCGCTCTGGCGCATGGAAGACGGCTTCCTCCGCAGCGTCGGCCTCGGCAGCGATCTGCACGCGCCCGCTTCGCTCGTCCTCGATCGTCGCGGTCTCTACTACGACCCGCGCACCCCGAGCGATCTCGAAGAGCTCCTCCAGAACGCCGAGCTCGACGACGAAGAGCTCGTGCGCGCGCGTCTCCTCCGCGAGCAGCTCGTGAGCACGGGTCTGTCGAAGTACAACCTCGGCGCGTCGACCCCGCTGCGCGTGCCTCCGGGCCGCCGCGTCGCGCTCGTGATCGGCCAAGTCGAGGACGACGCCTCCATCCGCCGTGGCTGCCTCGACGTCCGCACCAACCTCGCGCTCTTGCAGGCCGCGCGTGAGGCATCTCCCGACGCCTTCCTCGTCTGGCGACCCCACCCCGACGTGGTCTCCGGCAACCGCGAGGGAGCCGTCGCGAACGCCGACGTCGCGCGCCTCGCCGACCTCGCCGCGCCCGAGGCCCGCATCGCCGAATGCCTCGCCGTCGCCGACGAAATCCACACCATGACCTCGCTCGTCGGCTTCGAGGCGCTGCTCCGCGAACGCGCCGTCCACGTCTACGGCCACCCCTTCTACGCGGGCTGGGGGCTCACCCTCGATCGCCACCCCCACCCCCGCCGCACGCGGCGCCGAACCCTCGACGAAATGGTCGCCTGCGTCCTTCTGCGCTATCCCACGTACGTGAGCACGGCGACCGGCCGCTACACCACGCCCGAGCGCGTGGTCGCGGAGCTACTCGAAGCACGTCATCGCGGCGGCGCCATCGCGAGCAGCCGAGGCGGCCGCTGGCTCCGCAAAGCCCGCAACCTCGCGCGCTCCTTCGACCCTCGCTGATCGTCGATCCGTCGCCGCGCTGCCCACGTTGAACTCCCGCTGATCGAGAGCCCACGTCGCATGACCGCACCGCTCCATCGCGCCCCGCTCGCACGCCGCCTCTTCGAAGCGCGCATGCTCCGCGTCCCGCCCAAGCGTCGCGGACCGATCGCCGGCAGCGGTCCGGTCGGTGCCGCCGCGCGACCCGGACAGCTCCCGCAGCTCGGCTGCCGCCACGCGCTGCTCCTCCAAGGCCCCGCGGGCCCCTTCATGCGCCGCTTCGGCGCCGAGCTCCGCGAAGCGGGAATCCGCACCACCAAGATCAACTTCCACGCGGGCGACGTCCTCTTCTACCCGGGCCCCGACGCGATCGCGTTTCGCGGCACCCGCGCGCAGTGGCCGGGCTTCGTCAAGCAGCTCGTCCGCGAGCGCAACGTCGACGCCATCTTCCTCTTCGGCGATCAACGCGAGCACCACCGCGCCGCGATCGAGGTCGCGCGCGAGCTCCGCGTCGCGGTCTGGGTCTTCGAAGAAGGCTACCTGCGCCCCGACTGGATCACGCTCGAACAAGACGGCGTCAACGGCCACTCCCCGATGCCGCGCGACCCCGACGTCTACCGTCACCTCGATCTCCCCGAGCCGAACCCGGCCACGTCGGTCGCGCCGAGCTTCGGCATGTCGGCTTGGTACTCGACCCTCAACGCGCTCACGTTCACCCACGCCAACCAGGGCTTCCCGTTCTACGAGCACCACCGGAACCTCAACGCGTGGTTCCACGCGAGCTCGTGGGTCCGCGGCTTCGTCCGCAAGCAGCGCTTCGCCTTCGAAGAGCGCGGCCTCCTCGAAGAGCTCACCACGAAGTGGAGCGGCCGCTTCTTCCTCGTCCCGCTCCAGGTCTACTGCGACTTCCAGATCCGCCACTCCCGCTTCTGCGACGTGGAGGAGTTCCTCCGCGAGGTCGTCGCCCGCTTCGCCCGCAGCGCGCCCGCGGACCAAGCGCTGGTCCTCAAGCACCACCCGATGGATCGCCCGTTCAGCGAGTACGGCGACCTCGTGAAGCAGCTCGCGAAGGAGCACGGCCTCGAAGGCCGCCTCTTCTACTGCCACGACCTCCACCTCCCCACGCTGCTCAAGCACGCCAGCGGCTGCATCACCATCAACAGCACCACGGGCCTCCAAGCGCTCCACCACGCCTGCCCCGTCCACTGCGCGGGCCGCGCGGTCTACGACCTCCCAGGCCTCACCCACCAAGGCACGCTGGAGTCCTTCTTCCGCGACCCCGGCACCTTCGACGCCGACCTCTACGACGCCTTCCGCCGCTACCTCCTCCACGCGAGCCAAGCCAACGGCAACTTCTACGTCCGCGCGGACCGAGAAGCGGGGCCCACGGGGATCCGGTGGTTCGGGGGGATTTGAGTCGAGGCGTCGCGAACGCTCGCGGTATCGACGTGTGATGTCGAAGCTGGCCAAGCTTCGTTGGGACCCCGAGCGATTCTTCGCGGACTCGCGCCGCCCGCAAGTGCGTCGTGCGGGCGAGTGGTTGGTTCCCCTACTTCATCGGCACCCCGCGCTCCTCGGTTTGTTGGAGGATCCCCTCGAGCGACCATGGCTCGATGCCATGGCGACGAACGTGCGACGTATTCGAGAGAGAGCGCGACGCGTCTCCCACGAATCCATCGCGGTGATCCTCGCCGCGCGAAACGCCGAGAGCACGCTCGAACGCGCCGTCGATTCGCTCGTGCGGCAGATCGTGCGTCCCCGTGAGATCATCGTCGTCGACGACGGGAGCATCGACGCCACGTCGCGCGTCGCCGTCTCGCTCGCGGCCCGGCACGGGGTTCTACGGGTCTTCCGCTCGGACCTCTCGCACGGCGTCGCCTGCGCGCGAAACGTGGGCTTGAGCGTCGCGCAGTCTGCGCTCGTGACGTTTCAGGACGCGGACGATTGGTCGCATCCCGCGCGGCTGGCGTTGCAGCTCGAGGCGCTCCAGCGCCCCGGAACCATCGCGTCCACGTGTCTCTATCGGCGGGTTCTCCCCGACGGACGGCCCGTGACGATCAACGGTCGGCGTGTGCGGAAGCTGCTCCCCGGAGTGCTCTTTCGAAGAGAGCTCGTGCTCGACCGCATCGGCTACCTGCGCCCGCTTCGCACCGGCGAGGACAGCGAGTTCTTCGCGCGGCTTCGCACGCTCGGCGACGTCGCCACCGTCGAGCGAGTTCTCTACTACGCGCTCTTTTCCCGGGGCTCTCTGCTTTTTCGACACGCCGACGTGATCGCGTCGAGCGAGGACGAAGTCGCAGTTCGTCAGCACGAGGATGAAGCCGCATCACTCGCGAGCGCACTCCGAAGTGTCGAAGAGGCACACGAGCTCGGTGCTCCGCGAGTGGATTTCTCGGCTCCACCAGACTACTACGTCGTCACCGCGTGAACGGAGCGCGGTGGACGAGAAATGAACAAGAAGCTCAAGAAGCTCATCGAGTCCCCCGAACGATTCTTTCGCGATGCCGTGGACAAGCGGGCGTGGCGCGTTCGCGCGAAGCTGCCACGGCCGACGCGGGTTGCCACTCGTCGGTACAGCGTCGTCACCGCCGTATACAACGCGGCCCCGTTCCTCGACGAGTTCCTGGACTCGCTCGTCCGGCAGTCGCTCCGTTTCGGACACGACGTCGAGCTCGTCGCAGTGGATGACGGTTCGACCGACGCTTCCTGGTCGATTCTGCAGCGCTGGGCGGAGCGATTCCCCTGCGGAGTGAAGATTCTCCGCAAGGAGAACGGGGGACAAGCCTCTGCGCGAAACCTCGGCCTGGAGCACGCCACCGGCGACTGGGTGACGTTCATCGATCCCGACGACTTCGTCGGGACAGACTACTTCGAGCGTGTCGATCAACTGCTCTCGAGACCGGAGGCATCGGACTCGACCCTCGTGTCGTGCAACCTCGTCTTCTACCTGGAGAAGAGTCGATCCATTCGAGACAATCACCCGTTGAAGTTTCGGTTCTACAAGGGAGATCGGATCGCGCGTGGACCGCAGCTCGACGAGTGTTTACTTCAGTTGTCTGCTGCGAGCGCGTTCTTTCGTCGTGATCTCGTCGAGTCGATGGGACTTCGGTTCGACGAGTCGATTCGACCGGTTTTCGAGGATGCGCACTTCGTCGCGCGGTACCTGCTGGAACATCCACCGCAGTCCATCGGGCTGTGCGCATCGGCTCGGTACTTCTATCGCAAGCGGGCGGACGAATCCTCCACGATGGACCGCGCTTGGCAGTCGCCCGAGCGCTTCACCCGCTTGCTGCGCGACGCTCACCTCGAACTCTTGAAGCGGTTCGACGGCGGCGCTCGACCGCCGGTCTGGTTGCAGCGGACGATCTTGTACGATCTCGCGTGGTACTTCCGCCGCGTCGTCGACCACAGCGAGCACACTGCCTTTCTCTCGCGGGAGGAGTTGGAGTCCTTCCGCGAACTGACGCGAGAGTTGCTCACGAGGATCGACGCGTCGGTCATTCTCGACTTCGAGCTCAGTGGAGTCTGGCTGTTCCACAAGCTTGGGTGGCTGAAGATGGCCGGCCACCCGATCGACGTGTCGCCTCGCGGGTACATCGACGGATTCGATCCGGACAAGCGACTCTTTCGAGTGCGCCACTTTCACGCCGATCTCAAGGACACGGAGGTGCTCCGTACGGAGAGCGGGGAGCTCGACGTCGTCTTCGAGAAGACGCAACGTCACGAGTTCGCCGGTTGCTCATTCCTCGATGAGCGCATCTTGTGGGTACGGCTGCCTGAGGAGGAAACTCGCGTTTCGATGTTTCTCGGGTCGAGCCCGGTCCAGCTCACTCTGAAGAAACGTCGGCCGGCGATGACAATCGCCAGCCGAGACCTCGAGGCCGCCGCGTCCGTGAGACCGAGGCCGAGCGCGCTCTCCTGGTATCGGCGTATCGAGCACGGCGTGGCGACCTCGACCGCTCTCGGTGAGCCTTACCGAGATTGCTGGCTCTTCATGGACCGCGACACGCAAGCGGACGACAACGCCGAGCACCTCTACCGGTATGTTCGAGCGACGCGTCCCGACATCAACGCGTTCTTCGTGCTTCGTCGCTCGTCGCACGATTGGCAGCGGCTGCAGCGCGAAGGCTTTCGCCTGCTGGAGTTCGGAGGAGCGTCGCATCGTGCCGCTCTCGCCAACGCACGTCACGTCGTCTCGTCCCACGTGGATCGTTACGTCGTCGCGCCGATGCCGGATCTCGACAGGACCGCTCTCCGCCGGTTCAAGGTGACGTTCCTTCAGCACGGCGTCACGAAGGACGACATCTCGACGTGGCTCAATCCGAAGCCGATCGATCTGTTGATCACGGCGAGTCCTCGTGAGCACGCGTCGATCGTCGGTGACGAGAGTCCGTACCGATACTGCGATCGTGAAGTCGCGTTGACGGGCTTCCCGCGCCATGACGCTTTGTTGCAAGGCGTAGGTGCGACCGGGCCGAGGGTGCTGACGTTGATGCCGACGTGGCGCTTGTCCCTCGCCGGACGCGTGAAAGGCGACGGGAACGCCCGGGAGAAGAATCCCGACTTCGCGCGCTCACGTTTCGCGCGTGAATGGACCGCGCTCCTGCATTCCGATCGGCTCCGCAAGCTGCGCGACCGCGGATACGAGATCGACTTCTTCCCTCACGCAAACCTCACGCCCTACATCGACGAGCTCCAGGTCCCTTCACACATCAGCATCAAGACGCACGTCGGCGGGTCGATTCAAGACGTCTTCCGTCGCACGACGGTGCTCGTCACGGACTACTCCAGCACCGCATTCGAGCTGGCGTATCTGGGACGCGCGGTCGTTTACTTCCAGTTCGACCGAGACGAGGTCTTCGGTGGTGGGCACCTGACTCGGCCGGGGTACTTCGACTACGACCGCGACGGGTTCGGACCAGTGTGCACGACCGTCGCCGACGTCACGGACCAGCTCGCTCGCCTCTCCGCCCGGAACGACGAGCCGGAGCCCGAGTACGCTCGACGCATGGAGGACGTGTTCGCGTTCCGAGACGGACGCGCGTGCGAACGAGTGCTTGCCGCCATCGAGGCTCTCGATACGCCGGACCATCCGCGGGCGCGCACCGAGGAACTGCGTCGGACACGAGCGCTGCGCGCGTCGTCGGCCGGGCTCTGGCAGTCGGCCGTCGACCGATGGTCGTCCGTGACCGAGTCGTCGGTCGAGAAGGAGCTCCGGCTCGCTCAGGCGCACCGCGAGCTCGGTCACGTCGTCGCGTCGGCCCACGCGCTGCGCGCTCTTCCGAGCGACTCATTCGAGGTGCGACGCGAGCGAGCGCGCCTGCTTTCGTCCGTGAGGGACTGGGAGAGGGCAGTCGTCGCCTGGAAGCACGAGCTCGAGCAGTCCGCGGCGGACGAGCGACCAGAGTGTGCGCTCCACCTCGGAATCGCGTTCGTCGCTGCAGGGCAGCACCAGCTCGCGCTCGAAGCACTCGCCGAGCACCGAGCGCACGGAACCCAACACGCACGCGTGTACGCCGAGGCAGCCATGGCACTCGGCGAGTTGCAGCTCGCCCGAGAGGCCCTCGAGAGCTACGTCGCCGCCAACGTCGAGCTCGCGCTGCTACTGGCGGAGTGCCTCCACCGATCGGGTCTGTGCGAAGCGGCGCTCGTGCTGCTGCGGGGCCCGTTGCTCGCGAACGATTCGAACGCTCAGCGAATGATCGTGCGGTTCGGCGGACTCCTCGAGTGATCTCCTTTTCTCTCCATGTGGAGTCGTGGGGCGTCCGCTGAGCTCCGATCTTTGAATGTGACCGGAAACCGACCAGTCCCCGCCCTCGTGAGTCCTTGATCCTCGGTCTCTGGTCGACCACCGTCCGAGCATCGCGTCAGGGCGTGAGCGCGGATGTCGAGCGGAGTCACCACGACCTTTCAGTCGACGATCGTGCGCGCGGACGTAGCTCCTCGCCGTGCGTCCGTGTTGATGATTGGCGAATCGTTGTCGGTCGGAGTCGCGCTTCGTGAGGGGCATTCAGTCGTCGTTGGGCGCGCGAGCCCTTCCGACGTGGTGCTCGAAGATCGGGCGCTCTCTCGACGGCATGCGCGGCTCACCTGGCGGGGGGAGGGGCTCTTCGTCGAGGATCTCGGGTCGACGAATGGGACGTTCGTCGACGGGGCGTGGGATGGGGGCCCATGGCCACGTCACCGAACGTCGAAGTGGATGTCGGGGGCGCGTGCTTGGGATGCATCGTGCACTACGACGGGCCCGAATCGCGGGTGCATGTGACGATGAACGAGCCCGTGGAGGGCACGCTACTGTCGCTCACCGCACGAAGCGGATCGCTGGACTGTGCGACCTCGTCCCCGACGACGATGCCGGCGGGGGGATTCAGGCGCCCGCTTCGTGCCAGTTGTTACGACACGGCGCAGATCATCACGGTTCTCTGAGCGTGGGGACGCGTCGCCTCACCCCATCATCCCCGCGACCGTCTGCCAGATCGCCAGCCCCACGCCCACCAGCGACTCGCCCGCGATCAGACCCGCGGCCAAGACGATGAGGAAACGTTTGCTCCACTCGGGCTTGGTCTTCGTGAGGACGAACGCGACGATCGCGCCCACGAACATCGAGACCGAGTAGAGGGCGGGGACGACCATCGCGAGGCCGATGCTGCCGGGGCTCGGGACCCAGGTGACTGCCTTCTTGGGGAGGAGCTTCTCGAGGAGCGCGAGGACGATGCCGAGGCCGCCTGCGATGGCCATCGCTTCCATGGCCATCGTGGGCATCGCGTCGAAGCCTTCGCGGAAGAGCTCGGCGACGGCCTTCCACGCGGCGACCGCCGGGGCGGGCCACTCTTCGGTGACGAGGAGCATGCCCTTGGGGTCGGGGATGAGGAGGAGGTAGCCGGCGCTGCCGATGATCGCGCCCGCGACGACGCCGAAGCTCTGGCCGACCGCCTGTGCGCGCGGCGAGGCGCCGATGAGCGCGCCGGTCTTGAGGTCGTGCAGGAGGTCCGCGGTCTGGCTCGCGGCGCCGCCAGTGACGTTGGCGGCCATGAGGTTGCCCGCGACGTCGCCGGGGCTGAGCACCCCGAAGACGAGCTGCGTGACCTTGCCCATCGGACCGACGGGCGTGATGCCGGTCTCGCCCGAGACGCGGCCGGCCACGATGGCGAGGACGAAGGTGAAGAGGACGGCGCCGATCGCGAGCCAGAGCGGGATGCCGAAGAACGCGGTCTGCGTGATCGCCGCGAGCGCCAGCGCGCCGATCAGCGCGCCGAGGAAGACCTTGCGCGGGACGTCGTTCGGATCTTCGACGGCGCCGCTCGTGCGGCGCATCGCGTTCATCATGCTCTTGCCGCTGAACGCGAAGCTCGTGAGCGAGGCGGTGACCATCATCGCGACCCCGGGCCAGAGCATCCACTTGTTGATGGAGCCGAACCACATCGCGTCCGGCTCGAGCGCGCCGGGCGCAGCCCAACCTTCGTCGAGCGCGATCGGTGCGAGCCAGAGCCAGGAGACGACGGCACCGAGCATGAGAGAGACGCCCGCGCGGATGCCGATGATCGCGCCGACGCCGACCATGAGCACGCTCGGCTCGAGGCTGAAGCCGAGGTTCGCGAAGGTGTACTTGGTCGCGCCGCTCGCCGCGCCTGCCTTGGCGCCGATGGAGCCGGGCAGCCCGAGCGGGTGGAGCTTCGCGAAGTGCGCGACGAGCTTGATGGTGGCGCCGGTGACCGCGCCTCCGAGCAACATCATCACGCGCGCCATGGCCTCTTTGCCCTGCGCGTAGATCTGCTTGATCGTCTCGGCCGACGCGACGCCGCCGGGGAAGGGCAGCTTGTCGACGACGATCATCTGGCGGCGCAGGCCGATCGCGACGACGACGCCGACGAAGCTGACCGCGGCGGTCCACACGACGAGCACGACGTAGCTGAGGTGGTGGTCGGTGAGGATCGTGTACGCGGGGATCGCGGAGACGAGGCCGGCCGAGCTGATCGACGCCGCGGAGGACGCGGCGGTCTGATTCACGTTGTTCTCGAGCATCCCGATCGGGCGGAACGCCTTGAAGATGCCGAACGCGATGAGCATCGCGGTGATGCTCATGTTGAAGCCCCAGCCGATCTTGAGGCCCGCGTAGATGTTGCAGAGCGCGAGCACGCCACCGACGAGGCAGCCGGTGAGCACGGCGCGCACCGTGAGCTGCGGCGACACGAGGTCCAGCGGCGGGTACTCGTTCGGATCGAAGGGCTTGTCCGCGGCGGGGCTCGGCTCGGGGGTCGACATGGCGGCGCAAAACACCACGGCCGCCCGCGTGTGACAAGCGAATGGCGAGCGAACGACGCCTCCGCTGAGAGGGGCGTCACGCCCGGGGGCCGAGTCGGAGTCGGAGTCGGAGTCGGTCGAGCCCAACCTCACGCGATCGGAGCTGCTATCACCGCGGGATGAACGAGCTCCGGCACGTCCTCGACATCGCGGCGCTGCACGCGCTGCTTCAGCGCGAGTTCCCGCAGGCGGCGGGATTCGGCGAGATCGTCTCCGCGGGCGGCGGCGAGCTCGTGCTCCGGCTCCGCGACGGGGAGGACGACCGTCACCTTCGGCCGGGCGGCACGCTCTCGGGACCGACTCTCTTCACGATGGCCGACCTCTCGTTCTACGCGCTCGTGCTTTCGCTCATCGGGCCGGTGCCGCTCGCGGTCACCACGAGCTTGAACCTCACCTTCTTGCGAAAGCCCGCGCCCGGCGAGCTCACGGCCCGCGCGCGCATGCTCAAGCTCGGCTCACGCCTGGCGGTCGGTGATTGTCTGATCGAGTCTCCGGGTCTCGACGGACCGGTCGCCCACGCGCAGGTCACGTACTCGATCCCGCCTCGGTGAGAGGTGCCCTGGCTCGGTGGACCGAACACCGCTTCGATCGCGTTCCCTCGATTGACCCCGCGTCCCTCGGGCGGCACGATCCACACGTGATCCGCGCGCTCGCGATCCTGCTCTTCTCCTGCGTCGCCGCCTCCAGCGTGCGCGCCGAGGATCCTGCGCCGATCATCGTGGTCTTCGAGTCGGCGCAGCGCGTGGACGCCGAAGCGCTGCGGCGCGCATTCGCCGCCGAAGGCGTACGCGCGGTCGGAGTCGCCGACGAAGCCGCGGTCGACGCGCGCGAGTGGCTCACGATCGCGTTCGCGCGCGACGGGCGCACCGCGACGGCGTGGCTTCGGGGGCCGCGCGGCTCGGCGCAACGCACGCTCGTGGCGCCCGGACGCGATCGCACGGGGCGCTGGGTGGTCTCGCTCGCGGCGGCGCTGGTGCACGAGACGCACGCGACGCCGCCGGTGGTGGCGGAGGCTCCCGCCGTCACGGAGGTGCTCGACCCGTGGGCCCCGGCGGGCGCTCCGCAGAGCGCGCCGGCTCGCATGCACCGCGTGCCGACGACGGAGGTGCTCGATCCCTGGGCTGCGTCGCCGCAGCGTGTCCGCCGGGTCGGTGCGGTGCGCGCGATCGCCTCGCCCGAGGTGCTCGATCCGTGGCGTACGCCGCCCCCCGCGCCTTCGACGAGCGAGGTGGTCGATCCGTGGACGGAGAGCGCGACGCGTCTGTCGCCGCCCCGATGAGCCCCGCGAGCCCGGAGCCGACGAGCGCGCGTGCGAACGTGTCGACGAGCACACGCTCGAACGAAAGAGGCGCGCGATGACGGCGGGACGAGGTCTCACGCAGGTGTCGTTGGAGGAGCTCGAAGCGCTCTTGCGCGCGTTGCACCGCGGTCGGTTCGAGCTGCCGCTCGAGCGGCACACGCTGCACTTGATGGGGCTGCACGGTCTCGCCGAGCACGGTGGGCTCTTGGTTGGCCTGGACGCGCGGGGGCTGCAGGCGGTGCTCGTCGCGGTGCTCGCGGAGCGCAAGGTGCGGGCGCGCGTGTCGCCGCCGAGCGAATGACGTTGGAGCCGGCCGACAGGCCGAGCGAGAGCGTCGCCGTCCGGCGACCGAGCCAAGCAAGACTGCGCCGCGCTCCTGGCGCCCGGAGAACGAAGCGTGCGCATCGCAGTGACGCTCGCCCGCGTGGGTGGTACGACGCGCCCATGAGCGAACGACCGCGATCCCCCGTCGACCCCCGCGCCGAGCTGCCCGAGATCGACGTCCGCGAGCACGGCGCCAAGCGAGGCGACGTCGAGCAGGCGATGGACCGTCGCCTCTTCTTGCAGCTCCTCGTCTTCACTGCCCCGACCGGCGTCGACACGCAGCGCTACGCCGACGCGTTCCGCGCCGCGTTCGACGAGAACGCGAACCTCGTCGGAACCGTCTACGCCGACGCCAACGACCCGCGCGGCTTCGCGTTGCTCTCGTGGAGCGAACGTCCCGAGTACTTCGTCGACGAGGTCCGCGCGCTCTTCCGCCGCGAGCTGCTCCGCGACCTGAAGCTTCGCCCCGAGATGACGATGCTCGGCCGCACCTACGCGGGCGGCTACGAGCAGAACCTCGCGTTCTGGTTGTTGCAGCGTCCGATCGACACC
>JALOQC010000065.1 GCA_025453555.1 Myxococcota bacterium | reverse complement strand
CGGACGCCGGAACGTCCCCCCCTTTTTCCGGCGTCCGCCTCCCTAGCGACCGCGGTGTGTTCCCCCCCACCGCGGTCGTTTTTATTCCGTCGCATTCGTTCCGTGCGCTCGCTTCGAGGGCAGAAGCGAGGCGCCAAGAGAGCCGGCGCGACTCGTGAGGTCCCACCCGAGTGCGACGTGCCAGCCGGCGACGCGCGGCCGGCGCGACGAGCTCGACGATGCGCAGACGAAGCCGGCGACGCACGACGCACAGGCGAACCCGACGCGCGACTGGCGAACCGACGCGCGACGTGTAGGCGATTCTGACGCGCGGCGCGCGGGCGCACCCGACACACGAAGCCCGGCGGGAGCGACGCGAGGACGACGACGAGGCGGGGAGGGCTGGCTCGACTCGGGTCGGCGCGGCGACACCGCCGCAGCCGCAAACGGGTCAGCCGCGGAGCGGAAGGATCCAGGTCACGTACGCGAAGGTCGCCGCGGACGTGAACATCAGCGCGTCGGAACGATCCAGCAGGCCGCCGTGGCCGGGCATGATGTTGCCACTGTCCTTCACGCCGCAGCTCCGCTTGATGAGCGATTCGAGCAAGTCACCCGCCTGGCCGAGCGCGGTCGCCACGAGGGCGAGCAAGACGGCGTCGAGCCAGGGAAGCACCCCCGCGAGCAACGTCTGCTGCAAGAGGAGGGCGCCGAGGACACCCGCCGCGAGCCCGCCGATCGCGCCCTCGACGGTCTTCTTCGGAGAGAGCTTCGGGTACAGCTTGGTCCGTCCGAAGGCGCGGCCAGCGAAGTACGCGCCGGTGTCGCTCCAGAACGCGAGGAACATGCTGAGCAACACCCAAGCGCCGCCGTGGGCCTGTTGGTGGAGCGCCGCGATCGCCCCCAGCGTGACGCCCACGTAGATCGGACCGCCAAAGAGCCAACCCAGACGGCGGCTCGCGTCCTCGATCGGCTCGGGCGCGGCGAGGGCCACGAAGAGCCCGCCGACGCCGAGCACCAGCAGAGCTCCGACGAGCGCAGAAGCGTTCGGCGCGTGGAGCATGGCCGCCGTCAGGCCGACGGTCGCGAGGGTCCCCCAGACACGCGCGAGGCGCGACTCGGGGATCGTCATGCTCATCAGCTCGTGGCCGCAGATCGCGATCCACACGAGACCAAAGACCTCGAAGGCCCACTTGGGCGCCCAGAACATCAACCAGAGCACGCTCGGGATGAGGGGGAGGGCGGAGAGCAGGCGGAGCGCGGTGCTGCCGAGTCCCTTCTTCTCGGGCTCGGGGGCAGACGGAGCGGTGGGTGAGTCGGGCGCAGCGGAGGTCATTCGGCGGCCCGAGGATGCGGCTCGTGGTCGGCGGATGTCACGCGTCCAAAGCGCCGATCACGACGTTGGTACGCCGCGACGGCCTCGTAGAGATCGGCCTCGTCGAAGTCGGGCCAGAGCCGCTCTGTGAAGTGGAGCTCGGCGTAGGCCGCGCCCCAGAGCAGGAAGTTGCTGATCCGTTGCTCGCCGCCCGTGCGGACCAGGAGGTCGACGCGGCCGACGTCCACCGAGGGCACGTTGGCTTCGAAGAGCGCCTCGTCGACCTCGCGGGGGTCGAGCTCGCCAGCGCGGGCGCGCTCGGCGAGACGGCGCGCAACATCGACGATCTCTTCACGCCCACCGTACGAGAGGGCCAGGGTCAGGGTCATGCCCCGCAGCTCCGCCGTCTCCGCCATGAGCGGGTCGAGCACGTCGCGGACGGTCGCGGGGAGCCGGTCGATGCGGCCCACCGCCCGCAGGCGGATCCCATTCTCCAGGAGCTCCTCGCGCTCGGTCAGGAGGTACTCGCGGAGCAGCTCCATCAGCGCCATGACCTCGGGGGCAGGGCGCTCCCAGTTCTGCTCGCTGAACGCGAAGAGAGTCAGGGCTTGGACCCCGAGACGGCGAGCCGCTCGGACGATTCGTCGGACCGCGTGAGACCCCTCGCGGTGCCCGAGGGTTCGGAGGTGGCCTTGGGACTGCGCCCAGCGACCGTTGCCATCCATGATGATGGCGACGTGGCGGGGAAGGCGCTGGAGATCGACCGAAGCCACGGCGGGGCGCTACCACGAGGGGGGGGAGGCTTCAAGGACGCGTGAAGCGAGGGAGCGGATTCCCGAGGCGGCGTTTCACGTGAAACACGCGCCTTCACCTCGCGAGCGGTGCCCAAAGAGCAGGCGTTGGTTGCACTGCTTCCCCGACCGCGCGCTCAGCGCCTCTTCACCGCACGGATTCAATCCGCGCAAGCGGAGCCCGCTCTCAGTCGAGCTTGGGGAGCTGGCTCCGAATCTCGGGCAACTGGGCGTCGAGCGCCTCCAGCGCCTTTCGGAGCTCCGCATCGCCTTGGGTCGGCACCTGAACCTCCAGATGCACGACGAGATCGCCTGGCTCTCCGCCACGATGCTTGGCCCCTTTTCCACGCAGACGGAGCCGCTGGCCGGACTTGGAACCCGCCGGAATGCGCACGCTGACGTTCCCTTGCGGGGTCGAGACACCGATCTTCGCGCCGTCGAAGGCCTCGAGGGGGCGCACGGGGAGACGTAGGTGAAGCCCGTCGTCCTCGTACCAGAGGTCCGGATGAGTGCCGACGCGGAGCGTGAGGACCAAATCCGCGGCGGGGCCACCGCGTCGTGGGATCCCGCCCTGGCCGCGCAGGCGCAGCTTCTCCCCGTCCCGGATCCCCGAGGGGATGCGGACCTTCAGCCGGCGCTGCTCGGGAGCGGCGCCGATCCACAGCTCGTGCTCCCCACCACGGAGCGCCTCGAGGAAGTCGAGTTGGAGCTCGGCCTCGACGTCCCGCGCGCGCGGGCCCCGCGCCGGGCCTCGCGCCCGGGCCTGGCGGAGCACCTCCTCGACGTCGAACCCGAAACCACCCCGAGAGAAGGGGTCGAACCCGATGTCCTCGAAGCCAGCGCTCGGTCCCGACGCCCCGACCCGACGGGCGAGGTCGGGGTCGAACCCCTCGCGCAGGCCGACCTCACCAAACTCGTCGTAGAGGGCCTTCTTCTTCGCGTCGGACAGCACGCCGTACGCTTCGGCCACGCTCTTGAATCGCTCCTCCGCGGCGGCGTCGCCAGGGTTCCGATCGGGGTGAAGGTCGCGCGCCAACTTGCGGTAGGCCTTCTTGATCTCGTCGGCGCTCGCGCTGCGCGAGACTCCGAGCGCACCGTAGAAGTCCCGTTCGGCCATGGGCGGGAGGATAGCCCAGGGCGTGGTGGGATCAACGGGCGACCGGGGGCCCGGAACCCCAGGGATGAGTTTCACGTGAAACGAAGGCCCGGCGGGTGGCGGGCTGGGGAGCGCGGCGGACATCACGGAGGCGGGGGCTTCCTGCGCCGACCGCCGAATGAGCGCCCGCCGCGACCGTTTCACGTGAAACGGTGACGACTGCCAGCCGCCCGGGGCGCGGCAGGGGTGCGGTAGGGGTCCGAGGCGCACCGATACCTGTTGGGCCGATACCTGTTGGGCCGATACCTGTTGGGCCGATACCTGTTGGGCCGATACCTGTTGGGCCAATACCTGTTGGGCAATACCTGTTGGGCAATGCCTCTTGGATCGATGGCTCCTGGGTCGAGCGGCGCATGCCCCAACCAACCCGCGGCGCGGAAAGCCGACCGAGACGGCGAAACGCCGCCTCCCACCGCCGTTTCACGTGAAACGGTGACAGCTGCCACGTCCGCGCGGTGGTGCTAGGCACCCGTCGTGTCCCTGCGCGACGACCTGGCAGTCCGCCTCCGCGAGCGAGAGAGCCGAGGGCTCCTCCGACGCCTGCGCGCGCTCGCCGACGTCGGACCCGTCGTCCGGGACGGCGCCCGAAGCTTCCTGAACTTCTCCTCGAACGACTACCTCGGCTTCGCTTCCGACCCCGCGCTCCGAAGCCGACTCGACGAGGTGAGCGTCATCGGCGCCTCGGCGAGCCGCCTCATCGTCGGGCACTTGGAGGAGCACGACCGAACCGAGGAGGCCCTCGCGGCCTTCGTGGGCCTCCCGAGCGCGCTCCTCTTCTCCTCCGGCTACGCCGCGAACGTCGGTGCGATCCCGGCTCTCGTCGGACCGGGCGACTTGGTCCTCAGCGACGCGTGGAACCACGCCAGCCTGATCGATGGCTGCCGACTCTCACGCGCCCGGATCGAGGTCTACCCACACGCGAACGCGGAGGCGCTCGAGGGTCTCCTGCGGGCCCACCGAGGCAGCGCCCGGCACGCGCTGGTCGTCACCGACGCCATCTTCTCCATGGACGGCGACCACGCTCCGCTCCGAGAGCTCGCGGAGGTCGCACGCCGCCACGACGCCTGGCTGTACGTGGACGAGGCCCACAGCGTGGGCGTCTGCGGTCCGTCCGGGGCCGGCCTCTGCGCGGACCTCGGGGTGGAGCCCGACGTGTTGCTCGGGACCCTCGGCAAGGCGTTCGGGGTGGCGGGGGCGTTCGTCGCGGGGGCGCCCGAGCTGCGGGAGTGGCTCGTGAACGTGGCCCGCAGCTTCGTCTTCTCCACGGGCTTCCCGGTCGCGCTGCTCCCCGTGATCCGTGCGGCGGTCGAAGCGGTCTCCGCCGCGGACGAGCGCCGCGCCCAGCTCACGAGCCACGCGCTCCGCCTTCGGGCCGCGCTGCGCGAGCTCGACTTCGAGGTCCCGGGGGAGGCGGCGATCGTGCCGGTCGTGCTCGGCTCGAACGAGCGTGCCCTCGCCGTCGCGGCGGTGCTGCGCGACCGCGGCATCCTCGGGCTCGCGATTCGGCCCCCGACGGTGCCCCCTGGAACGGCGCGGCTCCGGCTCACGCCTATGGCGACCCACACCCCCGCGCAGGTCGAGGCCGTGATCGAAGCGCTTCGGAGCCTCCGATGAGCACGGGGCCGACCGGCGTGACGGGGCCGCCGTCCTCCCGCGGCGTGACATGGCCGACCGATGCGCCTCGGCGTGACGCTCGGCCGCTCGGTGGGGTCGACTGCGTGAAGGAACCTCGGAGGGCTTCGTGATCGTGCTCGTCACCGCGACCGGCACCGACGCCGGCAAGACGACGTTGACACGCGGCATTGCCCGAGCGGCGCGCCGTCGAGGCATCGACGTCGTAGGCATCAAGCCCTTCGAGACCGGCGTCGCGGAGAACGCCGTCGACGCGGCGGCGCTCGAGCGGGCGGCTGGCGCGGTCTGGCCGGGTCCGTGGTTCCGCGCTCCGTCCCCGGTGGCTCCATGGGCGGCCACCACGATGGGCGAGGGCGCCGTCGACTGGGACGGCATCGTCCACGCGCTGCGAGCCGCCGGGGAACGACACGAGCTCGTCCTGGTCGAGGGGGCCGGTGGGGTGCGGGTGCCGGTCGACGCCGAGCGGGAGGTTCGCGACCTGGCCGTCGCGCTCGACGCCCGCGTGCTGCTCGTCGCGCCCGACGTGCTCGGCGTGCTCTCGTACACGCTCACCGCGGTCGACGCGCTGCGTGCGGTGGGCGTGTCGCCCGAGGTCGTGCTGCGCGCCGCGCCGAGCCCCGACCCCAGCGCCGCCACGAACGGGGCGTTGCTGGAGAAGAAGCTGGGTCGACGGGTTCACCGCTTCCCCTACTTGGACGGCGCCGACGACGCCTTGGCAGGAGCCGTCGAAGACGCTGGCCTGTTGGATGTCTGCCTGGGTGTATCGCGGTGATTCAAGATTGATACACACTTCGAGGCACGACCTTCGAGGCACCACCTTCGAGGCACCACCTTCGAGGCACCACCTTCGAGGCACGACCTTCGAGGCACCACCTTCGAGGCACCACCTTCGAGGCACGACCTTCGAGGCACGACCTTCGAGGCACGACCTTCGAGGCACATCGGTGAGTGCATCGGTGAGTGCATCGGTGAGTGCATCGACGCGGGAGCCGTCGATGGCGTTCACGTTTCACCGGAGCGTCACGGCGCGTGGCGTTCCCGCGTTTGACGGTGCGCGCCTCGGGTGACAGCCTCGGGCCGATGGGATTGGGGCCGAAGGCTCCCTTCGCGTGAGGTCGACCTCGTCGCAGCTCACGGCGGTCTCGGGCGCATCGTGTCGTCTCGACGTTCACCTCGCGCGAGGTCGCAACCAAAGAAACGGATCCCCGACGATCCTCGATGAATGAATTGGGAGAGCTCCAGATGAAACGCACTCAATGGCTCATCGTGCTCACCGCGCTCGCAATCGGCGTGGTGGGTTGTGGTGACGACGACCGACCCGCGGATTCCGGGATGATGGACGCGGGTCGCGACGCGGGTCGCGATGCATCGATGACGGACGGCGAGATGCCCGACACCGGCACCGACGGCGGTTTCGAAGACGACGCCGGAGAGGACGCTGGTACCGAGGATGGTGGCACCGAAGACGCCGGCACCGAGGACGGCGGCACCGACGCGGGTGAGGACGCGGGGACGGAGATGGACGGCATCACGGCGGTGCGGGCGGCGACGCCCGGCACGTTGAGCCCCGCGATCGCCATCGACGACGCGATCGTCACCTACGTGCGGCCCATGATCGGCAGCGACCCGGCGGGCTTCTTCGTCCAGTCGGACGCCACCGGCCCCGCGCTCTTCGTCGCGCTCGACCCGGCGACCCTCACGCCAGTGCTCGCGGCGGGCGACACGATCGACTTCAGCGTCACGACGACCAGCGTCGTCGGTGGGATGCTCCGCGTGACCGCGATCGAGTCGCTCACGCGCAGTGCGACGGGCGCGGACCTGATGCCGCTCGTGCAGAACGTCACGGCCGCGACGGACCTCGTGAGCGCGACCGACGACTACGAGAGCGAGTACGTGTTCGCGAACGTGGTGCTCGCCGGCGCTGACGGCTTCGGCGGCGGTGGCCACCGGTCGTTCCCCGTCGACACGACCGGCATCACCGGCAACGCGGACCTCCAGCTCCGTGTGCCCGACGCCTTCGTCGCCGACCTCGCGCTCGAGGCCGGTTGTGAGGTCGCGGTGGGTCCGGCGCCGCTCTGGCGCTTCGCGAACACGACGACGAACCGCGCGCAGCTCATGGGCTACCGCGAGAGCGATCTCGTCGTGACCTCGTGCCCGCTGCCCGAGGTGGTGGGTGCGGTGGCGACTTCGCCCACGACGGTCGTGGTCTCGTTCTCGCGCCCGCTCGACCCGACGACCGTGGGCGCGGAGGACTTCGCGTTCACCGGCGGCGCGGGCCTCACGGCGAGCGCGGTCGTCGTCTCGGAGGATGGTCGCAGCGTGACCGTCACCGTCGGTGCGATGGCCTCGGGCACGACCTACACCGTGACGGTCACCGGCGTCGAGGACGCCATCACGGGCGACGGCATCGACACCGCGGCGAACACCGCGATGTTCGAGGCGCTGGGCTCCGAGGTGAACCCGACGGCGGGCGAGGTGATCTTCTCGGAGATCACGTACAACGCGCTGGGCGGCACCGAGACGAACGCGGAGTGGGTCGAGCTCCACAACACCAGCTCGGTCGCGCGACAGCTTCTCGGTTGCACACTCACGGGCGGTGGTGCCGCAGACACCGTGCTGTTCGGCAACGTCGTGATCCCGGCGGGCGGCTACCTCGTCGTCGGCGGCGCGATGTCGGAGGCCTCGCCGGACGTGACCTGGATCGGGTTCGGTCTGGGCAACTCGGGGGAGGCCCTCACGCTGACCTGCGGCGCCACGGTGATCGACACCGTCACCTACGCCGCGGGCGGTGCGTGGCCGGCGAGCACGGACGGCGTGAGCATCCAGCTCAGCAACACGCTCCTGAACGCGACGGCGAACGACGCGGGCGCGAGCTGGTGTCTGACCGCCGAGGGCACGACCTACGGACCGGACACGATGCGCCGCGGTACGCCGGGTGACCCGAACGCGACGTGCGCAGCGGCGCCGGTCGCTCCGACGGTGTCGGGCGCGATGGCGACGGCCGCGACGACGGTCGTGGTGACCTTCTCCGAGGCGCTCGATCCGGCGACCGTGGCGGTCGGCGACTTCGCGCTCGACATGGGACTCACCGCCTCCGCGGTGGTGCTCGCGGGCGACGGCCTCAGCGCGACGATCACCACGAGCACGCAGACGGCGGGCACGACCTACACCGTGACCGTCACCGGCGTGAGCGACACGATGGGCACCGCGATCGCGGGGATGAACACGGCGACCTTCACGGGCTTCATGCCGGGCGGGATGGGCGTGTTGATCATCAGCGAGTACGTCGAGGGGAGCGGTACGAACAACAAGGCGATCGAGATCGCGAACATCGGCACCGCCTCGATGAGCTTGGAGGGCTGCTTCATCCGGCTCTTCGCCAACGGCGCGGCGGCGACGCCGACCGCGTCGTTTGCCCTCACCGGGACGCTGGCCGCGGACGCGACGTTCGTGCTCTGCAACCAAGCCACGATCGGCGGCTTCACGTGCAACGCCAGCAGCAACACGGTCGCGAACTTCAACGGTGACGACGCAATTCGACTGGAGTGCGGTAGCACCAACCTCGACACGTTTGGGACCGTGGGCACCGACCCGGGCACCGCGTGGACGGGCGGTGGGGTCACCACGGTCAACCAGACACTCCGCCGTCAGTGCAGCGTGATGGCCGGGAATCCGGCGGGCTTCTCGGATCCCTCGCTCGAGTGGGAGCAGTTCGCCATCGACACCTTCGATGGGCTCGGCGCGCACTGCCCCTGACCACGCGACTCGATGAGCGATGAGAGCCGGCTTGCGAGGGCCGGCTCTTTCGCTTCCGTCCGACCCACGTGGCGCTCATTGCACACTCACACCCCGCGGCGGTCGCCCCAGAGCAGCACGTGCAGGCGCGTGCCGAGGCGGAAGCCTTCGTGGGTGCAGACGTCGGCGAGCCAACGACCGCGTTCGGCGAGCTGGGCGGTGGTGGTGCCTTCGGGCATGAGCCAGGTGCGCTCACGGGGGACGGCGTGGTGATCGAGGAGGGCGCGGGCCTCGGCGAGGTCGGCCTCGTCTGCGATCACGAGCTTGAAGAAGGCACGCGAGTGGGTGGCGAAGCGGGCGAGGACGTCGTCCCGACGGCGCTTGTCGAGGGGGTTGCCGCTCGAGGCGAGCTTCGGCGAGACGTTCCATTGATCGACGCGCGCGAGGAGCGCGTCGGTGGGCGCGATCGTGCCGGCGGTCTCGATCTCGACACGGTGGGGCAGGGTGGCCAGCAGCGTGGCGATGGCTTCGGATTGCAGTAGGGGCTCCCCACCCGTGACCACGAGATTGCGGGGAGATCGGGCCATCAAGTCCCCGCCCAGCTCGTCGATCGCGCGGGACGTGAGCTCCTTCGAGAGGTCGAAGCGCGCGGCGTCCCAGGTGTAGGCGGTA
Source organism: Myxococcota bacterium (assembly GCA_025453555.1). Classification (GTDB taxonomy): domain Bacteria; phylum Myxococcota_A; class Polyangia; order Polyangiales; family Houyiibacteriaceae; genus JACKEH01. The sequence goes on along the minus strand of JALOQC010000065.1, from coordinate 16,172 downwards.
TCACACCAACTGCAGGCCAGGTTGCAGAAGCCGAGGCGCAGGAAGGTGCTCGGCACGCCGACCGACGGGCCTTCTCCCTGGACGCTGTCGAAGACCTCGCTGACGACGAGGCGGTCGGGGACGATGCGCAGCTTCACCGCTGGAGCATGGGCGGCGGTTCGTCGACGCGCACTCGTTTGGAGCTCGGTCCGGGTCTCGCTCACACCGGTTGGGGCGGGACCCCGAAACCAAACCCCGACCCATCCTCGAACCGTCGCTGGACCTCGGATCCAAACCCCGACCCATCGCCGACTCGTGTCGCGACCCTTCCAGCAAACCCCGACCCATCGCCAACTCCTCCCGCGGATCCTTCCGGCACCACGAAACCTTTTCTCGGGAAGCTCGAGGGCTCGAGGGACCCTCGAGGGGTGTTGGCCGAAGGCGCTCGCGAAACCAACCCGTTCGGCCGGCTCGAGCCCGTGCTTTCACGTCGAGCGTCTCGTCGGCACACGGCCGCGGTATCGTTCGTTCGTGCCGGAGCTTCCCGACGTCGAGCTCTACGTGGACGCCCTCCGGCGACGGCTCGTGCCGCGCGACGCGACGGACGCCATCGACGGTGACGCGCGCCCCGCCGTGCTCGAGCGGGTGCGGCTCGCGAGCCCGTTCCTCTTGCGCACGGTGACGCCGCCGCTCTCGGTCACCCACGGCCGCACGGTCACGTGCGTGCGACGCCTCGGCAAGCGGGTGGTGATCGGCCTCGGGCAGCTCGACGACGCGCCGCTCTACCTCGTGATCCACCTGATGATCGCCGGCCGGCTTCAATGGAAGAAGAAGGACGCGCCCGTCCCCGGTCGCATCGGGCTCGCGATGTTCGACTTCGCCACTGGGTCGGCGGGGTCAGCCGACGTCTCCGCCAAGTCGGCGGGGTCAGCCGCCGACGTCTCCACCCAGTCGGCGGGGTCAGCCGCCGACGTCTCCACCCAGTCGGCGGGGTCAGCCGCCGACGTCTCCACCCAGTCGGCGGGGTCAGCCGCCGACGTCGGTCGCGGCTCGCTCGCGTTCACGGAGGCGAGCAAGAAGAAGCGCGCGAAGCTCCACGTGGTGCACGGCGACGAGGCGCTCGACGAGCACGATCCCGGAGGTGCGGAGCCGCTGTCGATCGACGTGCCGAGCTTCGCGGCGCTGCTGCGCGCGGAGAACCACACGATCAAACGCACGCTCACCGATCCGCGCGTGCTCTCCGGGATCGGCAACGCGTACTCGGACGAGATCCTCTTTGCCGCGAAGCTGCCTCCACACCGCTGGACCACGAAGCTCACCGACACGGAGGTCGCGCGGCTGCACGCGGCGATGCAGTCGACGCTCGTGGCGTGGCGCGATCGTTTGATCGCGGAGACGGGTGACGAGTGGCCCGACAAGGTGACGGCGTTTCGGCCGGAGATGGCGGTGCACGGCAAGTACGGGCAGCCGTGCCCGGTGTGCACGAGCCCGGTGCAGCGCATCGCGTACGCGGACCACGAGACCAACTACTGCGCGACCTGTCAGAACGAAGGGCAGCTCCTCGCCGATCGTGGGCTCTCGCGGCTGCTCAAGGGGGATTGGCCCAAGACGCTCGATCAGCTCGAAGAGCTCAAGCGGGAGCGGAGACGGTGACGCGGCGGTGCTCCGAGCGAGCCTGTCACGCCGTCCAGCGTGGCGTGTCCAATTGAAGCGGAATCGTGCGAGGCGAAGCGGACGCCGTCCGCGAAGCTGCACGATTCCGCGAAACTATCGGGCCGCGCGAGAGCGCGGAGCCGATGAACTGAAGTAGGATGCGGCCCGTGAGTGAGGCGGACGACGCGTCCGAAGAACCGAGGACTCTGGACGACGACGACGACCCCTGGGCGCCCGAGCCCACGGAGGTGGTCGATCCGTTCTCGCCCGGCTTCTTCTTCGGCGATCGTTTCCGCATCGACGCGCCGCTCGGCGCGGGTGCGATGGGCGCCGTCTACCGCGCGACCGATCTGCGCACGCAGCAGCCGGTCGCGCTCAAGGTGCTCCTGCGCGACAAACACGACGGCGAGGGACGCCAACGTTTCGCGCGCGAGGCGCAGATCCTGAGCGAGATGGATCATCCGGGCGTCGTGGGCATCCGCGGCTTCGGGCACGCGAAGAACATCCCGTGGCTCGCGATGGAGCTCGTGGAGGGAGAGACGCTCGGGCAGCGCATCCGACGCGCGGGCAAGCTCGAGCCGGGGGTGCTCGCGCCCATCCTGCGCGACCTCTGCGCCGCGCTCGGAGTCGCGCACACCGCCGGGATCGTGCACCGCGATCTGAAGCCCGAGCACGTGCTGCTCCCGAAGGACCGCACGGATCGGAGCCTGGTGCGGCTCATCGACTTCGGGCTCTCGCGTGCCGCCACGAGCGGGAAGCTCACGCGCACCGGGACCGTGCTCGGGACGCCGCGCTACATGGCGCCCGAGCAGATCGCTTCGGCGGCGAACGCCTCCGTGCGCTCCGACGTCTACGCGCTCGGGGTGATCATCTACGAGGCGCTCACGGGAGACAGCCCGTTCTCGGCGTCGGACCAAGGGCAGCTCCTCGGCGCGATCCTGCAAGGTCGCATCGAGCCGCTCGAGACGCATCGCCCCGATCTGCCGCACGAGCTCGGCGACGTGATCCGCTGCGCGATGGCCACGAACCCGGCCGATCGCTACGGCACGCCGCGCGAGCTCTACGAAGCGTTCGTGGCGGCGAGCGGAACCGCCGGTGCGCCTCGGTTCTCGACCCCCGCGCCGCCGCCGCCGGCCAGCTTCACGCCCGCGAAGCCCCGCCCTGCCAAAGCGCGCCCCGCGCCCAGCGCGTTGACGCCTTCCGCAGGTGCGTTCACGCCGACGGGGCTCGCGAGTGGACCCGCGACGCCAGGGCGGGTCCTGGCGTTCGCGCTCCTCGGGATCGGGGTGCTCCTCCTCGGGGCCGTCGTCGGCTATCTGATCTCGCGATGACACCTCGGGGCCGAGCGTCGGTGTCGAAGAGGATCCTGAGGTCGCGTGTCTCGTGGAGTGTGTGCTCGCTCGGCGTGCGCGCGGACGTCGCGACGCCTCGTGGTCGCACGAAGGTGTCGCGGGCGAGCGCAGGGGTGTCGCTCGTGATTCGTTGGACCGGGCCGACCGACGAGCGGCCTCTCCGTCGGTCCATCGAGCGGCGCGCCTCGGTGCTCGAAGGAGGGCGCTGATGGCGACCGGGCGGATGACGCTCGAGCAGCTCGTCGCGCAGCTCGACCTCGCGCGCGTGGATCAGAACGTCGCGCTCGACGCGACGCTCAAGCCGACCCTCGCGCCGCGCCTTCGTCGGACCGCGCCGCCCCCGACGCTCGAGATGGACGTCGACGCGCCGGACGAGCCGAAGAGCCTACCGCCGCCGCCGGACGACGAGCGCACCAGCGAGGGGCTGCGGATCCGGGGGCCGCTCGCGGAAGGCGGGATGGGGCGGATCGACCTCGCGGAGCAGATCCGGCTGCGGCGCGACGTGGCGCTCAAGACGCTGCGCGACGAGTTCCTCGAGCCGGCGTTCGCGGAGCGGCTGCTGCGCGAGGGACGCATCCTCGGGCTGGTCGAGCACCCGAACGTGGTGCCGCTCTACGGCCTCTGGACGGACGAACGAAACGCGCCCGTCCTGGTGATGAAGCGCATCGAGGGTGTGCCCTGGCGTCAATTGATGAAGAACCCGAGTCACCCGGCCTTTCCGAGTGACGCCGACGATCGGCTCGCCTGGCATCTACAGGTGTTGATGCGCGTCTGTGACGCGGTTCATTACGCACACTCCAAAGGGATTCTTCACCTCGATCTCAAACCCGACAACGTGATGGTCGGGGCCTTTCGTGAAATCTACCTCGTCGACTGGGGTGTCGCGGTCTGTACCGACCCGAAGTATCGCGGTTGGTTGCCGATGTCGGACGAGGTTCAAGAGGTGCTCGGGACACCTGCGTACCTCGCGCCCGAGATGGTCGACGTCGCACGCCGCGCGCTCTCGCCGCGGACCGACGTGTACCTGCTCGGCGCGACCCTGCACGAGATCCTCGTCGGGCGACCCCCGAACCGCGGCGACTCGCTGCAGGCGATGCTCTACGCGGCGTACGACGCGGTGATCCCGGTGTTGCCCGCGAGCGTCCCGCCGGAGCTCGCGAGCATCTGCCGCAAGGCGATGGCGCCCGATCCCGCGGACCGCTTCCCGAGCGCGGAGGCGCTGCGCGAGGCGCTGCGTCAGTTCCTGCGACACCGGAGCGCGGCCTCGCTCGCGCAGGAGGCGTCACGCGCGCTGCGGGAGCTGCGGCAGCTCGTGGCGGAGACCACGGGACAGGCGGTGCTCACCGGGCAGCACCGGATCCCGGACACCAGCGACGACCGGAACGCCCGCACGCAGCGGGTGTTCGGGCGTTGCCGCTTCGGGTTCTCGGAGTCGCTCCGCCAGTGGCCGGACAACACCGAGGCCGCGGAGGGGCTGCGCGAGGCGCTGCTGCTGATGGCCAAGTACCACCTGCGGCGCGGCGAGGCGGCGAGCGCGGAGACGTTGTTGCAAGAGCTCGCGCACCCCTCGATGGCGGACTCGACCGGTGACGGCGTCGTGGACGAGAGCGACGAGCTGATCGCGCTGCGCACCGAGGCGCTCCGGCAACGCCAGGAGGCGGCGCGGCTCGAGCGGCTCGGCCTCGAGCTCCGGCGCGACCCGGGGCGCAAGGCGCGCGGCAAGGTGTTGCTCTTCGGGGCGATCTTCGTGGCGCTCCCGGTGTTCGGCGCGTGGGGGCTCGGCAAGGCAGGGATGTACGAGTACGCGTGGTGGCACACGCTGATCTACGACGTGCTCCTCGCGTTCTTCTTCGGGCTCGGTAGCCTGTTTCAACCGAAGACGGTCAAGAGCTCGGCGCGAGCGCGCAGCATGGCGATGAGCCTGGTGTTCATGGCCCTGCTCGCGACGCTCTTGCGGATGCTCTCGCTCGCGATGGGGCTCTGGGATCTGCGGAGCACCGCGATCGAGCTCTTCTTCTTCGGGAGCGGCAGCGTGCTCGCCGGCTTGCTCGCGGATCGACGTTTCTACCTCGCGGTGCCCGGTCTGTTCCTCGGCGCGATCCTCGTCACGCTCTTTCCGAAAGAGGCGCAGCTCTGGATCGCGCTCGGCTCCGTGCTCGGCGCGGGCCCGCTCGCGTGGAGCTGGATCCGCAGCGGCTGACGGAGCCACGCGCGAGCTCGGTCAGGCCTCGGCTTGCTCCCAGCGTTCGAGCATCCGGTAGAGCGTGCGTCGGTCGACGCCGAGCACCTTGGCGGCCGCGGTCTTGTTGCCTTCGACCACCTCGAGCACTTGGTGCACGTAACGGCGCTCCAGGGTCGCGAGGGTCGGCATCTCCGAGGGGTGGCGCGCGTCGAGCGCGACGTTCGAGGAGCGCGCGCGGCGGACCTTCTCCGGGAGATCGTCCACCGTGATCCGGTCGAAACGCGCGAGCGCCACCGCGCGCTCGATGCAGTTCTGCAGCTCGCGCACGTTGCCTGGCCAGTCGTGCTCGAGCAGGCGCTCCGCTGCCGCGTCGTCGAGATCGCCGACCTCGCGTCCGGTGCGCTCGGCCGCGCGCGTGAGGAAGAAGCGCGCGAGCAAGAGCACGTCGTGCCCCCGCTTGCGCAGCGGCGGCAGCGCGATGTTCACGACGTTGACGCGGTAGAAGAGGTCCTCGCGGAAGGTGCCGCGCTCGACCTCTTGCTCGAGGTCGCGGTTGGTCGCGGCGACCAGGCGCGTGTCGAAGGTGCGCTCGCGGCTCGCGCCGATCGGGCGCACCACGCGCTCCTGCAGCGCGCGCAGGAGCTTCGGCTGCATGTCGAGCCCGAGCTCGCCGATCTCGTCGAGGAAGAGCGTGCCGCCGCTCGCCTCGACGAAGAGACCGTCGCGATCGGTGCGCGCGTCCGTGAAGGCGCCGCGCACGTGGCCGAAGAGCTCGCTCTCCAGCAGGTTCGAGGGCATCGCCGCGCAGTTCACCGCGACGCAGCGGCCGGTGCGACCGCTGCGGGCGTGGAGAGCGCGGGCCACGAGCTCCTTGCCGGTGCCGGACTCGCCGCTGATCAACACGGTGGTGTCGCCCGGGCCCACGCGATCGATGAGCTCGAAGACGCGGCGCATCGCGGGGCTGCGGCCGACGATGCCGAAGTCGTCGCCGACGTCGAGCCCTCCGACCTCGTGGCGGAGGCGGCGCACCTCGTCGGTGAGCGCGCGATGTTGGAGCGCACGCCGCACGCCGGCCAGGAGCGCCGTGGGATCGAGCGGCTTCACGAGGAAGTCGTAAGCGCTGGCACGGAGGGCGCCGACCGCGGCTTCGATGGAGCCGTAGCCGGTCATCACGATCACGGGCACGTCGGGGCGGGCTTCGGCGACGCGGCGACACAGCTCGAGGCCGTCGTCTGCACCGAGGCGCAGATCGGCGACCACCAGATCGAGGGGCTCGAGCTCCTTCACGAGTCGGAGCGCGGGCTCCAGCGCCGAGGCCTCGACGGCCTCGTGGCCCGCCTTGGTGAGGGTGAGGGCGAGCAGCTCGCGGGCATCGGCCTCGTCGTCGACGATGAGGATTCGGGACACGGGCAACCTCCGGGTAGGACCCTGCGACTCCCTCAGCGACGTTCGTGCCACGCGCCGGCCATTGAAACTACTCGTGAATTCGTCGCACGGCCGAGGAGGATCGTGGCCATACGTCACGAACGAGGCGATACGCCACGTCCGCGATCGAGGTATCAAGCGAGCAGCGAACGCAGGAGCTCGACCAAGCGAGCCGGGTCGAGGGGCTTGGCGAGCTGGGCGTCGAAGCCCGCCGCGAGGCTCGCGTCGCGCTCTCGGACGCCGACGAAGGCGGTCACGGCGATGGCGGGGAGGCGTGGGAGGCCGGTCTCGGCTTCGTGACGGCGGAGGCGGGCGACCAAGGTGCGGCCGTCCTCGAAGGGCATGCCGATGTCGGAGACCAGCGCTCGGGGGCGGCGTCGGGCGAGCGCCTTATCCGCTTCGCGCACCGAGCCGGCCGTGCGCACGCGAGCGCCCGCGCGCTCGAGGTAGCGCGCGAGCAACCAGCGCGCGTCGTCGTCGTCGTCGACCACCAAGAGCTCGACGTCCTGGAGTCCCCGCAGCGGCGCGGTCGGGCGACGGGTGGCCTCGGACGAAGCACGTCGCCGCGCGCCCTCGAGCGCGAGGGCGACGTGACGAGCGGTCGGGGTGTCGGAGACCGAGTCGACCGAGACGAGCCGGTGGCCGGTGCGCTCGACGAGCGTGTCCGGGCCTTGGTCGAGCAGGAGATGCGAGGCCTCCGCGCCCGGTGCGGCTCCCGCCACGTCGAGGGCGACCTCTCGGGAAGCTTCGGCATCACCCGAAGCTTCGAGGCTCGGCGCGTCGCGCGAGGCTTCGACGACGTGGCCCGGCGACGCCGCGCTCGACACGTCGTGCGAGGCTTCGACGACGTGGCCTGGCGAAGCCGCGCTCCGCGCGTCGCGCGAGGCTTCGACGACGGGGTCTTGCAGGTGCTCGACCCCTCCCGGCGCGTGGAGGGGCTCGTCCCCTCGCGCCGGGAGCTCGCGTGGCCTCGCCGCCTCGGCGGACGTGACGCTCGAGGCGGCTTCGGGCTCACGCGACGCGATCTCGGCGCGAGGCGCGCGCCCGATTCGGTCGCGATCGCTCACGTCAGGGTGCCTTCGGGAGACGACCGAAGAGGAGCGAGGCGATCGCGAGCACGAGGAAGCCCACGAACAAGATCTTCGCGAACCACGCCGCGGTGCCGGCGAGCGCGCCGAAACCGAAGAACGCAGCGAGGAGGGCGACGAGGAAGAAGGCGATGGACCAGCGGAGCATGGGAGTTTTCCTTTCCGTGCGGCTCGTCGAGCCACGAAGGACCGCATTGCAGCGCGCGGGCCAGGCGCGCGGTCCACGCGAAATGCTCGCGAAAGACGAACGATTCGTGCGAGCGCGCATGAGCGGAGCGCGAGCTTCGGCGGAGCGTGGCGAGGCTCTGCGCTACGAACGAGGCGAGACGCCACGCTCGTCTCTCACGCGACGGATCGGTCGACGCTTTCGCGCACGCCGCGTCGCCGAGCGTGTACTACCGTGCCGCGTCCATGCCGATCGAGAAGGCGAGACGCACGCGCACGCTCGGGTACTCGCTCGGGATCGCTGCGGCGTGGGTGCTCGCCGCGATCGGCTACCTCGCGGCCGCGACGCTCGTGGCCGACGTGGAAGCGGCCGAGAGCGCTCGCGAGGTGCATGCGGCGGTCGAAGCGACGCGCTCGAACCTGCGCGAGGCGGAGAGCAGCGTGCGCGGCTACCTGCTCACGCACGACGAAGCGCACCTGCGGCTGTACGAGGAGGCGGCCGCGCAATTCGACGTCACCTTCAGCGCGCTCGCGGCGTCGGTGGCGGGTGAGCGCGCCCAAGAGACGCGCGTGGCGGAGCTGAAGGGCATCGCACACGAGCGTCTCGCGCTCCTCGCGAAGATCCTCGAGATCGATCGCGCACAGGGTGAAGAGGGCACACGCGAGCTGATCCGATCGGGACGCGGTCCCGCGCTGATGGCCGAGGTGATGGAGCACCTGCGCGCGATCGAGGGGGACGATCTCGCGCGTCTGCGCGAGGCGCACGAAGCCTCGGCGCGTGGACACCTGCAGCTCGTGATCGCGCTGGTGGTGCAGGCGATCTTCGTGTCCGGCTTGCTCGTCTGGCTCTCGCGCCGCGCGCGCCGGGAGCTCGAAGCGGCGGCGACGTTCTCGGCGCGGCTCGAGCGCGAGGTCGCGGCGCGCACGGAGGAGCTGCGCGCGGAGGTCGCGGCGCGGCGTGCGCGCGAAGAAGAGCTCGAGGCGCTGACGAAAGAGCTCGAGCGGAGCAACCGCGAGCTCAACGACTTCGCGTTCATCGCGTCGCACGATCTGCAAGAGCCGCTGCGGAAGATTCGTGCGTTCGGCGATCGCATCCTCTCCGACCACGCGGGCTCACTCGACGACGAGGGCCGGGATTTCCTCGGGCGCATGCAGGCGGCGGCCGAGCGCATGTCGCGGCTCATCGCGGATCTGCTCACGTTCTCGCGCGTGCACCGGCACGGCCAGCCCTTCACGCCGGTCGCGCTGGGCGAGGTACTGCGGGACGTCGCGATCGATGTCGAGCAGCGCGCGAGCGACACGAAGGGGCGCCTCGTGCTGCCGGACGATCTGCCGACGATCGAGGCCGATCCGATGCAGATGCGGCAGCTCTTCCAGAACTTGCTCGGCAACGCGCTGAAGTTCCATCCGGAAGATCGCGGCAACACCGTGGAGGTGCGCGTCCGCCGCGCCGGAGACGCGTGGTGCTTCGAGATCGCAGACGACGGCATCGGCTTCGATCCGAAGTACCGCGACAAGATCTTCGGGCCGTTCCAGCGCCTGCACGGGCGCGGTGTCTACGACGGCACCGGGATCGGGCTCGCGATCTGCCGTCGCATCGTGGAGCGACACCGGGGCACGCTCGACGTGCAGAGCGCGGTCGGGGAAGGTACGACCTTCGTGCTGACGTTGCCGCACGAGCACGAGCGACCGAACGAGAGCGCCGAACGGGCGAGCGAGCCAGAGAGGGATTCCAAGAGAGTCTCCGCGCAGGGGGCGAAAGACCCTGCGATGGACTCTGCGCGAGAGGAGCCGACATGAAGGCGCGAGCGATGAAGATCCTCATGGCGGACGACGACGCAGACGACCGCATGCTCGCCCAAGACGCGCTCCGGAAGAGCCGCGTGCTCAACGAGCTGGTGTGCGTCGAGGACGGCGAGCAGCTCCTCGCGTACCTGCGTCGCGAGCCGCCCTTCGAGGACGCGGAGCGGCCGGGCTTCATCTTGCTCGACCTCAACATGCCGAAGAAGGACGGGCGCGAGGCGCTCGAAGAGATCAAGGCCGATCCTTCGCTGCGGCGCATCCCGATCGTGGTGCTCACGACCTCGAAGGCCGAAGAAGATCTCTTGCGCAGCTACGATCTCGGCGCCGCGTCGTTCATCACGAAGCCTGTGACCTTCGAGGGGCTCGTGGAGCTGATGAAGACGCTCGGTCGCTATTGGATCGAGCTCGTGGAGCTGCCCGAGACATGATGAGCCGCGCGCTGCGCGTCCTCCTCGTGGAGGACGACGACGACGACTTCGTGCTCTTCGGCGCGATGGCGCGCTCGCTGCCGGGTTGGACGCTCGAGCGCGTCGCGACCAGTGAGCAGGCGCTCGCGCGGCTCGGCCAGGCCGCCGAAGCCGAGGAGCCCTTCGACGCGTGCCTGCTCGACTTGCGCCTCGACGCGGACGACGGGCTCGAGGTGCTGTGTCGCGCGCGTCGCGCGGGCTACGCGGGTCCGGTGATCGTGCTGACCGGTGCGCGCGAGCGCGAGGTCGTGGCGCGCGCGCTCGAAGCGGGCGCGGCGGACTTCCTCGTGAAGGGCGCGTTTCGCGCGGACGATCTCGAACGCGCGGTGCGCTTCGCAGTCGCGCAGCACCGGCTCGCGCTCGCTCGGGTCGCGCGCGCCGAGGCACAAGCGGCGATGCGCGCGGGACGAGCTGGTCGCGACGCTCTCGCACGAGCTGCGCGCGCCGCTGCACACGATGCGGCTCGCGATCGAGGCGCTCGGCGCGAACGAGCTCGGGCCGGCGGAGCGCGGTCGCGCGAAGGTGTTGCTCGAGCGTGGCCTCGGGCGGCTGTCGCGCACGGTGGAGGATCTGCTCGATGCGGCGCGCTCGGAGCGCGGTGAGCTCGCGGTGGAGCGCGTGCCGATCGATCTCGCGGAGGTGGCGCGCGCGGCGACGGCCGCGATGCGGGCGATCCACCCGAAGCGGGAGCTCTCGCTCGTGGCGGAAGAGGCGATGATCCTCGGCGACGCGGGGCGTCTGGAGCAGGTGGTGGAGAACCTCGTCGGGAACGCCTTCCGGCACGCGGCGTCGGCGCGGGTGACGGTGCACGTGCGTGTCGAAGACGACGACGCGGTGCTGCGGGTGGAGGACGATGGTCCGGGGTTCCCGCCCGCGCTGCTCGATCGGGTGTTCGAGCGTTTCAGCAAGGGTGACCTCTCGCGGCAGCGGGGCGGTGGGCTCGGGCTCGGGCTCGCGATCGTGCGCGCGATCGCGGAGGCGCACGAGGCCCGCGTCACGGCGACCAACGACGGCCCGAGCGGAGGCGCGGCGGTCACGCTTCGGTTCGTTCGGGCTCCCTGAGCTCCGTCGCCTGACGATCGTCGAGGGTGGCGCGCGAGGTGGCGGATCCCGCAGAGCCTCCGCGCGCGCGTGCTACCTTCGTGGCTCTCCACGGCGAACCTGGAAGCGGAGCTCGGATGCAGGAGCGACTCGCACTCACGCTGCTCGTCATCATCGCCTCGGGCGCAGGCATCGTCGCCTGCGGCGGAGGCAACGGGGATGGACCCGCACCGCTGCCGGACGCCGGCCCGCTGAGCTGTCCCACTGCGGCACCCACGCTCGGCATCGCGGGCGAGGTCACGACGGAGTCGTTTCCGCTCACGTTCGACGAGACCGGTGTGGCGGCGGTCGACGTCGTGGTGCCCGAGGATCTCACCTCGCTCGCGCTCGTGGCGGACGACGGGCTCGAGTTCACGGCGTTCTGGCGGGTCGCGCAGGACGGTCGGATCTGGATCGATCTCGAGACCGACCCCGACGGACTTCGCACCCCGTTCTTCCACACGTGGAATCACTCCGCGTCGGTGATCTTCCCGATCCACGAGACCTCCGCGCTCGCGCCGGGCTGCCTTCGGATCGAGGCGCTCTCCGACGGCGCGGGCCTCGGCGCGACGCTCCACGTGCTCGCGCGACGTCGTGCGGAGGGCGGCACGCTGCGGGTGGATCTGGTCCAGGTCGGTGCGACGGAGCTCCCGGGTGCGACCCTCGACGCCCTCGCGCTCGAGCTGGAGACGGTGGTCGACGCGACGGGGCTGCCGATCGCGATCGAGGTCGCGACGGCGGCGGTGGACGGCGATCCCTTCCCGCGTGCGGAAGGCGACACCGCGCTCGCGCTGCGCGGCAGCTACCGTCCGGCCGATCCGAACCGCGTGCCCATCTACGTGATCCAAGGGTTTCGCGACGAGCTCGATACGTTGGGTATCGCGGGTGGTATCCCCGGCGCGAACGGCGTGCCGGGGGCGGCCTCGGCCGGCGTCATCGTCGCGGTCGACGCGCACCTCACCGAGGACGGCGAGGTCGACGTGCTGCTGATGGCCGAGACCACCGCGCACGAGCTCGGTCACCAGCTCGGCCTCTTCCACACCAGCGAAGCCGAAGGTCTCGACCACGATCCGCTCGGGGACACCCCGGAGTGCGACGCCGATCGCGACTCGGACGGCGACGGAACCGTGTCCGCCGAGGAGTGCGAAGCGCAGGGCGGACGGAACCTGATGTTCTGGGTGTCGGGCGACTTCTCTCAACGCGAGCTCTCGCCGTGGCAACGCCGCGTGCTCGCCCTCAGCCCGGTGGTGCGATGACCTCCCCGCGACCGCTCCGTTCGACGGCACTTCGTTCGACGACGCTCCGTTCGACGACGAGGCTCGCCGCCCTCGTCCTCGCGCTCCTCACCCCCGCGTGGGTCTCGGCGCAGTCCCCTGCCGAAGGCGCGAACGCTGCGTTGCCAGGCGCGCCCGAAGGCACCGAGGCCCTCGCGATGCGGCTGCGGGCGCGTCACGTCCGCGACCTCCCGCGCGCGGAGACCCTCCGGGAGCCCGCGGATCTCGCGCGGCTTCGCTGGCTCGCCGAGCACCACCACTGGCTCGTGGTGCGCACGCGCGCGCTCCTCCTGCTCGCCCACGACCCCTCTTCGGACACGCGCGCCCTCGTGCTTCGCGTGCTCGACTCGTCCGCGCCGGCCATCGTGCGGGCGGCCGCGGTGCGGGCCACGCAGTCTTGGGCCCTCGACGCTGCGCTTCGATCTCGGCTGGAGCGGCTCGCGCGGGAGGACGACCCGAGATTGGGCGATCCTGCCCGTCGACGGCTCTCAGCCCCTGCTTCGGCTACGAACTGAGCACGACGAACGACGCTCGCCGACGGCGTTGACGGGCTCGCGCGCGCCGGGTTAGTAGCCGTCGCCTAGCGAATCAATCGAGGGGAAGGCACACCATGGACGTCATGGACCAGAAGCGTAACGGGTACTCACTCGCGGACTGCGCCGACATCATGCAGATGCACAGCGCGTTGAAGATGGAGCACGGCGAGTACGGCTACCGAGAGCCGTGGCAGCAGTACCTGCGCTCGAAGGGGCTCACGGAAGACCGCTGGGCCCACGTGTGGAACGACTGGTGGCAGATCATGGAGGCGGACCCCTCGATCGCCGCCAAGTACCACACGTACGCGGCGCAATCGTCGGTCCGACGGATGGCCGCCAACCAACCGAACGTCAGCCAGGACGCGCTCGAAGGGGTCACCCTGGAGCAGTTCGCGAAGATCAGCGCCATGATCCAGGCCGGACAGGACCCCGCGACGCTCGTCGCGAGCGAGGGCTTGTCGATGGACCAGTGGCTGCGCGGCCAGGCGGCGTGGGGTCAGAAGATGGGCACCATCAGCCCGACCGACCCGATCATGCTGCAGTACGGGATGCTCTATCAGAAGTACAACGCGACGATTCCCACCGCAGGCGGTGGCGCGGTGTCGATGGAGCAGGCGACCGAGCAGATCCTCGACAAGCACGCGCAGATCCAAGGCAATCGAAGCATCGAGGTCACGCTCGAGAACGCGGAGTCGGAGTTCTTCTCCAGCCCGATCGTTCGCCACAAGGCCCGCGGCGTTCGCGCGATCCTCAACTTGTGGGACCGCTCGTCGAGCCATCGCGCCACGAACGCTGCGCTGCGGCAGGCCACGCAGCGGGCGTACGACATCAGCATCGACCTGATCGCGAACGGGCCTGGCCACGGTCCAGGCACGGGTCCGGGGTACGAGTCGGTCCGCGGGAGCACGGACCCGATGGACATTCACCAGTGGAGCGACAGCCACACACAAGAAGAGGCGTTCCCCGACACGGTTCAGACCATCCTCAGCGCGTTCAAGGATCTCGCGGCCGCCCAGTTCATGACGCCCGCACAGAGCGAACAGAGCAAGGCCGCGATGGCGCATGCGATCCAGCGGCTCGCGCCACGCAAGGACCGCGTCGAGGAACTCTTCCGCGGTACCAACGACGTCACCAAGAAGACCAGCCTACGCTCGCTACTCGACGAGTACACCAGCGTCCTCAACGACCTCCAAGAAGCCATCGACGACTGGTCGTACGAGGGCCCCGAAGAAGCGTCGGGTGGATCGGGCTTCGCTCCCTCGGGTTTCGGCGGCTCCGCGCCTGCCGCACCTTCCGCGTCTTCCACTGGGACTGCGGTCACCGCGCCACCGTCAGGATTCCTCGCCTTCTTGAAGTCCCTGCCGATCATCGGGCAGATCCTCAAGGCGCTCGGCCTGTGAGGTGATCGAGGTTTTGGAACGGTTGGGAATGGGACGCCCGAAAGGGTGTCCGTTGCGCAACTGACGGGTGCGAGCGAACAGCGGGCTTCTCTCGAGGAGCCCTCATGTCGCACTTCCTGATTCCGTCCGATTCTCCCGAAGCCCAGGCGTTCTACGAGCGCCACCTCCCGACGTGCACGCACTGCGGCTTCGTGAACCCGGTCGGGGCGCCCCCGCGGTCTGGTACTACTTCGGGTTCTGCGTGCAGAACCTCGCCGAAGCGGCCGTGCTGCCGATCCGGCACGCGATCGAGCGGCAGCGCATCGCCGCCGATCGCTCGCGTCGCGCGCGGGACGGCGAGCCGGTGGAGAGCCTGGAAGAATGGGAGCGCATGGAGCTCCAGCACTGGCGCACGCTCGCGGAAGAGCGCGCGCGGCTGCGCAACGAGCCGGTCGACGAGAAGTTCGTCGAGAGCCGCATGGCGTACGTCTACAAATACTCGCTCGAGACGAACCAGCAGTGGGTCCGCGCGAAGGGTCGCCGCGGCTGAGCACGGCCGGAGCTGCGGGCGAAGGGGCGTCGTGGCCGAGCACGACTCGGAGTGAGGTAGCTCCGTGGAGCCGATCGCCCTACGTCCGCTACGATGCCTCCGATGCACGACGAGCTGATCTTCGACTGGAACGAGGCCGCGCGCCGAGGACCGATTTTCCCGCGGCCCTTCGAGCTCCACGACGAGACGCTCCGCGACGGGATCCAGAACCCCTCCGTCGTCGATCCCGGCATCGGCGACAAGCTCGAGATCCTGCATCTGCTCGACGAGGTCGGCGTCGAGAGCACCGACGTCGGCCTGCCGGGCGCGGGCCCGCGCGCCTTCGAGGACGTGCTCACGCTCTGCAAGGAGATCGCGAAGCACAAGCTCGGCATCCGCGCGACCTGCGCGGGCCGCACGCTCGAAGCCGACATCGCGCCGATGGTCGAGGTCAGCCAGAAGGCGGGCATCCCCGTCGAGGTGATGACCTTCATCGGCAGCTCGCCGATCCGTCAGTACGCGGAGGGCTGGACCGACGAGAAGATCATCGACCTCTCGGTCAAAGCGATCCGCTTCGCGGTGAAGGAAGGCCTGCCGGTCACCTTCGTCACCGAGGACACCACGCGCAGCAAGCCCGCGTTCCTCACCGACCTCTTCCGTGCCGCGATCGACGCGGGCGCGACGCGCCTCTGCCTCTGCGACACCGTCGGCCACGTCACGCCCGACGGCGTGATCAACCTGCTGCAGTTCACCAGGCACGTGATCGCCGGGACCGGCGCCGACGTGAAGATCGACTGGCACGGCCACAACGATCGCGGGCTCGCGCTGGTCAACAGCCTCTACGCGCTCGAGCACGGCGCGGACCGCGTGCACGGTTGTGTGCTCGGAATCGGAGAGCGCGTGGGGAACGCGCCGCTCGATCTCCTGCTCATCAACCTCAAGCTCCTCGGCGCGCTCGCGGACCGCGATCTCTCGAAGCTCGCCGCGCTCTGCCGCAAGGTCAGCGCCGCGACTCGTTTCCCGATCCCCATCGCGTACCCCGTGGTCGGCGAGGACGCGTTCCGCACCGCGACCGGCGTGCACGCGGCGGCGATCATCAAGGCACAGAAGAAGGGTGACGAGTGGCTCGCCGATCGTGTCTACAGCGGGGTGCCGGCCGCCATGTTCGGGCGCGAGCAGGAGATCTGCATCGGGCCGATGAGCGGCATCTCGAACGTCACGTATTGGCTCGAGAGCCGCGGCATCGAAGCGCGCGGCACG
>JALOQC010000428.1 GCA_025453555.1 Myxococcota bacterium | reverse complement strand
GGAGCGTCGCCTCGAAGCGTCCGTCTGCGCGCAGGCCGGGCATCAGCGCGCGGAGCGTCGGATCGTCCGCCAGCTCGCCGACCTCTCCGTCGACGTGGAAATCGACGCTGCCGTCGTAGCCGATGCGGCCGCGCGCTTCGATCGTCCGCGGCCGACCCCGCGGGCTCGTACCCATCGCGGCGCGGGCGGAGTCCACGAAGAACGCGTCGTCGCCGAGCGTCCCTTCGACGCGGGTCGCCGGGACCTCGAGGTCACCGAGCCGAAACGGCTCGAGCTCCGCGAGCACGCGTGGGTCGGCGTCCGGGGGCAGCGTGAACGCCACCCGACCACGCACGCGCGCGGAGGGAGCCCCGTCGATCGCACGATCGACCTGGAGCCCCGCCGTGCGCAGCGCCACGCTCGACTCGCCTTCGCTCGCGATCGTTCCGTCGATGGCCACGCCGCCGCCATCGGTGCGAACCCAGCCGCTGAGCGCGAGGCGATCGGGCGGGCCGCGCAGACGCACGTGACCGCGCACCTCCCCGAGCAGCGGCTCGGCCCAGTCGGCGAGCCCGCTCTCCGCGAGGGTTCGCGCGCGAATCGGATCGAGGTGCAGGAGGAGATCGAGCTCGTCGGTCGGCTCGGTGTTGCCCAGTTCGGCGCTCGCGTCGGTGTTCGCGTCCGCGCTCTCCCTCGCACGCGGCGCGTACGTCAGCAGCGCCCCGAGCCGTTCGCCGTCCGCGGTGCCGAGGCGCGCGTGAAGGCGGGTGCCGCTCGCGTCGTCGCGCACCGTCGCGCTCGCGGACTCCAGCGTCAGCTCGCGGCCGAACGGCGCGACCACGCGACCGCGCGCCTCGTGCACGCGCAGCTCGAAGCCGTTCTCCACCCGATCGTCGGCGCACCCGCAGCTCGCGGAGATCGAGGCGCTCCACGATCGCGAGCACGCTCCCCGGCTCGAAGGGGGCGTCCGGATCGCTCGGCGTCGCCGGGCCGAAAGCGTCGATGAACGAAGGGAGGCCCTCGGCGTTCTCGTGGAGCACGAGCTCGCCACGCTCGACCTCGCCGAAGGGAAAGCGCACCTCGCCTCGCGCGAGCGCCCACGGATCGAAGCCGACGTGCACGCGCTCGGCCACGATCACCGGGCGGCCATCGGGATCGCGGATCGTCACGCCGCGAAGCAGCGCGCCGGTCGACGAGAGACCTCCTCGGCCTCCACGTCGCCCGCGATCTCCGCGCTCACGAGCTCCACCAGCACCGCGCGACCCGCGGCGCGTCCGGGCGCGGAGTCGAGGTGCAGCCACGTCGAGAGCAAGAGCGACGCGAGCCCGACCAACACGAAGAAGATCACGAGTACGAGACGGCGCATCAGAACGCCTCGCCGATCGTGAGGTGAAACGCGCCGTTGAGCGGCAGCCCGAACAAACGCACGTTGGTGCCGACCGGCGGATCGTCGCTGCCGACGACCTGCGCGCCCGGCACGCGCACGCCGATGTCGAAGCGGATGGGGCCGATGATCGTGTCGTATCGAAGCCCACCGCCGACCGCGAGGCGCAGGTAGTCGAAGCGGAAGCTCGGGTCGCGATTCACGTCGCCCATGTCCGCGAACGCGACGATGCCGAACGCCTCGCTCACGGGAACGCGCAGCTCGACCGAGCCCTCCCAGCGGCGCAGGCCGCCGCTGTTGTAGGTGAATGGCAAGCTCGGATCTCCGCTCGCTTCCGGGGGATCACCGAGGTAGCCGGGCAAGAAGCCGCGGTGCGACGACGCGCCGCCGCTGCGCAGGCGGTACGGGTTCGGACCGAGGCGCGCGCTCACCGGATCGAGCGCGTCGCTCGCGCGCTGCACGTGCATGGACCCGAGCCGAAAACGCGTGGCGAGCACCACGCGACCGAGCGGCGCGTAGGCGCGCACGTCGGGCACGACGCGCACGTAGTCCCACGAGAGGAAGCGCGCCGCGTGGAGCTCGAGCGACGCGAACACGCCCTTGGTCGGACGTCGGTTGTCGTCGCGCAGATCGAGCTGCGCGCTGAAGTCGAGGAAGAGCACCTCGAAGCTCGCGAAGGGCACGTCGTCGTCCGCGACCACGAACACGTTGCCGCGGGGACCGACGTTGGTCGCGAGCCGCCCGTCGAAGAAGCTTCGTTGGAGCGCGATCGACGCGTCGAGCACGTGGCGGAAGTAGCGATCGATCGGATCGGGACCCCAGTCGTAGCGCGCGTCGATCACGAGGTTCGTGCGTCGCTCGAGGAACGAGGGCTGTCGAAACGTCAGGCGCGTGTCGATGCCGAAGCGAGGCGCGGGAAAGGGGCCGCTCACTGGCTGGAACACGAGCTTCGGACGCGCCTCGAGGCGAATCCTTCGCAGGCCGCCGAGGAAGTTGCGGTGCTCGACGAACGCGAGCGCGTGGATGTCCCACTGCCGCACGTCCTGCTGTTCGAGGCCGCTCTGCCAGGTGCCGGCGAGCACGCCACCGCCGAGGCCGTAGCGGAGGCGTCGTCCGGGCGCGACCCGGATCTCGACGTCGACCACGCCCGTGCACGCACCCGCGTCGTCGCGCAGCGGACGGCCGAGGACTTCGACGCTCGAGAACGCGCCGAGCGAGTAGACGTAGTGCTGCGCTTCGTCGAGCAGCTCGCCCGTGTAGCGTTGTCCGGGCTCGAGATCGGCGACGGAGAGGATCACCTCGTCGTTCAGATCCTCGTGGCCGGTCACGATCACTTCGCCGAGCGTGCAGCGGGGTCCTGCCGTGACCGTGACCGCGAGATCCGCGCGACGCGCCTCCGGATCGAGCACCACGCGGCCCTCGACGCTCGCGCAGCCGTATCCGCGCGCGCGCATCGCGCGGAGCATCGCGGTCTTCGTGCGATCGTAGAGCGCCTCGTCGAAACGATCGCCGAGCTCGAGCGCCCACGCGTCTGCGAGCTCTTCCCGCAGGGGACCGCCGAGGTCCGCGTCGCCGTCCAGTGTCCGCGAGCGCACGAGGACCGGCTCGCCCTCTTCGACGCGGACGGTCAACGCGACACGGCAGCCTTCGTCGTCGTCGTCGCGCTCGCACTCCGTCGCTTCTTCGACGCGGTCGCGTTCCGCCGCGCTCGGCGGATCGTGCGAAGTGGCGACCACGCGCGCGTCGTAGAAGCCCCGCGCGCGGTACCAACGCTCGATTCGCTGAAGATCGCGCTCGAAGACGTTGCGGTCGTAGAGCGGCCAATCCGTCCAGGGCCAGCTCCAGAGGCGAAAGCGCAGGTCTGGCGCGTCCTCGAAGGGCGGCGCGCCGCAGCTCGGATCGCCTCGCGCGCCGAAGTCGACCGAGAGCCGGTCGCGCTCGGTGGTCGCGAGGCAGGCCTGGAGCGCGCGGGCGTCCATCTCCTCGACGCCTTCGAGCTCGAGGCGCGCGACGCCGTAGCGATCGGCCGGGATGCTCGCGCAGGCGGACGTGAGGAGCGCGAGCCCCGCGAGCACGAGTCGGCGTGGAGCCGTGGTGCGTGCGTCACGTCGCTCGGCGTTCGCGCGCGCTCGGCGGTGCGCGAAGCGTGTCCGCGCGTCGAGCTTCTCCGCGGCGGAGGCGGATGCAGCTTCGAACGACGGATGACGTCGTGCGAGCCGCGCGGAAGACTCTCCGTCGTGCACGCGCGCCTCGCTCACGGCTGCAACGGCACGCGCAGCGGGTCGTCGAGCTGGATCGGACCGCGCGGCGCGAGCGGCCAGAGCAAGCGCCCGTTGGCATCGGTCCACGCGACGAGCGCGGTTCCGTCCGCGAGGCGCAACGCCACGAGCGCGTGGCGCAAGCGCGTGCGTTCGTCGCCCGCGAACGCATGCACGTCGACGTCGGCGTCGAGCGGCGGGAGCCCCGGTTGCGCGCACGCATGCGCCACGTTCGGCGCGAGATCCTCGGCCGCGCAGCGCGCGAGCGCCTCGTCGTCCTGACCTCGCGCGGCGGCCCAACGGGCGGCGGCGGCCCGCACCGACTCGGCGTGCTCGCGACCGAGGTAGGTGCCTGGCACGCGATCTCGGCAAGACACACGACGCGCAGCGAGCGCGACCATCACGTTCGCGCGCACGTAGGCGTCGCGCCGCGCGAGCAGCGCGCACAACGCGTCGCCCTCGACGGGCGCGTCCGGATCGCGCCGGAGCCGCTGCGCGAGCCCGAACGCCGCGGCGGCCGCGATCGGGCCCGGCGACTCCCGAACGCCACGCACCAGCGGCTCGACGTCGGACGCATCGCCCGTCGCACCGAGCGCGATCCACGCTGCCGCACGTGTCGCGGGCGACGCGTGCGTCGAGGTCGTGATCTCTCGGAAGAGCGCGACGACCTCTGCAGCCGGTCCGTTCGCGGACGTGCCGAGCGAGGCGCGCGCGAGCGCGAGGATCGCGGCGGCGCGGCTGCCGTACGCTTCGTCGCGCGCGAGCGTCACGAGCAGGTCGCGCGCGCCTTCGTCCGCCCAGCGGCCCAGCGTGGCCACCGCGCCAGCCGCGAGCGCATCGTCCGCGTGCCGCACGAAGCGCTCGAGCGTCGCGAGGGTCACGGTGACGTCGCCCGTCACGCCGCGCGCGAGCGCTTCGCCGAGCGCGGTGAAGAGCGCGTGACGATCGGTCGGCGCGCGATCGGCGAGCTTCGTCACGAGGCGTCGCGTCGTGGCGTCGTCGGCCACCCGACCGAGCGCGCGCGCCGCCGCGTCGCGCACGGCCCCGTCGTCCGCGTCGAGCAGAGGCTCGAGCGCTTCGGTCCCGCGTGGATCCCCGAGCGCGCCGAGGGTCTCGACCGCCGCGAGCCGCAGGGTCGGATCGTTCGAGTCGAGGAGCGGGCGCACCGCGGAGGTCGCCCGCGCGGCGCGCACCGTGCCGAGCAGACGCACCACCCGCACGCGCTGGCTCGGCGGCACGCGGCCGAGCACCGCGAGCAGTGGATCGGCGGCGCGACCGTCCGGTGGATGGATCGCGAAGTAGTCCTCGATCGCCTCGAGCGCGGCGAGGCGTACCGGCTCGCTCTCGCGCCCGAGCTCCGTCAGCAGCCGAACGAGCACGTCCGGCTCGCCGCTCGAGGCGAGCGCGCGCAGCACCGTCGCGTGATCGACGTCGCGCTCGAGGGCGGCGAGCAGGGCCGGCGCCGCGCTAGGCTCCGCATTCCGTCGCAGCCGGCGCAGAACCACCGTCGCGAGCGCGCTCGCGTGATCGCGGGCGTCGATCCGCGCGATGCGGTCCGCGAGCCACGTCGTCTCGCCGGGCGCAGTCGACTCCGAGAGCACCTCGCTCGCGAGCGGGCGCAGCTCGGCGTTCGCGAGGCTCTCCACCGCGACCTCGCGCGCGCGCTCGCCTCCGATGGCGCCGAGCGCCGAGAGCGCCGCGCGCGCCGCACGCGTCTCGCCTTCGCGCGCGATCGCCACGAGCTCCGTGCTCGCGCGCTCGTCTCGCAATCGACCGAGGGCGCCCATCGCCGCGAGCCGCACGTCCTCGTCGTCGTCGCGCAGCGCGAGCACCACGGTCGGCACCGCGCGTGCGTCGCCGAGCGAGCCGAGCGCGCCCACGACCGCCTGGCGCACCTGCACGGAGTCGTCGCGCGCGCGCCCGATCAGCGGCACCACCGCGCGGGGGTCCCCGAGCCGCGCGAGCCCCCGCGCCGTCTCCACGCGCACGTCGGGGTCGAGATCGTCGAGCCGCCCCAGGATCGGAACCAGCGCGCTCGGCTCGCCGAGCTCCACCAGCGCGCGCACCGCGGCGCGTCGCACGCTCGCCTCGGCGTCGCCCAGCGCGCGCACGAGCGGACCTTGCGCGGCGTTCTCGTGCAGTCGTCCGAGGCTCGTCGCCGCCACCGCGCGCACCTCGGCGTCCGGATCTTCGAGCCACTCGAGCAACATCGGCAGCGCGTCACGCAGCCGCACGCGCCCCACGACCTCCGCGGCCTCGCGTCGCACGCTCGGCTCGGGATCCTCGAGCGCGCGGAGCAACGCGCGGCGCACCTCGTCGGCGGAGTAGCCCCCGAGCAGGCGTACGACCTCCACGCGCCGCGTGACGTCACCGCTCTCCAGCTCGCGCTCCAGCCGCGCGAGGCGGCCTTCCCACTCGAGGCCGACACCGAAGGTCCAGACCACCAGCGCGCCGAGCAGCAGCCGCACGAGAGCGCGCCGACGTGGTGCCCGCGAGGGCGCGTGCGGCGAAGGGCGAGGACGGCTCGTCACGTCCGACGTTGTAGCACCTCCGCCCGCGTTCTCTCGGTTTCGGCGAGCCCCGGCCTGGCGTACCCGCAGCGCCGCCTCGTCGTGCCGCGCTCCGGGTGCTATCCGTTCCGCCCCGTGCCCTCCAAGCGCTACATCGTCCAGACGTTCGGCTGTCAGATGAACGTCCACGACTCCCGACGGATCGAGGAGGTCCTCCTCGCGGACGGCTACGAGCCGACCGAGGACGCGACCCTCGCGGATCTCGTGGTGGTCAACACCTGCAGCGTGCGCGAGAAGGCCGAGCACAAGCTCATGAGCCTCCTCGGCACCTTGCGGATCCTCAAGGAGCAGCGGCCGGGCGTCGCGGTCGCGGTCGCGGGCTGCGTCGCGCAGCAAGAGGGCGAGCGCCTGCTGAAGAAGGCACCCGTGATCGATCTCGTGATCGGCCCCGACAACATCCCGGAGCTGCCGGGGCTGTTGCGCGAGCTCGAGACCGGCGCTCCGCCGCGCGCGCGCACGGAGTTCGATCTCGACGACCCGCGCTTCCTCGTCGCCAAGCCGCGCGACGGGCGCCCCGAGGTCACCGGCTTCGTCACGGTGATGAAGGGCTGCGACGAGCGCTGCACCTTCTGCATCGTGCCGACCACGCGTGGTCCGGAGCGCTACCGCTCGGAGCGCGAGATCGTCGACGAGATCGCGAAGATGGTCGAAGGCGGCATCCGCGAGATCACGCTGCTCGGTCAGACCGTGAACTCCTGGTACGACCCGACGGAGCTCGACGCGAAGCCGCGCAGCAAGACCGCGCCTTCG
>JALOQC010000427.1 GCA_025453555.1 Myxococcota bacterium | reverse complement strand
GACCACTCGCACCACGCGAGGTCACCCTGGAAGGGCGACGCGGCGTCGGCGCGGCGATCGGTGCGGAGCTCGAGCTCCTCGGTCGAGAGCACTTCGCCGTCCTTGTTGGCCGGCTCGGCCGCGCAGCCCACGAGGGCGACGGCAAACATCCAAAGCGAAACCTTCTTCATGAAACCTCCGGGCCGATGCGTCCGCTCGAGGTGGTGGAGCGGGACCGGCCGAACAGGCGCAGCAATCGCAAGGCACGTGCCCGGCGTGACGCCGACGACGGGTTGGGGCGTGAGCGATCGCGCGAGCTTCGTTTCTCGTCGCGGCGTGCGAGGGGATCGCGCGCGCGAGTCGTCCCGGCTCGTACGACGCGATCGCTCACAGCGCGCGTTGCCCGAAATTTTCGGGCGATTTCGGGCGACCAGCGGCGTTGCCGTGGATCCTTCGGCTTCCAGTACGAGCGCTGCGCACGTTCGCGCGAGGACGCTCGGACGTGTGTGAAGCTGCGCGGCGGTGCGGCGCGGAGGACGGAGTCCGAGACGGCCACGGCGACCGAGACGGCGACCGAGACGGAGACGGAGTCACGAGTCCGCGACGAAGAGCACGATCGGAGCGAGACGGAGTCGAAGACCGTCGTGGTCGTTGTCGTCGACGTGGTCGTGGTCGTGGTCGTGGTCGTGGTCGGCGGGCGACGTGGTCGGCGACGAATCCGAGCACGCGGCGACGTGTACGCCTCGTGTGACCTCGACGCGCCGCGATCGTCCTCGCGCTTCGTCGAAGGATCGAACCCGCCGACACGCCCCAAAAGCAAACGCCGCCTCGAGAGGCGGCGTGGTGGCGATGGCAGGAATCGAACCTGCGACCTAGCGCGTATGAAACGCCCGCTCTAGCCATCTGAGCTACATCGCCAGCGGGAGGCGGAATATTGGCGGGGCCTGGCGACCTGTCAATCGAGTTTCGCAGGGGCTCGTCCCAGCGCCTCACGCCCGCGCCCCGAGTCGCCCACGAGGGATGCGTGTTCGATGGGCCGGCGTTGGAGCCACGCTTCGACGCGAGCTCGTCCCCTCGCCGTCCGACGCGCCGTCCGACGCGCCGTCAGAGCCCACGCGCGGCGAGCACGCGCTCGACCGTGGCCACGATCGCCACCGTGCGCGGATCGAGCTCGACGTTCACGCGGTCGCCGACGCGTTTGTCGCCGAGGTTGGTGAGGCGCAGGGTCTCGGGGATCAGGTAGAGCGAGAAGCGCCCGACCTCGCCGTCCTCCACCACCTCGCCGACGGTGAGGCTCGAGCCGTCGATCGCGACGAAGCCCTTCGGGAGCACGTACTTCGTCCAGGTGCGGGGGATCTCGATCGTGAGCGAGACGTCGTGGCCCTCGCGGCGCATCTCCACCACGCGACCGGTGCCCGTGACGTGGCCGGAGACGTCGTGCCCGCCGATCTCGTCGCCCACCCGCGCGCTCCGCTCGACGCTCACGCGACGCCCGACGACGAGCGCGTCGAGGGTCGTCTTGTCGAGCGTCTCTTGGATCGCGTCGAAGCGCACCACGTCGTCCTCGAGCGCGACCACGGTCTGGCAGACGCCGTCGATGCTCACGCTCGCGCCGAGCTCGAGGCCACGCGCGTACTCTCCGAGGTCGACCGCGAAGCGAAGCAACGAGGGCTCGCGCTCGACGTGGACGACGGGGAACGTGCCGCGGGTGATGCCGGTGAACATGCGCCCGAGCATTGGGCGCGCGGGCGCGATCGTCGAGCGCATCGCGTGCAGCCGCCGATGTCACGAGCCGGCGAGGTGTCGTCTCGCCGTCTCCGACGAGCACGGATCACGTTGGCTCGGAGCACACCACCGTCAGCGTGTACGTGCCGACGCCCGGCGACTCCACGGAGTCGACCTCGTCGAACGAGCTCGGGACGATCGTGATCGATCCGCCTGCGGGCACCTCGACCTCGACGTAGCTGTCGAGGGTGCTCTCGTTCTCGTCGTCGTTCTCCGCGACGCAGGTCGTGCGGTCGGAGGGCAGCGAGCTGCCGGGATACACGAAGAGGTACGGGTCGCTCAGCGTGCCGCCCTCGCCATCGACGCCCGTCATCGTGATCAGGCAGAAGTGCGGCAGCCCCTCGGTCTCGCAGAACGTGAAGGTCTCGTAGGCGTAGTCGCCCATCGCGACCTCTTCGCAGATCGCGGTCTCGCCTTCTTCGGGGCGCATCCAGATCGGGCTGGTCGCGGAGAGCTCGCCCATCAAGACGACCGCGGGATCGGTCGAGCCGGGGATCTCGATGCAGGGCGGACCCGCGTCGCCCGCGTCGAGGTCTCCAGCGTCGGTGCCCGCGTCCTCGCCTGCATCTTCGCCCGCGTCGAGGTCGCCGGCGTCGGCGCCCGCGTCGAGGTCGCCCGCGTCGGTCCCGGAGTCTCTTCCCGCGTCGAAGCCGCCATCGTCGGGAGGGTCGCCCGCGTCCACACGGCCGCCGTCGGTCGCACCCGAATCGACGCCCGAGTCGACGGGGATCGTGCCGTCGTCGTCGCCGCACGCCAGAAGAGACACGAGCGCTAGTATCAGCAGGGTCCGCATTCGCGGAGGATGCCCGAATGCGCGTTCGATGCGTAGCGCGACCGCGCGAGACGTCGCTGTGCTGCACACGAAGCGCACGCGCCGCACACGAAGCGCATGCGGCGCATGACACGAAGTGCAGGCGGCCGTCTCATCGACGGCGCGGACGACGACGCACGAGCCACGCACCGAGGAGCGCGAGCACGCCGCCGGTCGCGCCGCCACCGCCCGCCGCGCAGCTCGCGTCCTCGTCCTGCGGCTCGCGGCACTCCTCGGGCAGCGTGGTCGGTCCACCCGCGTCGGGACGGCACGGATCCTCCACGACCGGGGGCCCCGCGTCGGGCGGGCAGTTCACTTGCACGAAGCCGCACGTGTCGATCACACGGTCGCAGCCGGGTGGAACCACCGGATCGGGCTGGTCCGCGCAGCGGCACGCGTCGCCCTCGCACATCTCTCCGAAGCGACACTCGCACGCGCAGTGCCCACCGGCGCCGCAGACCTGCTCGTCGGGGCAATCCGCGTGAGAGTCGCAATCCAACCAGGGTGGTCGGGATCGTCGGAGCAGTACGAGTTCGGTGGTCCTGCGTCGGAGCAGGCGTGCGCGACGGTGAGGTCGAGCGAGAAGAGAACGAGAACCGAAAAGAGGAGTGGCACGATTCGCATCATGCGAGAGCCGCTTCGCACGCGACGTGCCACGGAAGCGTGGTTCGCGCGCTCACTTCTCCGACGTTGCGTCGCGGAGCGTCCGCGCGCGCCCAAGCCATTCACGAAGTGAGGGGGAGCGACGACTCGCGACGTCCAGGTCGGCCTCGCGCAGCACGTCGACCACCGATCCCTCGAAGTGATCCTTCGGGCGCGCGTGCCGCTCACAGTCGCGTTCGTCGCGTGCAGCGAGCGCCCACGCTTCGATGGCTTCGACCGCCACGCCTCCGACCACCTTCACGTGTTCGAACATCGCCGCGGCCTCGCGAATCGCGTCGTCGACGACCTTCTGACGCTCTTCGTCGCGATCCCGGTCGCGCACGAACGCCACGGCATCGAGCTTGGTTTCGAAAGCACGCAGCGCGAGCTTGAGCACGGTCTTGCCCTCGCCTCGTGTGCCCATTCCGACGCGGTACGAGACGATCCGTCGGCCTGGGGGCTCTTTCGCGAGCCGACTCCAAACGACGGCATCGCAGATCTCGTACTCGACTCCTTCGAGCACGCGCGCGAGCAAGACCTCGAGCACGCCTTCTCGGCCTTTTCGATACTGCGGTGGCTGTGCGCGGTCGCCGAGCTCGGTGGGGCCTTCGCCCGCCACGAGAAGCTTCATTGCGCGGCGTCCTCGTTCGACCCGTTCGAGACGAGCTGCGCCTCCGTGTCCCCGTCGGCGTACGCGAGCCAAAGCTCCCCGAGCGCGTACACCTTCGAACGTTGCTCGAAGTTCCGGGTGGCGCGCATCGGCGTGAGCCGGGTGCCCTCCTCGACCGACGGACGCGTCACCAACGTCACCTCGTCCGCGCCAAGCTCGTTGATCACGAGCGGGCTGTGCGTCGCCATCACGACCTGCGTCCCGCTGTCGCTGATCTCCCGCAGCACCTTCACGACCTCTGCGATCCGCGCCGGATGCAGCCCGTTCTCCGGCTCCTCCACGAGCAAAAGCTTCACGTCCTCCACGTGCCGAAGCGCCTCGAACGCGAGGTAGTAGAGCAAGCCCTCCGAGAGCTGCGACGTCGAGAGCGTCTTCCCGTCGATCGTCACGAGCTCGAGCGCGACGCGGTTGTCGTCGGTCGGGGGGAGAGAAAGTCCTTTGACGTAGGGGAATCGTGCTCTGAAACGCTGCTCGATGCGCGCGCCGAGATCATCGGGGCGCCCACGAATGTCCATCAGCACAGCGGGCAATCCGGCTCCACGCGACGACACGAAGGTCGAGAGCTTGGTGCGCGAGAGAAGAAGCGAGGGTTCGCGTAGGCGGTCGGCATCGAACCGAACGAGTTCAACAATCCCCAGCGGAGCGCCGAAACCGAGGCGCTCCATCTGCGACTCGAACTCCCCGAGCGGCTTGGACGACAATATCGTCCGGTCGGTCCCGTTGAGCTGGCTGCGTGTTGTTCGAAAGCGCACCGAGAGCCCATCGCGCGCGAGGGCGACTTCGATCTTCGAGGCCCCGTCGGCCTGCGGAGGTAGGCCGCGCGATCGCCACCCCGCCGCCCACTGCAGCGCCCGCAGCACCGTGCTTTTTCCGCTGTCGTTCGGCCCGATGAACGCGTGCAGCGGCGTGAGCTTGGCGGATGCGTTTCGCACGCAGCCGAAGTTGCTCACGGTGAAGCTCTCGATCATGTGGCCATCGTGGCACGACGTACGGGCCCTCGGAAGCCTCGTGGCCTGGGGGAGACCTCGGTTCGGCGTCCTCCACCTGCCGCCGAGACACACTCGCGTGTCCCTCCAGCCACGCTCTCTTCGTTCACCTCTCGCTCACTCCCACGCGGCACGCTTCCTGACCTGTCGGCCCTCCGGGAGGTCTCATGGGCTCGGCATCCGCGCGGCGCGCGCTCTCCATCGTTCTTCTGACCGCAGCGTGTGGAGGCTCGCCTTCGGGCGGCGTCGGCACCACCGCGACACCCTCGGTTCCGCGCTCGACCTTCGCGGAGGTGAGCGAGGACGAGCGGGTCGAAGAGGTCGATTTGAGCGCGCTCGCGTTTCGGGGAATCCCGGAAGACGCTCCCTCTGAAGCGTTGGGATCGCGCTTGGCGGTGCGGCCGCTCGAGATCCCGCGGCCCGGTCGGGGCGGCACGCGGCGCTTCGCGTTCGAAGACGGCAAGCGCGGTTGGATTACGGCGCTCCCGTCGAGCGATTTGCTCACCACGCCGACCTACGGCGACGGCAAGCTCTTCGTCGGGGGTGGCTTCGCGAGCCATCGCTTCTTCGCGTTCGACGCGTTCCGTGGGGATCTCGCGTGGTCGCTCGCGGCGCCCGACGGTGGACCGACGGCCGCGATCTACGACCGCGATCGCATCCTCTTCAACACCGAGAGCTGCACGATCTTCGTGGCGAACGCCGACACCGGCGAGCTGATCTGGAAGCGCTGGCTCGGTGATCCGCTGATGAGCCAGCCGGTGATCGGGGGCGACCTCGTGATGAGCGCGTACCCCGCGAACGGCGCGCACGTCTTCGGTGCGTTCGACGTCGACGACGGCGATCCGCGCTGGAGCTTCGCGATCCCGGCCGACGTGATCCAGGCGCCGCAGGTGCG
>JALOQC010000064.1 GCA_025453555.1 Myxococcota bacterium | reverse complement strand
TGTAGCGTTCCCCTTCTGTCAAGACACTTCGTCGGCAGGATTCGGGTTTGAAGTTCGACGAAGTGTTCGGTCTGAGCCTGCGCTCCGCAGGGCCCCCGAGCGGAGCTCGTGTGCGGGGCCCTGCTTCGGCAGGCTCGGTCAGGCAGCCACGGGCGCGGGGGCGAGCCGTGAGGCGCGGTACTCCGCGGGCGTGCTCCATCAGCCCAGTCGCGAGTCCAGAGGAGCTCCTCCTTCAGCGTTCGGATGACGCGCTCGACGATCGAGTTTCCGGTCGGGCGTCCCTTCGGCGCGAACGTGTGCTCGAGTCTCCACGTCGTGGCGAGCTTCTTCGCCTCCGCCGACGTGAACTGCGCGCCGTGGTCCGTCCGGAGCTCGAGCCCACGCGGGACCTTCGCAGGCGACCCGAACGCGGCACGCAAAGCCTCGCGCAACGAGCGCAACCACGTCGTTGCGTCCTGCGCCTTCGAGACGACCATCCCGAGGATGCTGCGACAGCCGCAGTCGATCGTCGGCACCAGCGACACCCACCCGTCGAGGGTCGTCCACACGAACGTCCCGTCGGTCGCGAAGCGTCGATTCGGTTCGGGCACGCCGACGTGACCACGCGGCGGAGCCTCGTGATGCTCGCGCTCCTTCGGGAGCACCAAGCCGTGGGCGCTCATCACCGCCCACACCCGTTTGCGGCTCACGACGAGCCCGTGCTCGCGACGGAGGATCGACCACACCTTGCGAACTCCCCACGACGGGAACTCCGCGAGCACCTTGCGGACGGCTGCGAGAATCTCCTCGACCGTCGCGAATCCGCGCCGCGGCGAACGCGACTTTTCTTCGCGCGCGTCGTCGAGCGATTCGCTTGCCTTCTTCGCGGCGTAGAACGCGGCGGTCGACAAGCCGAACGTCGCACACAGCACCGTGACGGGTGCGAGCCCCCGAGAAGTCTCGCGCTTCATCGCGACGACTTCCCGG
Source organism: Myxococcota bacterium (assembly GCA_025453555.1). Taxonomy (GTDB): domain Bacteria; phylum Myxococcota_A; class Polyangia; order Polyangiales; family Houyiibacteriaceae; genus JACKEH01. Next base: position 37,778 of record JALOQC010000064.1, on the reverse strand, counting down.
GCACGGTAGGGCCCCGCTTCTTCTCCGCTCGCTCCGCCTCGAGCGCGTTCTCCAGCAGCTCCTTCTGCATCACGTACTTCGTGACGAGACGCTCGAGCATCTGGTTCTTCTTCTTCAGCTCGAGCTCCTCCTCCGACGGACCGGCCGTCGTATGGAACGCTGCATCCAGCGCGGCGAGCCCTTCGTCGACCCAGGCCTGCAGCGTCTCGCGATGCACGCACAGCCGCGCGGCCTCCTGCTCCACGGTCGCCTTGCCGCTGAGCACCTTCAGCACTGCTTCTTCACGATCATCGGTTCTCTCGAACCCGACCCTGCGAGTCCAGTCCATTCACGCACCCAGAGGTGTCAACCCCGGGCGGGGAACGTCATAGAAGACGCCGTCGCTGCTCACCGGGTGCCCGTGGACGTCGACCTCACGATGCCGACCGAGGTTGTCGTAAGTGAGCATCGACAGGCCCAAGGGATCGATCGACGCGTGACACCCGGCGCAACGGGCGTTCGCGCTTCGAATCTCGACCGCTTCGCGCTCGGTGTCGAAGCCTCGGCCGAAGCTCGGGTCGTTGGCGACGTCGTTCGGCGGAGGCGGGATGGAGCCACAGAAGAACTGCTGGAGCAGGAACTTCCCACGATGCACCACCGATGGCTCCGGCTCGCTCTGCGCGCGACTCACTTGCCCTTGCAGACCGACCACCGCAGCGCGCGTCAGGATGCCCGAGCGGTGGGGATCCCCGTCGAGCTCGTAGCGGGTCGACTCGGACGACGTGGGCTCGAGCCCGTAGTTGCGCGCGAGCTCGGGGCTGAGCCACGCGTCCGTTCGAGTGAGCATCTCCATCAGAGGGCGATCCTCGTTCCAGAGATCTCGAAAAAGCGCGTGCGTCTCTTCGACCATCGCGACACGGAGGGCGTCGTCTACCTCCCCGTAGGTCTCAAGATCGAACGACACGCTCCACACGTCGCGGAGCTGTAGCCAATCCGTGACCATTTCGAGAAAGACCTCGGAAGCCCGAGGAGCCTCGATCAAACGATCGACCTGCGCCTCGAGGACACTTGCCGACGTGAGCGAACCGTCGTCTGCGGCGCGAGAGAGCTCGGCGTCGGGGCTGGAGCCCCAGATCAGGTACGACAATCTCGACGCGAGCTCGTGGGCGTCCAGATCGCGCGCTCCTGTGGTGGGTTCGCGCTCGACTCGGTAGAGAAAGTGCGGCGATTGAAGCATGGCCTCGAGGACCAAGCGGCGCCCCACGTCGAAGCCGACCCCCTCCGATCGTGCGGCCTCGAAAAGCGCTGCGTATCGTGCGATCTCGTCCCGCTCGAGGGGTCGCCGGAAGAGACGACGCCCGAGGCGACCGACGAACGAGTGCGTGCACTCCGTGGCAAAGGTGTCGCAGGTCGTGTGCGCCCCGAGGGCTTCGCTCGAAATCGAGTCCGCTGCCGACATCGCGAGGGCTTCGAAGCCTTCGACCTGGCGAGAGCCGACGATCGACACGGTCCGCGCGTCGTTGGAGAACAGTCCGGCCGGCGTGCGCTCGGCGCCGACGATCGTCGAGACGTCGAGCTCCACGCCGAGCTCGTCACGAAGCGTCCGCGCCATCTCGCGTTGGCTCAGGCGTCGAAGGAATGCAGGCCTTGCGTCGATCGGAGCTTGGCAACCGGCGTGCTCGCCGGGAGGGCGTCCGGGACTCTCTGGAGCAGGTTCTCCGATGTCGCCGACGCATGCGGCGAGGCATGCCGCGAGAACCAGGACGTGAGCGGTGCGACGCGTGGGCGTACGCATCACACTGCGTCCGGTGTCGATGCGCCGTTGAGACGACGACGTCTCCACGAGGCTGCGAAGCTGCTGGCCGCGGCTCGGATGCATCGGCGAGGACGTGCCTCGGCGTGATTGAGTCGGCTCAACGGATGGTCGTGGGAACCCAAGTATCGACCCTCTTTCCGGAGTTCGATGGCGAGCATGCACTTCGCAGACTCGACGAGTGTCCATGCTCGACGTCGTGCGCCGAAATCAGGATGCCCAGCGGGAGGAGCGCTCTGACGCCAATCTCCGTCGAGAATGCGCCACGGTTCCGGTCGTACGCTGGGCTCGACCGCAAGCGCGAGGTCACCGTCGTCGCGAGATCGTCGTACGAGGAGAGGAGCGCGGACGAGTTGTTGCGCGACGGGTGAAAGTCTAGCCTGTCGGCCATGGTCGGCTCGAGGGTCAGGCATCATCGCTGGGACGTGACCACGTGCTGGTGTTCGGACCCTCACGACGGGACGCCGACGGACCGATGACCGACGCTCGCACGAACGTCGCGCTCGATGCGGTGCTCGTCCCTCGCCCCGGGGTCGCCTTCGGTACGTACGAAGACTTCTTCCTCACGTATTGCGCGGTGACGCTCACTCTGGATGACTTGCTCCAGCGCAAGCCTCTCGTCGCGCGATGCCTCGTCAGATACCCAATGGGTCGACTGATCGTGGTCGTCGACACGCGCAACGGAGCCACGTTGCCAGACGCGGTGGCACGACGCGAAGCCAAGCGGGAGTTCGAGGCCAGGCGCGACAACATTCGTAGTCTCGCCTACGTGCTGATCGGGGACGGTGTGATGACCACGCTGGCGCGCACCACGTTGAGGGCGATGTACTTCATACGTCGCGATGTGGGCGATCTGCCGATGAGCTTCTTCGGCAGTGTCGCAGAAGCGGCGCAATGGAGCCTCGGCTTCGGAAGCGGCGTCGGGCGAGCTCAACTGGTCGAGGCGGTCGAGCTCCTGATTCGTGCGGCGGAACCCTGAGCCACTACGCGGAGTCTCGGCACCATCGGCGCGCGCTCGCGCCGTGACCGCAGCGGTCATGGCTCCGACGCGCACGGGTGCACCACCACCAGAGCGTGGTCTCGGTCGAAGGTGATGCTCTCTTCGAGGCCGACACCCCGAAGCGTGACGACATGGGGTATGGGGGTGGAAGGGACGGGCCTTGCCACCGGCGCGTGGCCCCACGTCTCATCGTCGACGACGACGAGCACCTCGGCGCAAGACGGAGCGGTGACCGAGAGCTCGAGGGCGCTCTCCGTCGGAGAGGTCCGAGTCGGTGACACCGCGCTCGATCGCTCGTTGCGTGGGTTGGCGAACGACATCTCGGACACCATGTCAGGCTGCGCGCCTCGGCCACCTCGAGCGTGCGAGAACGGGGGCATCCCCACCTCCGCCACGAGCCCGCAAGCCAAGCCCGCGAGCACAGCCACGGTCGCGAGGGTGGGGACTCGGGACAGTGGCCTCACGTCCGTCGCCGCCAAGACGGGCTCCCGTGGCGGACGAATGTTCGTGGGCCGTAGACGGGGGCTCACGTGATGCTCCGAGAGCCCGGCATCCGCTGCGCCGAAGTCGATCTCGAAGGTCGCATGGTCTGCTACCCGCTCCAATGCAGCACGCCGGCGAGCGGCTTTCTCTCGGATTCGGTCCTCGAACAAGGCATGTAGGTGACGTTCCAGCGCCTCTCGCGGGACGGTCTCGGGAAAGAGCCGCTGTCGAGCCGATACCAGGTCCGCCGCGAGCGCTGCGGCCGTGGGGTAGCGGTCCGAAGGATCGTGGGCCAGCGCACGCAGGCAGATCCGCTCGAGCTCGACGGGGTAGCCGACGACGACCCCGCTCGGCGGCGGTACCCGACCCGCGACCACCGCCCGCATCGTGAGGTCAAGGCTGGCCCGTTGAAACAAGCGGCGCCCTGTCGTCATCTCGTACAAGCAGACCCCGAGCGCGAACACATCGACGCGACGATCGATCACGTCGTCGAGGAACTGCTCGGGGGCCATGTAAGGAAGTTTGCCCTTCAGTAGTCCGACTTCTGTGATCGTGTCTCTTTCTCGACTCTTGGCGATGCCGAAGTCGATGACTTTGACTTTGCCGTCGTACGTCACGAAGAGATTCTCTGGCGTGACCTCGCGGTGTACCACCTCCAGCGGAGCCCCGTCGGTACCCTCGAGCTCGTGTGCGGCGTGCAGGCCGATTGCAGCCTCGGCCACGACGTGCATCCCCAACGCCAGCGGCAGAAGCTCTCCGTCCCGATCACACCGCCGAAGGTACCGCGCGACCGGCTCGCCCTCGAGGTACTCCATGACCAAAAAGAGGGACCCGCCGTCCACGAGCTCACGCACCTGCACCACGTTGGGGTGGTGCAGGGCTCCGAGGATGCGGGCCTCGTCGAGGAACATACGAACGACTTCCGGGTCGCCGGCCAGGTGGGGAAGGATCCGCTTGATGGCCACCCATCTCCGAAGCCGATGCGGGCCCTCGAGCGTCGCGAGGAGGATCTGCGTCATCCCGCCTTTGGCGAGCTCGCCGACGATCCGGTAAGGGCCGAGATGCGAAGTGAACGCTCGGTCGAAACCGGTTTGAACGTCCGGTCCGTGGGGTGCGTACGATGCGTCGTCAATGCGCATGAGCCACGCATGCAGCGTCGTCGGTCACTGCGCCTCTCTCCTGCTCGTAGTACATGAACATTCCGATGATCGTAGGTGCGCTCAACGCGTGCCAAACGGCATGGAGCTGCCAAGGGCCGTATGGGTCGCAGACGGCTCTCGTCCAATCGAGTGACCACGCCACGAGCGCGAGCCCGAACGAGCCGACCGAGAGTGCCAACCACCGCCCGTCGAGTCGCTCCTCGGCGCCGCGTCGACGGACGAGCTCCGTGAGGATCGCCAGCGTCGACACGGCAAGGAACGCGAGCTTTCTGGATTCGGGAACGACCGCCGCGAGCGCCGCCGGAAACGCTGCGACGGCGAGGTAGATCGCAGGGAACCAGCGCCCTCGTCGGCCTCCGGTGAGCGACCACGCGATCGGAAACCCTGCCAGCAAGTAGAGGCTCACCCCGTCGAGGTACTCACCAATCCAGGTGAGGGTCGCGTGGTAGTGAAAGCTGAAGACCGCGATGGAGCAGGCCGCCAGTCCCAAGGCGACCCCGGGAGCATGCCCGCGAGAGCTCCCCGGACGCGTTCGCCGACGCACGCTTCGCGCGAGAACGAAGGTGCCCGCGAATGCGGGTGCGATGCTCGAGTACGCATCGATCGGCTGGCGAACTCCGGAAGCAGCCACGGCCTCGCAGTAGCAGCCGCGCGTCAGACAGGTCGCGGGGCGACGCATCGCCTCCGCATCTGCTCGGCTCGCGATGATGCCGAACGAAGCGCCAACCAACGAGAGCACGAGCCAGGGAACGGCGCGGATCAACACACGACGACGATGCCTTGTCGCGTCGGTGAGGCTCCGCCAACGATCGTCGAACATGCGCCACCTCTGACGCTCCCGCCGAGCTGCGAAGGGTGGTCGACGTTGCGTTCTCGCGGACGCCGTCGAGTGGCGGGCGGCAGGACGTGAGCTCGTCCAGCGGTCGAGGTACCAAGCCATCCCGCAGCGAACTCGATCAGCGCGCGGGGGCCGCGAGTCGCTGATCATCCACGCGACGACGTCGACGTCGCACCAGCAGAATGCACACGAGGGCGAAAAGCGACCCTGTGGGGGCGTGCGTGGCCTGACAGCCCGCGGGCGTGCTCACGGGCGACGTCGGGCCGCACGCTCCGCCATCGGCGTCACACTCGCACGTCGCCGAGCACGACCCGTCGGCGCAGCGAGGCCACGAACATGGGCAGCTCGCGTCGTCGGCATCGACGCGGCCGTCGCAGTCGTCGTCGCGGTCGTTGTCACATCGCTCGACGGCGCGTGGATGGACGTCGCGATTGGTGTCGTCGCAATCGGCGCCGAAGCGATCCTCGGAATCGTCGATGCAGTCTCCGTCGCCGTTGTCGTCCAGGCCAGCGCCACAAAAACCGTCCCCGTCGCGATCCAACCACTGGACACACGCCGTGTCGGCAAGGTCGACGTCGCCGTTGCAATCGTCGTCCCGGTGGTTGAAGCACGACTCGGGCATGGCCGGGTTTCGTGAGGGATCGAGGTCGTTGCAGTCGGAGAAGGGGACGTCTTCCAGCGGCCCCGTGCACTGACCGTCTCCGTCGAGGTCTCGTCCGAGCGGGCACCAGCCGTCGTGGTCGAGATCTCGCGTGGCCACACACGCCTCCGCTTCGTCCACCACGCCGTCCTGATCGTTGTCCCGGCCGTCGAGGCAGTTCTCCGAAGCCCAGGGAAAGACTGTGGCATCGGCGGGTGCAGCGTCACCGAGCGCGTTCAGCTCGGTGGCGGAGCAGACCCCGTCGCCGTCCGCGTCCAGGCCCACCTCGCACCAACCGTCGCGGTCGAGATCCGCGAAGGCTTCACATCCCGTGTCGCGCGCGTCGACCCGTCGGTCGCAATCCTCGTCGCGACCGTTCACGCAGAGGTCTCGGCAGACTTCGGCGCCATCGCAGACTTCGAGGAGGCCCGGCGCCGCTCGCGGGTCGTCGTCGTCACAGTCGCCGCGGATCGCGGCTTCGCCGAGGTCGACGCAGCTTCCATCCCCGTCGTGGTCGATTCCGAGCGGACAGTGGCCATCGCGGTCGCGGTCCCTGACGCCCGCGCAATCGTCGTCGTCCAAGTCGACGGCGCCGTCGCAGTCGTCGTCGACCTCTCCGACACACCGCTCGCGAGCACGTGGACCGACGTCGCGGTCGGCGTCGTCGCAGTCGCCACGCGCGACCTCGCGCTCGCCTTCGTCGAGGCAGCTCCCGTCGCCGTCGCGATCGATCCCGTCGGGGCAATACCCGTCCGCGTCGCGGTCCGCGACCTCCGCGCACTCGTCGTCTTCGAGGTCGACGGCGCCGTCGCAGTCGTCGTCGACACGTCCCTCGCAGCGCTCGACCACGCCTTCATGAACGTCGGCACGTGTGTCGTCGCAATCGATTCCGGCCGCCTGCTCGGCCTCCGACAGACACGAGCCATCTCCGTCGAGGTCGCGTCCGAGGGGGCAATACCCGTCGCCGTCGTGGTCGGTGACCGAGTTGCACGCCTCGTCGTCTCGATCGACGAGGCCGTTGCAGTCGTTGTCGTGTCCGTCGCCACAGTTCTCCGGCGCGGCCGGGTACACGTTGGCGCGGGCGTCGTCGCAGTCGCCCAAGCCGCGCTCACCGGGGTCGACGCAGGTGCGGTCCCCGTCGAGGTCGCGGCCGACGAGACACCAGCCGTCTCGGTCGCGGTCGACGACCTCGACGCATGCGGCGTCGGAGAGTGTGCTCTGACCGTTGCAATCGTCGTCGGTGAGGTCGTCGCAACGCTCGGTCTCACTCGAGCTGATGCGTGGGTCGGCGTCGTTGCAGTCGAGACCAGACGCCGCCTCGCCAACACCGCGGCAGTCGCCGTTCCCGTCGAGGTCGGTTCCGAAGGTGCAATGACGATCGCCGTCGCTGTCGCGGTCGCCCGGCGTGAGGGCCGGATCGCCCGGGGGAGTCGAGAGCCCCTCCCATCCGGGAGGGGCGTTGCCAGGCGCGAAGATGCCGGTGGGGTCCTGCAGCTCTTGGCCGTTCGTGAAGCCGTCGGCGTCGGCGTCGGCGGCAGCCAACGTGGGAGTCCACCGCAAGCCGGCCGCTCGAAATGCCTCGCCGAAAGGGTTGAGACAAGGTCGTGTGCCTCCGGACAGGGTGCACCCCGCGCCGCCGTCGACGTGGGAGTGACACGTCACGCACGTCGCCGGGACGCCGGTCGTGTTCAGCGCGGATACGAGGCGCGGCAGTCGCGAGGCGTAGGGAGGAAAGGCGTGCCCCGTCGAAGGGCTCGAAGCCAACACGCCGATCACGACGAGAGCGCAGGTGAAGCGGTGGCTCATCGCCCCCCCTCCGCCGACGCCTCGTCGAAGGCTCCACGCAACGGAAGCGAGGTGTCGTACAGAGGAAGTCGCTCCACGTCCCACGTGGGCGCGGTCGCTTGCGGCGAGGTGAGCGGGGCGAGCGGGGCGCCGCGACCCACCGCTTGGGGCGAAGCGAGAGAAGGGCTGCGGCGCGCCGGCCTCGCTTGCGGTGTGGAGGGCGGTCTCGCTTGCGACGAAGTGAGCGCCGGGCCGTGCGGCAAGAGGCTCGGGGGCTCATCTGGCCGAGTCTCACCCCCAGACCACATGGTGAGCTCCGCGGAGAGCGCGCCCGCGCGCGCCTCGCTCGCGCGCTCTTCCGCAGCGGCGGCCGGTCTCGCCTCGGGCCTCGCGTCGAATCGCGCTGCTCGCGGCGGTTCGGGGTCCGGTGGCTCGTGCGAGCCCACCAAGACTCGCGTCCACAGCGCGGCACCCAGCGCGCCGACGGCGGCCACGAGCACGAGCCGATGCCGACGTGTCGTCGGTGTGGCCTCGTGCGCGTCGACCGCCGCCAGCGTCACGTCGCTGGAACCTCGGTCGCCTGGGGGCATCCCGTCGACGAGAGACACGCTTCCCGAGGGCAACGAGACGCATCCGGTGTCAGTGCCGAGGGGCACGGCCTTTCGGGCCCGCATCTTTCGGCGGCGTTCGCGAACCTCTTCGCCGATCCATCGCTCGACCCACGCGACGACTTCGCTGCGATCGCACGAGAGCCCACTGGCCTCGGCGGCTTCTCGTAGCTCGGTCGCTAGTTGCGCCGCAGTGGCGGTTCGCTCGCTCGCATCCTTCCGAAGGGCTCGCGCGAGCGGGGCATCGAAGGCTTCGGGAGGGCGTCTTCCGCGAGACGACACTGGAGGCGCCTCGTGAGAGAGCACCTTGTACATGGCCGCCGCGTCGGCCGAAGGAGAGACGAGCGGCTCGCCCGCCAAAGCGCCGAAGGCGACGACCGCGGCCGAGTAAACGTCTGACCGCGCCGTGACCTCGTCCCGAAGCAGCTGCTCCGGCGCCATGTAGCGAATTCGCCCCTTCAACATCCCTGGACGCGTCGACGTGATACGGGACGAAGCCTTCGCGATGCCGAAGTCCGCGATGCGCGCGACGCCGTCGAGACCGACCAGCACGTTCTGCGGAGAGACGTCGCGGTGAACGATCCCGAGGGGCTGCCCTTCCTCGTCGCACACGGAGTGGGCCGCGTGAAGTCCTTCGAGCGCGTCGACGAGCAACGCGACCACGACACCGAAGGGCGCAGCATCGCCGGCCAGCTTCAGGAGCCGGTGCAGCGACGCACCTTCGACGTACTCCATGATCAGGTAGTAGGCGCCCTGCGCGGTGCGCCCGACGTCTTGGACGCTGACGACGTTTGGGTGCGAGATGCGCGACGCGACGTTCGCTTCGTCCAGGAGCATCGACACGAACTCCTCTTCATCCGCGAGGTGATCATGGATGACCTTCATGGCGAGGTAGCGCTCGAAGCCCGCCGCGCCGACACGGCGACACAGCAGGACCCGCGCCATGCCGCCCCGCGCAATTTCCCCCAAGAGTTCGTATCCGCTCATGGCCCCTCCCCGGACGACCGCGCCGCTGGAAACGCTGCGAAGGCGAGGTAGATCGCAGGGAACCAGCGCCCTCGTCCGGAAACAGCAACGGCCTCGCAGTAGCATCCCCCCACGAGGCAGGTCGCCGGGCGACGCATCGCCTCCGCGTCGGCTCGGCTCGCGACGATGCCGAACGAAGCGCCGACGAGCGAGAGCGCAATCCAGGGAATGGCGCGAATCCACACTCGAAGACCGTGCCTCGCTGCGTCGGCGACGTACCGCCAACGATCATCGAACCTGCGCCACGTCTGCGGCCGGGGAGCATGGGCACCACACCGGTCATCCTCGGGTCGTGGCGCCCGACGCAGAACGAACGCCTTGAGCGCATCTCAACGCGTCCCGTGAGTTGATTCGTGGCAGCCCGTGCGTCGATCGCCGCGTTCGCGAACCGAGGAAATGTGGTGCATTTTCGAGCGTGAGTGGATGGCGGCGAGCGGTGGTGCGGATGCCGCGAAGCGGCCGCGGGAGGTGTTGAGATGCGCTCGAGTCGCGGCGTGAGCCGGTCCACCCTCGTCGAGGTACTCTGATCGCGTGAACGACCAGGCCACCTTGCGGCTCGTGCCTTCACTCCGTGACGTTTCGACTCCGGTCGGCGCCGCGATCGCGGGGGATTCCTTTCTCGCGTGGTGCGCCACCCCTCGATTGAGCGGGACGGTCCACTTCGGTCGGCGCGGTCGACACGATGCCGCGGTCCTCGCGGAGCTCTACCCGCTGCTCGATCATCCAGCCCTGCGTCCGCCCTTGGTACGAGTCGTCGATGGACGAGGCTTCGAAGGCATGGACGACGACGCGTGGGAGCACCTCGTTCGCGCCGTCGCCCCCCACCGAGACCGGTGGCGCAAGCGCTTCGAGCGACAGGCCATCGTGATGACCCCGGGAGTCGACGGCGCGCGGGCCGCCGCGCTCCTGCCCGCGCTCGGTCCGGGCGATGCCTTCGCCGTGTTCACCGACGCGGAGGCCGCCTACGTTTGGGCCGATCCTGTCGTCGGAAGATCCGTCTACGGCGAAGTCGAGCGCCTCCTCGAGGTGGTTCGCGAGGATGCGCTGGCGGCGCGTGTCCGAGCCTGGATCAGAGCGCATCTGCGTCACGCAGACCTGGCCCTCTGTGCGCGTACGTTCGGGATGTCGACGCGTACGATTCAGCGACGTCTCGGGGTTGCAGGGAAGTCGTTCCGCGAGATCGTGGCGGCGGAGCGCGTCGCTGCGGCGCGTTCGATGCTCGTCCGAGCTGGAACGAGCATCGACGCGGTCGCGTATGCCGTCGGGTGCTCCTCGTCGTCACAGCTCGGGGTGCTGCTGCGTCGCGCAGGCTATCCGAGCCCTTCGGCACTACGAGCCGACTCAGCGCGATCCGGCAGCTCTACGGAAGAGTCGTCACATCGTCTCCACTGAAACCGCCGCGCGAGATGGCCTCGCGGAACATGTCGTCGTCTGCGAGCTGGCGTCATGGTCTTCGCTCACCCCATCGAGCTCGCCACGCGAGCTCGATGGGGTGAGCGCGCTTCCTGCGGGACGTGCCTCCGCTGGCGCGAAGTCGATGTTGCTTGGCGCCTCCCGGCGTCCTTAGTCGAACATCCTTTCCACTCACGTCCCTTCGCGGTTTCGTGACGTCAACCGTCACGGCGCAAGAGTGGGTGCTCGGTCATGACCTCAGCACGACCTCGGTCGACGAAGAGACATCGATGACCTCGAGGAGAACGATGATGAGGCGGAGATCGCTCTCCCTTTTGATCGTCTTGGCTGGATGTGGAAGCTCCACGGCGAGCCCGGACGCCGAGCCGATCTCGGACGGAGGGGCGCCGACGCGAGACGCGGGGAGAGACGCCCCACGCGACGGTGGCCTCTCGACGCTCGACGGAGCGTCCGAGGGCGACTCGGCATCACCCTCGATCTCCGGTGCGATCGCGCTGACGCTCGTCGCGGATGAGGCGGTGACCGACGCCGTCGTGTCCCTCGGGGTTCCGTTTCCACCCGGGATCCTTCACGACCCGAATCGACTGCAGGCCCTCGACTCCGCGGGCTCGGAGGTTCCGATCCACACCGACGTGCTCGCCCAGTGGCCGCTCGACGGTTCCGTGCGGAGCGTCCTCGTCGCGTTCCGAACCACCCTCGACGCCGGAGCCACGGAAACGCTGACGTTGCGTCATGGAGAGCTTCGCGCCCGCTCCGAATCGGCGCTGGAGGCGAATCCCGACGGTGAGGTGGCCGCCATGCTCGCCGAGGACTGGTACGTGCGGTCCGCAGTCAGTGGTGTGCACGTGACTCGCGAGGCGAATCGTCGCTTCGAGGCGTTCGATCGAGAGCTCGATGACGCGCTCGACTCGATGTCGCCGGAGTACGAGAGCTACGGCGTGAGCTGCGGCACCACGTCTCTTCACCGAACCTACTACGACGGACCTCACGGACTCTGGCAGCGTTTTCTTCGTGACGCGACACCAGCGCGCTATCGACGCGCACGACTGGAGTCGCGCGACTACCGCGCCAACGAGCTGGAGTGGCATGACGGCCGAAGCCTGGCCGTTCAAACGTGCGAGGTCGACGACTGGACCCCGAGCGACAAGCTCAACTGGGGAGTCATTCGGCGAATGACTTCGCAGGGGATGCTCGACGACTATCTGTTGACCGGAGACCCCGCCGCTCGAGAGGCGGTAGTGGCAATGGGGGAGGCCTTCGTCCGAAGCCTCCCTGCGCAGCGTGGTGGTCGAGAGAACAGCCTGAGAGTCACCGAGCGCAACCTCGCCTGGACCGTGATGGGGGTCGCCTCCTACTACGCGTTGTCGCCCACCGACGAGAACCGGGCGGCTCTGGTGTCGCTCCTCGACGAAGCGGTGGCCTGGCAAGACGAGGGCACCAGCGGAGCCTTCGAGCACGACATCGTCCGCCCGGACCCGAGCGAGTGCAGCGACGGGCCGGCCGGTGCTTCACCCTTCATGACCGCGCTCTTGATCGACGCGCTGGCCGACGCGTACATGCTGCTCGGCGACGATCGGATTCCGGAGCTCGTCGCACGGACAGCGGCGTGGCTTCGGGACGACGCCGTGACCGCTGACGGGCGTGCGTTCCGCTACCTCTGGGGCTGCCGCTCGGACGACTACGAGACCTCCGACTACCCAGACTTGAACCTCCTCATCGCGCCCGTCTTCGGTGCGGCCTACGCGCTCACCGGCGATTCGACGTGGCTCGATGCGGGTGACCACTTCGCCGATGTGGGGGTCGAAGAGATGTACGTCGGAAGGCCGAAACAGTGGAACCAAGCTGCGCGGTTCTTTCCGCGTTATCTCGGATGGAGAGCGTCGGGTCGCGCGCCTTGAAGATCAGGACGTGTCGAAGATCGTGGGTTCGAACTGATTCACCGTGTGCCGAATGTTCTGAGTTGAGGACCAATGTTCTATACGCTCGACTACGACTACCCGATGTCACCGGACAACGACTACTACGACATCGACGACGGGGTAGAGATCGACGGTGTCGTCAGTTGGACGACTGGAGGGGTCGTCGCTCACGCCCCATCCGCCCCCATCGTCATCGACATGGAGCTCACGGGCGACTGGCCCGATGCCACCCCTCCGCCGATGAAGATCGGCCACATGCTCCTCATGAGTCACTCGATGGTGGAGGCGCTCAGAGGCATCGGGGTGTCGAGCTTCGACGCGTACCCAGTGTTTCTTCGAGACCGCGCCAATGAACGATGCTTTCCGTACTTTGCGGTGAACATTCTGGTCGTTCTCGATGCGCTCGACAGGAGTAGCTCCGAGGGTGTGGATCTCGATGGCCCGATGGCGATCTTCACCAAAATCGTCGTGGATGAGTCGAAGGCCCAGGCAGATCTCTTTCGGCTCGCCGTAAGCGGCGCCATCGTCGTCAGCGAGCGGGTCAAGGAAGCCCTCGAACACATCCCGTTCCTGCGGTTCGAGCGCGCCAGTGCGTCGTTCGTGGGGTCCGCGTCAGCCGAGCACGACTGGTTGGAGGACACCACGCCAGGATCCTGACGGCATCCCGGCGCCCGTCTCAGGCACAGCGATGCCCGTGGCGCGAAGTCGACGGTGGTTGGCGCCTCGGGACTCCACCGCTCGAACATCCTCTGCACTCGCGCCACTCGGAGGCTCCGCGCCTTCCACGCATGGAGGTCCCGTCATGAAGGAGAGACTGCTCGTCTTGTGGTTCGCCCTGTCGGCCTGCGGTGGCGCCGGCGCGGACGAGGACGCGGGTCCTGGTGGTGTCGCGGACGGGTCGCGTGCCTCGGACTCGAGCTCACCACGCACGGACGGCGAGAGCCCGTCTCCGCCTCCGCCTCCTCCTCCGCCTCCTCCTCCGCCGCCGGCGGGCTGCATGACCGTGACGATTGCGCCGCCCACCACGCCGCCGACGTCGGAGACTCTCGGCCCGGCTCCGTCTCCGCAGGGCGAGCTGGTGATCCCGACGGGTCGGCCGCGCATCTGGTTCACGTCCGAGAGCCTTCCCGCCGCACGGACCTGGGCGGAGACCACGGGGTGGACGCCGGGCGACGCGCCGTTGGAGAAGGCGATGTCCTACCTGCTCACGGGAAATGCGGCCCACGGCGACGAAGCGATCGCCTTTCTGATGGGCGTCACCCTCGACGTCGAGCGCTCGGTCTCGGACGATGCGCGCTGGTCGGGCGAGAATGCCTTGGTGATCTACGATTGGGTGCACGATCGGCTCTCGGCCGAGCAACGAGAGACGCTCGTCGACCGTTGGAACTCCTACGTCGAGGCGTTCAATGCCAAATCGTGGGGTGGCCCCGGAATGGAGGCCAACAACTACTACTGGGGTTACACGCGAAATACCCTCCTGTGGGCCATCGCGAGTCATGGCGACAATCCTCGCGCCGGGGAGTTTCTCGACTACTTCTCGGAGACCCGCTGGCGCGACTCGTTTCTCCCGTACGCGTGGGAGCCTGGGCGAGGAGGCGTGCCGGTCGAGGCCACCGACTACGGTCAGTACATGCTTCGGTATCCGGTCATGGCCCTCGCGTCGGCCGACTGTCACGGCCGCAGCCTCTGGAACGAGACCCACTTCTTCAAAGAGGCGGTGATGTATCTGGTTTATGGTACCACGCCCGCGAGGACTTCAATCGTGGATGATGCTGGTGGCTACCAGACATTTCCGTTCGGCGACGCCCACACCTGGCGAGCGGGTTCGAGCGCCCAGTCGTTCTACTACGGTGGGTTCATGACGGCGGCGGCGATCGAGTGGTCTACTTATGGGATCGGGCGATACGCACGGCACTGGCTCGATCGGGTCGGACCGGAAGTGGAGCCCTACCTCGCGGCACTCGATTCCGGAAGCGAAGCGAGCACCTTCGACTCCCTTCCTCTCGACTACCACGCACCTGGCCCCCAGATGGTGTTTGCTCGGCGGGCTTGGGACTCCTCGTCTTCGGTTTTGATGGCTCAGCTCGGGGTCCCCGAGAACACCGATCATCTCCACGCGGACGTCGGCAACTTCCAGTTCTGGCGCGGCGGTCGGTGGCTCACCCGTGAGAGTGCCGGGTACCAGTCCTCGGGGCAAAACCTCGTTGGCCACGCGGGCTCGGGCACCGTCGACATGAACATGCCGGTCGCTCACAACACGCTGCTCTTCGAGGGGAACGGACCGGTCCGCTCGAACAAGATGGGCGCGGGTCGGATCGTGCGTCTCGAATCGGCTGAGGACTACTTTTACGTCGCGGCAGATCTCACCGAGGCGTTCCGAGTCGACACCGAAACGCAGAACAACCGCCCGGAGCGGGACAATCCTCACGTCGAGACGCTGGTTCGCGAGATCCTCTACGTCCGCGCTCTCGAGGCGGTCGTCGTGTTCGACCGGCTTCAGTCGCGGCCCGCTCGAGGGGTCGCTGCGGATGCGACCGCGAAGACCTTCCTCATGCACTTCGAGACCGAACCGGTTCAGGGCGGAGGTGCCATTGCGACGGCGACCGTGGGGGACCAGGTCGTCCAAGTGACGACGCTCCATCCGGAAACTACCGTGCGGCGCGTGATCGACGAGGGAGACCACGACCGCGCTCAGTACCGTCTGGAGGTGGAGACGAGCGGCGAAGCTCAGAGCTACTTCTTGCATCTGGTCGAAGGTCGAGACGCTGGAGCGTCACCGCTGGAGGTCGGCTTGACGGATGACGGAGCGCGCTTCGTCATCACGCTCGAACATCCCGAGCGCGGAACCTCCACCATCACGTTCGAGCGGGGTGCGACGTCGACGGGAGGCGCGATCGCATGCACGGACACCGGTCTGGCCTGCGACGGACTCACTCCGCTTCGCACGGGTGTGCAACGGAGCTACGTGGACGACACCGGCGTGGTCTGGCTCCCCTGAACGGCCGGATGAGGTGAAGCGACGTGCTTGGCGGGCTTCACCGTGGGAAGGCGTGCCCTTCGCGCGACCAGCACTCCGCCTCGCGCCATCCTCCCATGCTCGAGAATGCGTCGCGTGCTCCTCGGTTCGAGGACGCGAGGCGGACCACTGGTTCCCACGAATCGAGTCGCGTGCGTTCTTCAGCAGGCTGCTGGAGCGGAATCGAATGGGCTACTTCACCTTGCACTCCGAGACGCCCGTCGATGATGCGGGGGGGTACTACGACGTCGACGACGGCATCGACTTCGAGGGCGTTCGCAGTTGGGCTCTCGGCGAACCGATCACTGCGAGGCTCCCCCATCCCCTGAGAATTCCCATCTACGCCATCGAGGATTTTCGCGGAGAACCGAGTGACTTGCTGGACGGATACCTGTGCCTCATGTCGGTTCGATTGGTGGAAGCACTGCTCGCGGCCGGAGTGGACAATCTGCAGACGTTCGACGCTCTCCTCGTCGACGAAAACAACGGCCGTACGTTTACGTATCGTGCAGTGAACGTTCTCGGGCTCGTCGAGTCCGCCGATCTACATGCGTCGACCGGGAGCCAGATCGACGACTCTCCGCTCGAGGATACCGTCTTTTCGGGATTGGTGGTCGACACGAAGCGCGCTGCGGAGCGGCGAATGTTCCGGCTGGCGGAGTCGACAGGTGACCTCGTCATCCACGCGGTGGTCAAAGAGCATCTCGAGGCATTCGGTGGGCTCACGTTGAGATTCGAGAGGGCCGGATGATGTCAGTTCGCGTCACCGCTCGAGACCGGTCATCGGCGGTAGATGAGCCGAGGTCATGCAGGTCGAGCACAGCTTTTCGGAGCGTACACCAACGGCGCGCGAGCGCATTCGACGACGCGGTTCGACGCATCTAGAGCGCATCTCAAAACCTCCCGTGAGGTGATTCGTGGCAGCCGTGCGTCGATCGCCGCGTCCGCGAACCGAGGAAATGTGGTGCATTTTCGAGCGTGAGTGGATGGCGGAGGGCGTGCGGATGCCGCGAAGCGGACGCGGGAGGTTATGAGATGCGCTCTAGTTACTAGAATGAACAGTGTCGAAAAGACATGGGAATGAATCGCCGCAAAACACGCGTAGATGGCTCATGCACACATACCGTTCGTTCAGGCGCAAGTTGCTTCTCACCTCACTGGTCGTCGGTCTGGTGGGGTGCGGGAGCAACACCGTTCCGACCACGGAGACGACCCCCTCGGCAGCGACACGCGACACGCCCGACGCGCTCGTGGCGCGTGAGCTCGACCGCCTCGTCGCCGAGGGGGGAACCGCCGTGGAGATCGTCGTCCTCGATCCACGCGACGGGCGCGTCGTCGCGATGCAGTCCCACGGCGTCACGAGCGAGGAACGACGAGCCGGGCGTTCGGTGACGACGGGGTCCACGGTGAAGCCGCTGACCATCGCGGTCGCGCTCGAGGCGGGTCTCGATCCTTCGCGTCGCTTCGATGGCGAAGGGGGCGAGTGGCGGGCCGACGTCGACACGATTCTTCGGGACCACGAACCTCGCGAGTCCTTCGACGCCCGCGACGTGGTGGTTCGCTCGTCGAACGTGGGGGCCGCGAAGATCGTCGAAGCGGTCGGCGAGGAGGTGGTCCTCGAGTACTTGCGCGCCGCTGGCGCCACGTTTGCCGAAGGGAGCTCGGCGCTGGAGCTCGGAGCCGGGATCGGAACATCGATGCGTCTGACCGACTTGGCCGCCGCGTACGCCGTCTTCGCGAACGGGGGCGTCGGGGTCGCGCCGACCGCAGAGGGAAGCGGTGCGAGGCGAGCGGTCGTCTCCCCCGCGACCGCTGCGACGGTGCTGTCGATGCTGGAGGCCGCGACGAGCGACGACGGGACCGGACGAGCGGCGCGCGTCGTGGGTCATCGCGTCGGCGGCAAGACCGGCACGACCTCGGACGGCGCGGCGGTGTTCGTCGGGATCGCGCCCCTCGACGCGCCGCGCTTCGTGGTCGCGATTCGAGTCGAACGCTCCGACGGTGCGTGGGGCGGCGCGGTCGCAGCGCCTGCGTTCTCGCGTCTGCTGCGTGACCTCCTCACGCCGTAGGCGCGCAGTCGCTGACGCCTACCGTGCCCGCTGCCTGCGATGCAACCCGGTCGCTCGCTCGCTCGAATGTCCATCACCCGCCTACTCAGGAGCTCCGTCATGCATCTCCGTCGTCTCAGGTCACCCATGCACCTCGCGTTGGTCGCGCTCACCGCGTCGTTCGGCTGTGCAGCCGACACCAACGACTGCGCCTCCCTCGCGGTCCGATACGGAAACGCATGCCCCGCAACGCCCGAAGACGTCGAAGCAGTCATCGAGATCTGCGAGGAGCTCGACGCGCTGGACGACCTGACGTCGTGCAGGTTCAAGACTCGCGCTCTCCAGAGTTGCATCGCCGCAGACTGGGGAGGCGCGCTCGGGGTTCACTGTGGAGATGCGCTGTTCAACCTGGCTTGTTCCCTCGAGGCGGATGCAGTGCGGGAGTGTTTTGGGGCGCCACCGTCCGGTGAGTCTGCGTGCATAGGACACTCAATCTCTTGCTCGAATCTCTCCGGCGGATCGGCCTGCGACGCGCAGCTCGGATGCATCGCCGATGGCTCCAACTGCAGCGGACAGAGCTGGTATTGCTATGAGTTCAACTCCACCGGGAGCTGCGGCGCCCAGCGCGGCTGTCAATGGGAGCGTCCCGAAGCGGGTGGCCTCTGCATCGGGTCCCCCGTCGAGTGCGAGCGTCTCTCCGCCGGCTCGGCCTGCGACGCGCAGCTCGGATGCATCACCGCGGGCTCCGACTGCCGCGGACTGAGTCTGGTCTGCCACGAGTTCATCTCCACCGAGAGCTGCGGCGCCCAGCGCGGCTGTCAGTGGGAGCGTTTCGAGTTGGGTGGCGACTGCAGGGGATACTCAGTCGATTGCGAGAGTCTCTCCGCCGGCTCGGCCTGTGACGCGCAGCTCGGATGCTTCACCGCGGGCTCCGACTGCAGCGGAGAGAGCGTGCCCTGCTTCGAGTTCATCTCCACCGAGAGCTGCGGCGCTCAGCTCGGCTGTCAGTGGGAGATGTTTCGCTAGTACAGCAGTTCGTAAGTGCGGTCCGTGTTTTGTGAATGATCGGCGTTGATGTCGTTCGTCGCGCCGACAGTGGACAGGTCGAAGCGATTTCGGCGTGGTCTGCGAGCGAAATCATCATTGAGGGCCACTGCAGACCGGATCGCACTCGAGAGATGTCGTGCTTGCACCGTCGAAACGGTCGAATCGTCGGACAACATTGTCAAGACGGGGTGCATGTATCGCGAACCGAGTTATGAGGATTCTTCTTCCTGGTGAGACGAATCGATTGCCGCCGCTCAGTCCCACGACCAGCGCAGCTCGTGCCGCGCAGCCTAGCTAGACGTGTGCGATCATCGCTTCGTGATTGGTTGGCGAACGCGCGTACGCCTGCTCTGCTGCGTCGCGTGCTCGGCCGCGGAGCCTGCGTCGACGCCAGAGGCCTCGGGCGGTAGCGCGACCTGGAGACGAACGTGTCCGACGATCGAACTCACGTCGTGGTGAATCTGGACTCGGCTCGCTCCCTGCGAAGAGCGCTCGACGTCGTTCGAGAGCGGTTCCAGTGGAGCGAGTCGAGCCGTCCCGTTCGACTTTCTTTCGGAGCGACCGTGAACACTGTCTTCGAGCATCCCGGTCCTCCTCTCGGAAACCCTTCTTGGTTGGAAGGGTTCTATCACCTCGAGAGTGACGCCGTATTCTTCGAGGCGGTGGTCAGGCATCCGGAGCTGGAGTCGTCGGTCGTCACACTGCTGGAAGACGCCATCTCGAACAATCGAGATAGAAGGTGCGTCGCCATGCAAGACGAGGAGGTTCCTCTGGGCACCTCTGCGTTCTACGCGCTCATGCGACACGATGTGCGTCATGTCAGGCAGTACGGTCGATTTCTTCGCACGCTCGACTTGAACCACGAGGTGGTCGAGGTGGCGTGTATTTGGGACGTCTTCCGAACTCATGGTTGGGTTCCGTACTCCGTCGAACTGGTCGTGCTGAGGGCAGTGTTGCCCGGTCAGTTCGGCGCCGTTCAGATGATCGAGTTCGTCGAGGACTTCGGTCTGGAAGACGCGCTGGCGAAGAGCCCGACCTTGCGGAGCCACGCGGCTCGTGTGGTTTTCGAGGAGCTCGGGCGCTCCAGTGGTCACCTGAGGGTCGTCGAGGCGCGTCGAGCCTGCGGGATCGACCCTGGCCGAGCGCCCTCCCTTCACGTCGCTTTCGAGATGGCGCTACATCGGTACTCGCGTCGTCTTGCGTGACCCCGAGCTGGCGCGGCAGTCATCTCCTCGGAGACTCGAGGTACGCCTGCTTGCGCTCAGTCGATCCGACGTCTCCGAACACCGCGAAACGGGCGAGCGCGCGCAGCGGTCGCAGCTGCATGAGCTGCACCACCGCCCGAGCTCCCGTGAGGTGATTCGTGGCAGCCGTGCGTCGATCGCCGCGTCCGCGAACCGAGGAAATGTGGTGCATTTTCGAGCGTGAGTGGATGGCGGCGAGGGCGTGCGGATGGCCGCGGGAGGTTATGAGATGCGCTCTAGCCTAGAGCCTGATCCAAGATCGGCGCCGGCGCTTCGCGCCCTGGGCACGCACCCTGAGGCATCCACCCGCGCTCGACAATACTCGGCATTTCCTTCGGCGAGCGGATGCCGCATGGCACGCACCCGGAGCACGAATCACTCGACGCCGATCTTGGATCAGGTTCCAAGACTACTGGCTCAACGGTCATTGCGGCGGTCGTGCTCGCGGCCTGGGTTCCGTGCTCGGAGCGGATCGCGTGCACGGAGGTCGTGGGCGTGGTCACGCGCCACAACTGCCAAGGCATCTTGTCCTTCTCGCCCTCCTTGAGGCGCGGCCAGCTCGTCTGGTCGAGGCCGATCACGGGTTCGCGAAGTGCGAGTGCGAGCAACGCGTCGTAGGTCGGCTCGAGCTCGTTCGCGAGCTGGTCCTACAGCGTCTGCGACGTGAGCATGGCACCGCTGCGAAGGAGGACGCGGAGTCGCGCGAGCGGGAGATGATCGCGGTACTTGTGCACCACGACGTCGATCCCGAAGTCGAGCGAGTAGCGGCCACCAGCGACCGTGCGTTCGGGGCAGAGCGCGATCTCGACGCAACCGCCACCACACAGCGGTACTGCTGCCGCTGCACCTTCGCGAGCCGATACTCGGCACGAACGTAGAGGCCGTCGTAGCCCTTGCGCGGATCCGTCGGCTCGCAGCCCACACGTACGTTGCGGGCGTTCAGGCTGGACCAAGCCGAGCGGTCGAGTAGGCAGGCGACACGATGGCGCCTGCGTCGACCGAGAGCCCAACCGTCGTGGCCCGAATTCGGATGCGTCCAGCGCCGCCGCCACCGCCGCCGTACTGTCCTTCGGTGGGTGTCGAGACCAGGCTCCCTCCGTCGCCGCCACGACCACAGGCGTCGCTCGGATCGCAGTCGACCCCTGGCGTGCCTCCGCGCGCAGGCTCTTCGTCCGGGCGCCCGTCCTCGCCGTCGTAGACTCGTGTGCCTTCGGTGGAGCTGCCTCCGCCCGCGCCACCGTTGGCGACGAGCACCGCACCGAACGAGACCGCGACGACGGGCGCTTCGAGCAGGATTCCTCCGCCCGCGCCGCCGCCACCGCCGCCTCCGCCCACCGGGTACGCCCCTCGCGATCCGGGGTACACGTTGACGAAACCCGCGCCGGCACCGCCCGCACCCGAGGCCAACACGGCACCACGCTCGCCAATCTCGATCCGCGTCGCAGAGGCGATCTGCACGGCGCCGCCGCCGCCGCCGCCTTCTCCGCCGACACGCGCCGCACCGCCGCCCGAGCCGCCGACCAGAGGTGCGAGCGAGTCGCCACCACACCCGTCGATCGCGCCGCCGAGCGCGCCAGGATCACCGCCGGGTCCGGGGGGAGCACCGCGCGCGCCCGCTTGTCCGTGCGCACCGCCTCCGCCGCCGAAACAGTTCGAATAACGAAAGCCGACGTCGGTCCGAGAGCCGATGGCGCGCCCGTCCAAGCCAGGGCCGCAGCCCCCGGCGGCGACCACGGTCATCCGTTCGACGTAGCCCCCGGTCCCGCCACCGGGTCCTGCGCATCGTGCTGCGCCATCCCGACAGCCAGCGGACGCGTCGATCGTCCCGTCGATGACCACGTCGCCCGAGGCGACGATGACGACGGCGCGGGTTCCCCGAAGTCGAAGCCGTGCGCGCTCTTCGAGCGTCAGCGTCGCTACCGTGAGGACACTAGGCGTGGTGCTCGTTCCCGGGTAGAAGCCGACGCCGTTCCGGATGCCGGCACCACCGGGTCGAAGCGAGCCCATCGCGCCGGTGTCCGTGTCGAGCTCCGCTTCGACCCCACGTTCGATCACGAGTCGCGCGGTGGCGCCTTCGACGACGTCGGCGCTCACGTTCGAGAACGCGGGGGGACGACACGCGAGACCACTCGCATCGCACCCGAACGCGCACGCGTCGCAGGAGAACGTGGGTTCACCGGAGTCCAGCCCGCCGTCGAGGTCGGGAGACGCGCCATCCTCCGGAACGATGGCATCGGTGGACGTGCTCGCGTCGGTGGGCGGCGTCCCGGTGTCGATCGAGCTCGAAGCATCCGTCGAGAGCGAGGCATCGGTCGAGATCGATGCGTCATCCATGACCGAGGCGTCGTCGCCGAGATCGCCGCCACCACCGCAGCCCGATGCGACCAGAGCCAGTAGACACGCTCGGCAGATTGCATCGTTGGTTGGTTTCACTCTCTTAGTCATGAGATCCCTTCGGGCATATGTGGTTTGATCCTCGAGACGGCTGGCGCCGCGTGGGAGCGACGCAGAGCGGCGAGCTCCTCGCCGAACCGGTCCGTCGTGGTTCGCTGGACGGTTGGCTCGTGGACCGCTCCATGGGTCGGCTGGTCCACCATCCCCGAGCCGGCTGCTCGGTCGCGAGCAAGCGATAGGATGATGAGCCGCTCGAGAACGAGCCACTTAAACGACGCTTAAAGCGGTTGTGGATCCCCCACCGATCGTTGGCGCCGAGGTGGCGCCGATCCGATGGAAGTTGGCGCGTAGCCGCACGGGATGCTCGGTCGCGCTCCCACGTGAAAGTCGTCGGCGCTAGTTGGCGAACGTGGGTATACCTGCTCTGCTGCGTCGCGTGCTCGGCCGCGGCGCCTGCGTCGACGCCACCCAGCGAGCCCGCGGCGGAGTCTTCGGGGGGCAGCCAGGGTCCCGCGCCGGCCGAGGACGACGACAGACGGGTTGTCGACGCCCGCGCCCCGCGAGCCGTTCGAAGCGCAGAGCGCACCGACGGGAGGACGGAGCGCACCGACAGAAGGACGCCGATTCAGAAGCGCAGAGCGCGCCGACAGAAGGACCCTGATTTGGAGACTCGGACGGTCTGCGGAGGTGGAAGCTGTGCGCGCGGCGCATGGTCTGGTCGCGCGCGGTGGTCGCTGGTGATGGCGCCGTCGCGATCGGCGTGGCCGGTCGCCGGCGCGTGGAGAGCGACGACTTCGTGGAGCTCGGCGATCTGTGGCACCTCGGCTCCGACATTAAGGCCATGACCGCGACGGTCGCCGCCATCGTCGTGGAGGACGGCGCGTATGACGTTCCCCGCCCGGCGCCGCGCCGCCTTCCGCGGGGCGTTGCAGAGGGGCTTCGGGGAACCGCGTTTGACTCCGCTGGAACCTGCGCGTGATTCCGGACTCATCCAGCGCGACGGACGCACCAGTGCGCGGCTCGGGCTGGTTCCGGACTGCGCATCGCCGCTTCGGGCGTTCTGCGATCACGCAGGTGAGTCGTTGGCTCCGCAACCACGACGACGTCGACGGCGCCTCGACTTCTTCCCCACCTCCGCGTTGCGTGCGCGGAGCACGATCACGCGCTGGTGCCTGTGACGAGGTTGCCCGAACAGCCCTCCAGCAGCGAGCGAAACGTGTCCTTTCCTCTGTCGGAGCGGATCATGCACGGAGATCGTAGAGGATGATGAGCCGCTCGAG
Source organism: Myxococcota bacterium (assembly GCA_025453555.1). Taxonomy (GTDB): domain Bacteria; phylum Myxococcota_A; class Polyangia; order Polyangiales; family Houyiibacteriaceae; genus JACKEH01. Next base: position 14,085 of record JALOQC010000064.1, on the reverse strand, counting down.
AACGAGCCACTCGAGCGGCGCTTGAAGCGGTTGTGGATCCCCCACCGATCGTTGGCTCCGAGGTGGCGCCGATTCGATGGAAGTTGGCGCGTAGCCACAGGGGATGCCCGGTAGCGTTCCCACGTGAAGGTCGTCGGCGGACGCTACGAGCTCGTGCGCACGTTGGCCGGCGGCGGGATGGGCGCCGTGCATGAGGCCATCGACCGGACGATCGGACGCCGCCTCGCGATCAAGACGCTCCACCCGCACCTCGCGGGCGAGGTCGAGCTCTGCGAACGGTTTCGTCGGGAGGCGTTCGCGGCTGCGGCGCTCGCACATCCCCACATCGCGCAGGTCTCCGACTATGGAGTCGACGCGACGCACGGGCCCTTTCTCGCGCTGGAGCTCTTGGTCGGCGAGTCGCTCGCGGATCGTGTTGCACGCGACGGCGCGATGCCGATCGCGCAGGCCGTTTTCGTCACGGATCAAATCCTCGATGCGCTCGGGGCCGCGCACCGAGCGGGCATCGTCCACCGCGACATCAAACCCGGAAACCTCTTCCTCACGCGGCTGGCAGGAGTCGCGGACGTGGTGAAGGTGATCGACTTCGGGATCGCGAAGCTCTACGAGTCGCGCGCCTGGCAGCGGCTGACTGCGACGGGACAGGTCATCGGGACACCGACGTACATGGCGCCGGAGCAAGCGCTCGGTCGCCCCATCGATCACCGCGTGGATCTCTACGCCCTGGGGCTCGTGCTCTACGCGATGCTCGTGGGTCGCCCGGCGTTCCAGCCCGGCGGCCCCGAGGTGTTGCTGCCGATCCTCGAAGGGCGCTTCGCTCCGATCGGCGCGCTCGCACCCCATGTTCCGGCACCGCTCGTCGCGGTCGTGATGCGCGCCGTCGCGGTCGATCGCGAGGCACGCTTCGCGAGCGCGGCGGAGATGAGGAAGGCGCTCGGGCCGTGGCTCTCATCCGAGGTCCACGCGCTACACGCCGCCCGCGCACCCGGCGCGCTCGAGGCGGGTCGAGCCATACCCGTCGCCGTCTCGCGTTCGCACCTCCCTACGGGGCTCTCGACCGCACGGGGAGCACCTGTTCGCGAGGAGGCGCCGGCGATCTCCGTTCCACTCTCGCCCCTCCCGCATCGCACGACGTCTCGTCGAGCTCCTCGAATCGCATGGTTGTTCGGGGGGACCGTGCTGGGGGCCGTCGTCTTCGTGGCGACCTTTGCAGCGCTGTCCGAAAGACCCCTCGAGCCGGTCCCGACTGCGGTCGAGCGCTCGCTCGGCGACTCGGAGGTCATTTCACCGGATGCCTCGGCCGAGCCGATGGCCTCGGGACGAGAGGAGTCCGGTTCGGAGGCGCTCGTGGTGGACGAACGACTCGCGCTTCGTGGATCCCAAGAGTCGGAGGGGATTCTTCTCGGCGCACCCGTCGCCGATCTCCCCACGAGGCATGAGTCTGCGCGTTTGCGCGCCCGCCCGCACGAACCTGGGCGTGCTCGCTGTTCCGACCCGTGCCGCGTCGCTCCCGGTGGTGACTACGGAAGCGCCAGCCCGGCGGATGGCGACCGCGACACGTTGCCCCCGAGCGTTCAAGGGCGTCTCGTCGACGAGAGCTCCTGCGAGCTGACGTTCGGGAGCATCCAAGGTCCCTTCGAGCCCTCGCGCGTGCGGCATGCCATCACCGACCGGTCCCCGACGCGCTGCGTCGCGGAGCATCCGGGCGCGGCGGATCTCCATCTTCGAACGAACGATGCTGGCTACGTGGTCGGCGCGGGGTTGGCGGTCGGTCCTGCCCCGGTCACGCGATGCCTCGATGCCGCGCTGCGCGGGGCTTCCTTCGGTAAGCCGATCGCCACCGACATCGTCGTGCGCGTCTTCGTCCGATGTCGCGAGCAGGCTGCTGAAAAACGCACGTGATGCGATTCGTGGGGTCCAGTGCTTCGAATCTCGCGTCCATCACGGTACCGTCGCCGCCGACAGCGGGCTGACGCGCGACGCGCGCGTCAGCCGCCTGTGGCGTCAACACCGGTTCGTGCAGCGCATACCTGCGGGTGGCGGGCGCTGCCTTCGCAGGCGCAGCCTTCGCGAGCGCTGCGGAGCGCGCCCGACCACATCAGAGCTCCGGGCTTCCAGATCCGAAACGTCGGAGGCCGCGGTCGGTCAGCTCACGAACGCGATCGCCCGTTCGAGCTCGACGAACGGACGCATCGTCTGGCCCGACGCCAACGCCATCGTCCGCACGATCATGTGCCAGAGCATGTTGGTCGTGACGATGCCGACCGCGTGGATGCGCTCGCGGTTCGCGCGGTGCCACTCGACGAAGAGCGCACGCGCCTCGGGCGTGTAGGCGGTCATCGCGGTGCAGTCGACGACCAAACCGATCGGCGTCTGCTGTCGGCTCAGAAAGCGCTCGAGCGCCTCGAACTGCGCCTTCAGCGTGGGCTCGGTCAGGGTGTCCGTGAACGTCAGGACGTGGTGGGGTCGAGGCACCCTGCATTCTGACCGAACGACGAACGCGCGCCGTCAGGGCTCCCACGACGAGGCCGGGAGGTCGCTCCACCCGAGCTGCATCGCCCATGGAGGGAATCGAAATCCCTTGACGGTCCCCAGGGCCTAAGTCACACCTCCGGTCCCGCGAAACGCGGGAAGTTCTCGGGGCGGTAGCTCAGCTGGGAGAGCGTCGCACTGGCAGTGCGAAGGTCAGGGGTTCGATCCCCCTTCGCTCCACCCGAGCTTTGGAGGCGAGAGGAGCGATCCTCTCGCCTCATTCTATTTCGCTGCCCGCCGTCTCGAGAGCATCGTGCCCGCCGGGCCCCACGCGCTCGACTTCGTGGCCCGCGCGACCGGATGGTCCGGGATGCATCGCTTCGCTCACACGCGGCCCCGAGCGTTTCGCAGATCGCTCGGCTTCGCGGACGGCGTCCTCTTCGCCTCGAACGATTCCGCTTCGATTCGATGGTTCGGTCGCCTGACGGCGACGCTCACGTGACGTCGGGTCGCTCGGCCTGGCGGCCGGCTCCGAAAACGTCGATTCGATCGTTCGGTGACGGCGACGCTCACGTGACATCGGGGGTCGCTCGGCCCGGCGGCCGGCTCGAAACACGTCAAATTTGACCCGATCGCGCGTGGCGGCGACGTTCGGGGCGATGTTCGCGCGTTCGCGAGGGATGGTGCTCGGCTTGGTCCTCGCGGCGTGCTCGCCGTCCCCCAGCAGCGACCTCTTGGTCGTGAGCGTGGTGGGCCCCGTGCGCCTGGACGACGGGAGCACGCTCACCGTGCTCGGCGAGGGATTCCCGCTCGGTCGCGCAGGGACGCTCGTGCTGCGCGGCACCCACCAACGCCCGGGCGAGGCGCCGTGCGCGGTCGAAGAGACGCTCGCGGTGCGTGTGACGTCCGCCGATCGCGCCGAGCACGCGATCGACGCCACGACCCTCGCTGCGCTCGGCGGGCGTGGCACCTTCGTCGGTCGCGCGGAGCTCGCGTTCGACGCCGCGCAGGGTGGCCGGGTGCTCGGTCGCGTGGAGACCACGCTCGATCTCGGCGGCGCGTCCTCGGTCGACGCCGAGGCGAGCACGGCGTTCCTCGAGCGCCTCGGGGCGAGCCTCGACGAAGAGCTCCCGATCGAAGGTGGCGTGGTGCTGAGCGAGGTGCGCGCGGGTGGGCTCGCCGCGAGCCACGGCTTGGCGGAGGGCGATCGCATCGTCGCGATCGGTCAGCTCCGCGTCCGCGATCCGAACGAGCTGCGTCCGCCGCGCGGCGCGGAGTCGATCGTGCTCCACGTCGCGCGGCCTGGCCTCGAAGGCACACGCGAGGTCGTGCTGTCCGGGCGCGCGCCGACGTCGCACGGCGATCCGATCGTCGCGATCCTCCTCGCGCTCTTCGCGGCGGTCGTGGTGCTCTTCGGTCCCGGTGGCCGCGCGCTCGCGTCGCTGCGACGGCCCGGCGTGGAGCTCGTACCCGTACTCGTGACGGCCTCGGCCGCGGCGGCGCTGGTCGCGTTCCTCCACCTCGACCTCACGTGGGTGGCGGCCTTCGTCGCGCTTCCGGTCCTCGTCGACGCGTGGATCACGCACCGGCTGCGCGCGCTCCCCGCCGCGCTCTTCGCGCTCGGTGCTGCGCTCGTCGTCGGGACCTTCGTGCACGTCGACGGAGGTGCGTCGGCGACGGTCGCGCTTCGTCATCCGCTCGCTCTGGTCGGTGCGCTCGCGGCCGCGCTCGCGTTGGGCTCACTTCGCACGCACGACGTGCCTTCGCGCGCCCCCACGACGCGCCCGCTCGTCGCGCTCGCGCAGGGCGTCGGGGCGGTCTGGCTCGCGAGCCTCTTCGCGGGCTCGCCCTGGCTCGGGTTGCCGCTCGCGATCGCGATCGTGGCGCTCCCTCGTGTTCCGAGCGCCCGCATCGCCACGCTCGCGCTCGTCGCGGGCGCGGGCGCGCTCGCGCTGGCCTTCGCGACCGATCTCTCGCGCCCCGTCCCGCTCACGCCCGAAGAGCCCCGCGTCGCGTGGCTGATCGGCGCCGCGCTCGCCGCGCTCGCCCTCGTGGTGCGCCGTCGCGATCCGGAGCGCCGCGCGCACGTGTTTCTTTGAGCGGCTCGACTCCGCGGCGACGCGTGACAGCTTCCCTGAGGGTCTGTCGCCAGACCCTCCCCCACGGGGCATGAAGCCCCGAGGGGCCCCCTCCCACGAGCCTACAATCGCTGTCGCTCGCTGCGCCGGTAGGGCGGCTTGCGAAATCGGCCATCAGCTTCTAGTCAGCGAGCACGATGGCGGAGCCCGACGCGCCCAAACGCAAACGCGATCTGCCGCGCGCGGAGCGGCGAGCGCTCGCCCGTGCGCGACGCGAGGCGGAGCGCATGAGCCTCTTCGTGGGCTCGGCGCCGGGGCTCGAGCCGCTCTTGGCCGAGGAGGCACGCGCGCTCGGGCTCTCGGCTTCGGGACTGGAGCCCCGCGTGGTCGCAGGGGGCATCGAGCTCGACGGCGATCGCACCACGCTCTACCGCGCGAACCTGGAGCTCGGGCTCGCCACGCAGGTGCGTCTGCGGCTCGGTCGGTTCCACGCAGCCCACTTTTCGGAGCTCGTGCGCCGCGCGTCGGAGCTCCCGTGGGAGCGCTGGCTGACGGCGGGCGCGCGCGTGCGGTTTCGTTCGACCGCGCAGCGCTCGCGCTTGCATCACACGGGCGCGATCGACGAGCGCGTGGCGGAGGCGATCGCGGCGCGGCTCGGTGGGCCGGTGATCGCAGCCGACGGCGAAGAAGAGGTCGCGCTCGTGCACGCGCGTTTCGAGCGCGACGAGGTCACGCTCTCCCTCGACACGTCGGGGGCGCCGCTGCACCGACGGGGTTACCGGCTCGCGACCGCGAAGGCACCGCTCCGTGAGGACCTCGCGCGCGCGCTGGTGATCACGAGCGGCTGGGATCGCCGGAGCCCGCTGGTCGATCCGATGGCCGGCTCGGGCACGATCGCGATCGAAGCGGCGATGCTCGCGCGCGGGATCGCGCCCGGGCGAGCGCGTCGCTTCGCGTTCGAGGACGCGCCGACCCACGACGCGGCGTTGCTCGCACGTCTGCGTGACGAAGCGGACGAGCGCGCGGGCGTCGGCGCCCACGCCGGTCGTCGGTCGGCCGACCCGAGCCCACGGATCCTCGCGCGCGATCGCGACGAGGGCGCGGTGATCGCGGCACGCGCGAACGCGGAGCGCGCGGGCGTAGAGCTCGAGCACGGAGTGGCTGCGCTGTCGGAGCCGTTCGGGATCGACACCGACGAAGGTGCGCTCGTGACGAACCCACCGTGGGGCGTGCGCGTCGCGCGCGATCGCGATCTGCGGCCGCTCTACGATCGGCTCGGCGCGGTGATCGAGGCGCTGCCGCCGCGCTGGGAGGTCGGGGTCGTGGCGGCGGACGCGGAGCTCGTGCGGCGCGCCCACATGCCGCTCCGCAGCGCGCTGCTCACCGACGCGGGGGGAACGAAGGTGCGTTTCTACCGTCGCACGCGCGAGGAGTGAGCGGCGCGACGGAAACGACGAGCGGGGAACGAGCACGGCCCGATCCCCGCCCGAAGGTGGTGGTTGCTCGCCGACGCGGCACGCGAAGAACTGCGCGGCGTCGGCGAGCGGCTCGTCAGGCCACGAAGGCCCGGAGCGAATCGCTCTGCGTCGCCTGCCGCAGCTTGCGGAGGGCGAGCGCCTGGAGCTGTCGGATGCGCTCGCGGCTGAGCCCGAACTCGCGGCCGATCTCGGCCAGCGTGCGGGCCTCTTCGTCGCCGAGGCCGAAGCGCATGCGGAGGATCTGCTGCTCGCGTTCGCTGAGCGTCTCGAGCGCGCTCATCACGGTGCTCGCGAGGTCGTCGTCGACGAGGCTGTCCATCGGGGAGGCCACCGACTCGTCCGCGATCAGATCGCCGAGCTCGCTCGAGCCGTCGTTGCCGACCGGCGTCTCCAACGAGACGGTGTCGCGCGCGATGGCGAGCAGGCTGCGGACCTTCTCGACCGGCACGTGCATCGCCTCGGCGATCTCGTTCGGGTTCGGCTCGCGGCCGAGCTGTCCGGTCAGGCGGCGGCTGGTGCTGAGCAGCTTCGTGAGCAGCTCGTGGGCGTGCACGGGCACGCGGATCGTGCGGCCCTGATCCGTGGCGGCGCGGGCCATCGACTGCCGGATCCACCACGACGCGTAGGTCGAGAGCTTGTAGCCGCGCCGGTAGTCGAATTTGTCGATGGCGCGCATCAAACCCATGTTCCCTTCCTGAATCAGATCCAGGAGCGGGAGCCCTCGCTTGAGGTACTTCTTCGCGGTCGCGACGACCAGACGAAGGTTCGCCTCGACCATCTCGGCCTTCGCGCGCTCGACCTCACGGTCGGCGGCCTCGATGGTCTCGAGGGTGTCCTTGAGGGTCTTGGCCTTCGCGCCCGACGCCTTCTCCACCGCGTCGCGGTCGGCCTTCTTTCGGGAATCCAGGCGCGCATTCCACGCCCGAAGGGCTTCGCGCACCGCGAGGAACTCTTCGGTGATGACCGCGTCTTGGGGGCGAATCTCGGCGGCCTTCACCTGACGACGGACCTCGTCGAGGGTCGGGGCCTTGATGCGCGACGCGACGAAACACTCCCAGATCAGGTTGCGACCGACCTCGATCTGACGCGCGAGCTCGACCTCACCCTCGCGGGTCAGGAGGCTCACGGTGCCGATCCAATCCAGGTACGACTGGATCGTCTCGTTGGCGCCCGCCTTCTCCTTCAGGACCTTGCGCGGGAGCGCTTCGCCGTCGTCGTCGACGAGCGCGATGCCCGACGCGTCGAGGCGGCGAAGGACTCGCTGGATGGTGGTGGCGTCCGTGGCCCTCTCGGCCGCCAACGCGTTGCTGACCTCGCCGTAGGTCAGCGCTCCGTGCTCTCGGCCCCGGGCGATCAGTTCTTCGATGTGTCGCGCGTCGGTCAAGGTGGTCCGCCTTTCCTTCATTGAGTCAGCATCCGAGAGGACGGGAAGCGACGGGTGCGACCCCGAAGCTCGAGGGCTTCGTGGGTGCACACCGCGCGAAAGTTCATGGGTCGAGCGCTCGTCGAGCGAAAGCCCGGGGAAACCTCTACGACGCGCGACGAGCCGAGACGTTGCACCGAGCGCCCGCGCGAAGGTGGGAACGACGGGGCCGAGTCTCGGTGGGCGCGGGTGGGATTCATCGGGAGAGGGCGTCGCGTCAGAGGGCAGAGACGAGCTGAGACGTTCGCGCGAGGCTCGGTTTCCGAGTGGCTCGGCACACGTTGGGGTCACTGTGCAAAGCTCGCACCGTGGGGTGAGAGCGAGCCTGGACGAACAACCGAGAACGTGGGGACGCCGTTCCCGACCCGCCATGGTTTTTTTCCGCGGGCACGGAAACGACGGAGATCGTTGAGCTTCCATGCTCCGATCGAGGTCCGGACCGGGGAGCGCGCTTCACTCGTAGTCCCCGAATGGGGATATGACGCCGCGTGCCATGGTGGACCAGAGATCCTTGCAACTCTTGCCCGGAATTGCCCGGCGTTCTCGTTCGCTACGCGCTTCGCTCAGGAGGCGGGGAAGTATCCCCGATCCCCGCATCCCCGCGCCCGTCTGGCACGTGCGCTCCGCTCGGTTCGCTCCCGCCGAAGAGCAGCGACGTCCAGAAAGCTCACAGACAACGCCCCCTGGCCGCAGAGGGCCAGCCCCGAAGGTGAGGGCTCGCTGATCCTGCCTCGCACATCGACAGCGCTGAGTCAGCGGCGTCGGTAATGGCCGACAAACTGCGCCACAGCGCACGCGTCGCCTCGAACGATTCCTCGGCTCAAGGACTCGCTGACTGCGCAATGGTGGACAGGATGCCCCACATCGCCCGGCCCTCCGCGGCGGCGCGCGGTACGAGCTCGCGCAGCGACGCGCTCCCCGTGTGGGCGTAGGCGCCGGTCACGAAGGCGCGACCGTTCGGGAAGGCGCGCGCGAGGAGCTCTGCGTGCTCGACCGGGATCACGTCGTCCTCGCGGCCGTGCACCGCGGTCGCCGACACCTCGACGTGGCGCGCGAAGGGCATCGGGTCGAGATCGGCGGTGCCGCCACGACGCCGGAGGCCGAGCTCGAGCAGCTCCTCCGCGCCGGGCTCGGCCCGCACGCCGACGAGGAAGAGCTCGCGATCGCGCGCGCTCGGGAGCTCACGCGCAAGCGAGTGTGCGATCGGGACGAACGCGCCGTGGTGCTTGAGGTGCGCGCGTCCCCAGGTGCGGCGGACGTACGCGCGCCATGCGAGCTCGACCTCGTGCGGGCTCGTCGCGTCGAGGTGCTCGAGCAAGTTCAGGAGGACCACGCAGGCGTTGAGGGGATCGTGGGGACGCGGCGCGTCGCTCGTGGCGTGGCGCGTGCGGCCGCTGACGCAGAAGCGGAGCGTGTCGTCGAAATCGGCGAAGCCGCCGAAGCAGACGAGGCCTCCGATCGGTCGGCGCGAGGCCACGAAGAGCGCGGGCAGCGAGCCGAAGGAGATGGAGAACACGCCCGGCCGATCATGCGGCGCTTCTCCGGAGGCGACGAAGAAGTCGAACGCGCGCAGCAGATCGCCGCCGAGCGAGCTGCGCACGCGCATCTGACCGAAGTCGGGCAAGAAGGGGCAGAGCACGACGAGGCCGGCATCCGCGAGCGAGCGACAGAAGCCGTCGAGGCGCGGGTCGGCGGGTCCCAGCCAGTGCAGGCCGGGGGCGACGAGGAGCGCGCCGAGTGGGCGAGCGCGCGGCGTGTAGAGCCACGCTTCGAAGGCCGGTCGATCGCGGCGCGTGGGGATCGTGACCGAGCGCCGCGCGACGTCGGGGACGCGCCCGCTCGCCCACGGTCCGAGCGTCCGCGCGAGCCGAGCCACCAAGCGAAGCGACGCGGCTCCGTCGTTCGAGCGAAGCGAGCTCTGCACGACCGAACCCTACCAGCTCCGCCCGGTCGCGGACTGCGCGTCGGGCGCTCCGAGTCACGGTCGGCGTCGCCCGAGCCCCGATCCGGCCCGACGCTCTTTGCGTTGACCCGAACTCTCCGCGCGCCCGCTCTCTCGGCTCATGCGTGCGACGACGACGACGACGGTCGGGATCGGGTGCCTTCTCCTCTTCGGGCTCGGGTGCGAGCCGGCGACGATGGGGTTGGCGGACGGAGACGGAGGGACACGACCGCGGCGCGACGCGGGCGTGGAGGACGACACGCCGAGCCCGTTCGACGACGACGCGGCGACGCCTCCGCGCGACGAGGACGGCGGCACGATCGCGCCCGGCAACGACGGAGGGACGACGACGCCACCGCCGCGGCGCGAAGACGAGCTCCGCGTCGGGTACTTCTCGAGCTGGAGCGTCTACGACCGCAACTTCCACGTGATGGACATGCCGCTGGAGATGCTCACGCACGTGAACTACGCGTTCGTGAACATCGCGGGCGGCGAGTGTGTGCTCGGTGATTCGTATGCGGACATCGATCGCGCGTACCCCGGCGACACCTGGGACGAAGGCGCGCTGCGCGGGAGCTTCGGTCAGCTCCGCCGCGCCAAGGAGATGCACCCGAACCTGCGCACGCTGCTCAGCATCGGCGGGTGGACGTGGAGCCGCGACTTCTCGGACGTCGCGCTCACGGACGCGAGCCGCGATCGCTTCGCGCGTTCGTGTGTGGAGCTCGCGGCGCGCTACGGCTTCGACGGGCTCGACGTGGATTGGGAGTTCCCGGTGAGCGGCGGGCTCGAGACCAACATCCGTCGCCCGGAGGACAAGGCGAACTACGTGCTCCTGCTGCAGACCCTGCGGCGCGAGCTGGAAGCGCGAGCGGCGCGCGACGGTCGAGCGGAGCCGTACTTGCTCACGATCGCGGTGGGGGCGGGGCCGGAGCCGATCGGCAACCTCGATCTGCCGGCGATGGCCGCCGCGCTCGATTGGATCAACGTGATGACCTACGACTTCCACGGCGCGTGGGCGCGCACCACGGGACACAACGCGCCGATGGTCACGGTGCCGGGCGAGCCCGCGGGCTTCGCGGTGACGGATGCGATCGACGGCTACCTCGAAGGTGGTGTGCCGGCGAGCAAGCTCGTGCTCGGCGTGCCCTTCTACGGGCGCTCGTGGGCGGGCGCGACGGCGGGGCTGCGGGGTGCGGCGACGGGCGCCGGGCCCGGCTCGTGGGAGGGCGGCGTGCTCGAGTGGAAGGACATCGCGGCGCGCTACCTGACCGACGCGCGCTTCACGCAGGGCTTCGACGAGGTGGCGCAGGCGCCGTACCTGCACGACGCGGCGGGGGGCGTCTTCGTCTCGTACGACGACCCGCGCTCGCTCGCGATCAAACGCGATTTCGGCCGCTCGCGTGGGCTCGCGGGGTTCATGATCTGGGAGATGAACAGCGACGACTCCGCGCACTCGTTGATGCGGGTGTTGATGGAGTGAGCGGCGCATCGGATCGCCGTGGTCGTGATCGTCGAGGTGGTCGTGGCGACGGCGACGTGAACGGCGACGGCGGCGGCGGCGGCGGGACCGGGGTCGGCTTCGACGAGGTCTGCGCTGGAATGCGAGCCATGGGCTCGTACGTCGATGCGGCATGTGGACGGAGCGATCGACGGACGACGCGCGGCGCGAGCGGGTGACGTGGGTGGCGACGATCGGAGCCGCGCTCGCGAGCGTGCCGGTCGCGGCGATGGTGATCGATCTCTACGGGCTCGACGGATACCACCGCGTCGTCTCGCCCGCGCTGCTCCCGATCGTGACGACCGCGTTCTTCGCTCGGCTCTTCGTGCGCTGGGCCATGCGCGCGTCGAGCACCGCGATCGTGGTGTTGATCGGGCCGCTGCTCGGCCTGGTGAACGCGTCGCTGATGGCCGGGCTCTTCTCGGCGTTCGAGCAAGGCGAGGTCGCGGCGATGTTCGGGGCGATGATCCTGGCGACGATGATCGGGTTCCCCGTGAGCTTGAGCGTCGGGCTCGCGTTCGGGTTCGCGATGTGGCCGCTGCTCGGGCTCGAGCGGCACTACCGCGGGCGCGAAGATCTCGACGCGCGGCTCGGACTGGACGGCTTCGCGGCGGGCTGGGGGCTCGTGGTCGCGGCGCTCACGTTCGCGCTCGAAGCGCACGCGCCGCTCGCGCTCTACCAAGGTGGTCCTGCGGTGGTGGGTGTGGTCGCGGTCGTCGTGGCGTCGGCGTTCGCGGTCGCGGTGGCGATCCGATACGCGCGGCTCGGACGCGCGCTGCAGCGGATGGCGCGCGGTGACGACGCGGAGCATCGGCTCGTGGTCGCGAAGGGATCGCTCGCGGAGCGCTTCGAGCGCGCGGAGCTGGTGGTGGTGCGGGTCGCGCGTGCGGGCGAGGGTCCCTTCCGCGACGGTGAGCTCGCGGAGCCGGTGGCGGGCGTGGTGTCGATCCCGACGCTGGCCCGACGGATCGCGGCGCTCGCGCTCGTGGCGTCGATCGCGGCGACCACGGTGGCGCTCGTGCGTCCGGACACCACGGTGCGGGTCGCGATCCAGCGCGCGCCCGGCTCGTCGTTCGTCGATTGATCGCCAAGCCCGCTCGCTCGAGCCCGAGCCCGCCCCGAGCCGGAGACGCCTTCCCCACCCTCGTGTCGCGACGACGAGCCGGTGTGCACCACCGGTCGGCAGACCCTGATCGGACAGTGCCCGCTCGCGCAGAGCGTCGGGATCGCGAGCGAAGGCGCATGTGTCTTCGGCGAGCGCATCCCGGATGGATCCACCGCGGGCGTGCTGCTCCCGATCGTGGTCGCGGGCGGGTCGAGCTCCACCCAGCTCGCGCTCGACCTGCGCCTCCGTCACCCGGACCGCGGCCAGCTCAAGGTGCGCGTGCGCGCTCCGAACGGCGCGCAGCTCTCGCTCCACGATCGCAGCGGCGCGGGCGTGCCCGACTTCGCGTGGTGCGGCACCGTCCGCGTGCCGTGGACGGGAGTGAACGGGCGGTGGATCGTCTCCGTCGGTGACGGCGTCGCGGGCGGGGAGGGAACGGTGGAGTACGTGAACCTGACCGCGCGATGAGCGTTGCTCGTGAGGATCGAGATCCGTCTCACGCCGACGAGTCCCATCACCGCGTGAGTCCCATCACCGCGTGGGCCCGAGTCGGTGACCGAGTCGAAAATCGTCCGCAGCGATGTGTCAGGACTTCGGGGGCGCGCTCGAAAGCCTCCACGACTGCCAACGTCGGCAGCGGGGAGACGAAGATGAGATTGAGTCAAGGAACGGTCGGACGTGGCTGGCGCTTCGCGCTCATGCTCACGTCGCTGTGTCTCGGTGCGTTCGGTTGCGCGAACGAGGTCGATCCGACGATCGATCCGACGGTCGATCCGGCGGTCGCCGACGAAGCGGCGCGCGCGAACGTGCAGGTGGTGTTGCCGGAGGGGCTCACACCGGACGAGACGCTGCGTGAGGATCTCGGCTCGCTCGAAGAGTCGCTGCGCGAGATGAGCACCATGCTCGGGCTCGACGGGAGCGACGATCCGATCAACCGAGCTTCGCCGAGCCGAGCCTCTCCGTGCGCGCCGAACGCTCGCGCATCTCCGTCACCGATCCGCTCTTCTTCCGTCTCGGCCTACAGGCCCCCGGCCGCGACGTGACCGACGGAGACCCGAGCGCGCCTCCCGGCTCGCCGGTCCCCGAGCCCGTCCGACGCATCGTGGATCGCAACGGCAACACGATGACCTTCGCGTACGACGCGGAGCAGCGCGTATCGCTCGTCACCGACACCACCGGCCGCACGCTGCGCTTCCAGTACGGCCGCTTCCCCGGCGGTGTCCGCCTGCTCTCCATCACTGCCCTCGAAGGCGACCCGCTCCAGCTCACCGTCCAGTTCGGCTACGACGAGCGCGGTTACCTCGAGTCGGTCACCCGCGACGGCCGGGACGTGAGGATCGAGAGCGTTGCGTCCAGCCACTTGGGGTTCCAGATGCCGCGCGACTGGTCGACCAGCCGATACTCCTCGGAGCCCACGCGGAAGTGCGTGAGCTCGTGACGCGTGAGGATGCCCCCGGTCTCACGGAGTCGCGTCTCGACGGCGTGGAGGATTCGTTCGCGAATCGTCTCGTCGTTCATCGAGGGGTACCGTACCTCGAGCCCGGTCAACTCTCGTCGCGCTCTCACTTTCTCGGGCGGAGCCCGCGCGGCCTCGCTCAGGCCCCGTCCCGCTTCCGAACCGCCGCCGCGACGAGCGGCGCCTTCTTCGCGAGCCCTTCGACGGTCAGCTCGCCTCTTCGTACATGCGAAGCCACTCTCGTCGTTGTCGAACGATTCGCTCGTCGTGATCGAGGTGGAGGCGTTCGAGCACGAACTGCGCTCGTGGTCGATCGGCAGGGGGAACCCGGTCCGTGAGCACCAGCTGCAGCGACGGGAGCAAGAGCTCGAACCACTCGTTGGTGACTTCGAAAGGATCGATGAGTTGCGTCGATTTCAAGGACTGTTTGCTGGAATTGAGCCAGCCGGAGGCGAATCGATAGTTCGTCGCGCTCCCCGCCGCCAACTTCGCGAGCACGCGGCACGACGCCTTCGGTCGCGCGATCGAGACCACCGAGCGCGACGGCGCGATCGCGCGCGTCGCCTACCGCGCGCTCGAGACGATCACGAGCGACTCGCTCGACCTCGGCCTGCACGGCGACAGCAGCGTCCC
>JALOQC010000063.1 GCA_025453555.1 Myxococcota bacterium | reverse complement strand
GCGCACGAGCCGCACACCTTCGTGCGCGGCGACCTTCATCCAGAGCTCCTGCGACTGGTGCGTGACCTGGAAGACGAGCTCGTCGAGGTGCACGAGCTCTTCCGGCGCGGGCTGGAGCGCGAGCAGCTCCTTCGTGCGCACGTAGATCTCGTAGTCGGTGGTGCCGTCGCCGACGCGCTGCCCCTCGAGCTCCGGGTGCAGGTGCGACGACGCGAGCTTCGCCGCCAGCTCGCGCCACGGCTCGGCGCGCGAGTAGGTCCCGGAGGATTGATCCTCCGCGCGCGGCGGTCCTCCTTCGCCAGCCTTCGGTTCTCCTCGTTTCGGGTCCACGCTGCCTCCTTCTCGGAGGGCGCCACCCTCCACGTCGCCCCGCCTTCCGCGTCACCACGTCCGGCGCCCTCCGCGTCACGCCGACCGCGCGACCCCGCGACGATTCGCGTCCACGACATACGCGACGCTCGCGACGAACGACGTCGGCCTCGCGCCCGAGGTGAGCGCGGGCTCGACGACGCTCAACGCGCGCAGACCTCACGAAGCCGACGCGCGAGCGCGCTGCCGTCGACTCCCTTCTGGATGTAGTCGTCCGCGCCGAACTCCCCCGCGAGTCGGCGCAGCTTGTCGGTGTCTTCGCTGGAGAAGAGCACGAAGCGGGTTCCATCCCCGTCGACCTGCTTCTTCAGGAGCTGCAGGAGGTTCGTGCCGGAGAGCGCGGGGATGTTCACGTCGAGCAAGACCACGCTGGGCCTCATCCGACGCACGAGGTTCGAGACGCCGATGGGGCTCGAACAGATCTCGACCTCGAAGCCCTCGAGCCGGAGGAAACGCCGCACCATGTCGAGCTGCTCGGTGTCGTCGTCGACCACGAGCACGCTCAATCGTTCAGGCATGACCCCTCCGCGGGATGAACTTCCGCAGCGTCGCGACGAGCTCTTCGCGATCGACGGGCTTGGTGAGGTACGCGACGCAACCTGCCTGCATCGCGCGATCGCGATCCTCTTGGCTCGCGTGCGCGGTGAGCGCGATGACCGGCACGTGCCCGCAGCGCGGGTCGGCCTTGATGCGCGCGGTCGCGGCCCAGCCGTCGAGGCGCGGCAGCGAGAGATCCATCAGCACGGCGTCCGGCACCTGCTGCGACGCACGCTCCACCCCCACCTCGCCGTCCTCCGCTTCGAGGACCTCGAACTCCGGGTAGAGGTAGCGACGCACGAGGTCGCGGTTCTGCTCGACGTCCTCGACGTAGAGCACCCGTGGCCTGCCGGTGACGATCGCGCGTCGCGACATCACGTGCTGCTTCGCTTGGTCGATCACGCGATCGATCGCGGCGCCGCCCTTCTGAATCACCTGCGCGAAGCCCTGCTGCAGCAGCTTCTCTTCGGACGTCGAGAGCTCCTTGGCGGTGAGCACGATGACGGGGAAGGACATGCCCTCCTCGCGGCACCGTCGCAGGACCTCGAAGCCGTCGAGCCCCGGCATCATGATGTCGAGGATCATCAGCGAGGGCGGCGAGACGCGGACGCGCAGCATCGCGTCGTTGCCGTCCTTGGCCTCCGAGGTCGAGAAGCCCGCCGTGCGCAGCGAGCGGACCACGAGCTCGCGCTGCTCGGGATCGTCGTCGACCACGAGCACGTCGCGCGCGCCCGGAGCGACCGCCTTCTTCACCGCCGAGATCAGACGATCTTGTTCGACCGGTTTGACCAGATACTCGAACGCGCCGAGCGCGAAGCCGCGCGCGCGCTGCTCTTCGACGGAGAGGATCACGACCGGGATGGACGCGGTGCGCGGATCGCTCTTGAGCTTGCCCAGCACCGACCAGCCGCTGAGCTGCGGCAGGTGGATGTCGAGGAAGATCACCGTCGGTCGATGCTCCCGCGCGAGCGCGAGACCTTCGACGCCGTCCGACGCGACGAGCACGCGGAGGCCCGCGCTCGCCAAGTGCCCACCGACGAGCTGCTGCAGGAGCGGATCGTCGTCGACGAGGAGCACCGTCGCCTCCGCGAAGTCGACCGCCGGCTCCGCGGGGCGCTCGGGCGCGGCGGCGTCGCTCGTTCCGTCGCTCTCGAGGCAGCCGCGCAGCACCACCGTGAAGCTCGTCCCGCGACCCGGGCTGCTCTTCACGTCGATGGTTCCGTCGAGGATGCGCACGAGCTCGTGCACGATCGCGAGGCCGAGACCGGTGCCGCCGACCTTGCGCGTGCGCGAGCCGTCGACCTGCCGGAACTTCTCGAAGATGTGCGGGAGCTGATCGGACGGAATCCCGATGCCGGTGTCCTCGATGCGCAGCACGAGCGAGCTGCCCTTCGCGGACGCGTCGATCAGGATCTCGCCCATCTCCGTGAACTTCGCCGCGTTCGACAGGAGGTTCAGACAGATCTGCCGGAGCTTCAGGCCGTCCGTGAAGGCCTGCCGCGCCTCCGGAGACACGCGCGCGGTGAGCACGATGTCCTTGCTCTGCAGGAGCTCACGCACCGTCGCCGCCGCGTCCGTGACGAGCTCGTCGACGTCGACGTTCTCCTTCACCGCCTCGACGTGACCAGCCTCGATCTTCGAGAGATCGAGGATGTCGTTGATGAGCGCGAGCAGCGTCTTGGCGTTCTT
Source organism: Myxococcota bacterium (assembly GCA_025453555.1). Taxonomy (GTDB): domain Bacteria; phylum Myxococcota_A; class Polyangia; order Polyangiales; family Houyiibacteriaceae; genus JACKEH01. Next base: position 17,674 of record JALOQC010000063.1, on the reverse strand, counting down.
CTTCACGGTCGCCAGATCGCGTCGGCCGTGCAGCGTGAGCCGCTCGCCCTCTTCGCGCGCGAGCAGATCGCAGTAGCCGATGATCCCGTTCAGCGGCGTGCGGATCTCGTGGGAGAAGTTCGCGAGGAACTCGCTCTTGAGCCGCGCGGCCTCCTCGACCTCCATCGCGCGCTCCTCCGCTTGTTTGCGCGCGTCCGCGAGCTGCCGCGCCAGCCGATCGAGGTCGTCGTTCTGCTGACGGATGATCTCCATGTGCAGCGCGCGCTGCTGGAAGCTCGCCACGGCGCGCCGCGCGACGCGGTTGCGCTCCGCGAGCTCTCTCTTCAGCCGCTCGTTCTCCGCGAGCAGCTCTTCGTACGAAAGCTTCTCGTCGCTCATGTCAGTCGTCCGATCCGAAGGCGAGGACGGTGAGCGTCGTGTTGATGTGGAAGCCGCTGTAGATCTCGAAGAAGCAGTTCGCGCCGATGCAGCGCGGCGCGGCGCGGAACGAGTCCGAGAGCTGCGGCACGGTGTTCGAGCCCTGCGCGAGCCAGTAGCGACCCGAACAGTGGAACATCAGCGCGGCTTGCGGATTCTGCACCTGCTCCGGGAGCTCCTTGGTGAAGAAGTCCTTCGTCATCTGCGCCATGTCGCCGAGCTCCATGAGCTCGAGCGTGGTGTCCTCCTCCAGGACGTTCGCGCAGAGGATCGAGCCGTCGGGCAGCGGCTTCCACGGAGAGCGCATGAAGTACTCGCGGCCGACCCGCAGCGCGAGCGAGGTCTTCGCGAAGCCCTTCGGGAGCCCGAACTCCAGCTCGTCCACGCCGACGCCGAGCAGCTCCGCGTAGTAGGGCGCGGCGGGCTTGCCGTCGATCTCGAGCGCGCGGGTGCCCGTCTCGTCGTCGACCTTGGTGATCGTGATCGAGCGGCCGGTCGGCCGATACGGATGAGCGCGCAGGGCCCCCCACGGCGCGTTGGTCTTGAAGAGCGCGACCAGCACGCCGTCGTCGAAGACCTCGCCGTCGAGGTGCAACGTCGCGCGCTGCTTGGCGGGGTCCTGCTCGGTGCTGCCCGCGCCGCCACCGACCGTGACGAGCCCTTGGTTCTTCTCCATCACGCCGAGGAGCAGCTCTTCCTTCTTCCACTTGTAGCCGTCGTCCACGACCATCCCGACGGTCGTGCGCGTGTCGATGTCGCCACGCTTCACACCGAGCTCCGCCGCCGCGCGATCGATCGCATCGCCGCCCGCGCCGAGCGCGTTCATCCCGAGGTTGGTGCCCGCGCCGAGCCCGACCTCGAAGTCGCCCGAGAACGCGCCGAGGATCGCCGTGCCGTGGTGGATGCCTTCGCGATCGATCTCGCCGCCGCTGCTCCATCCGATGAGCCGCGTGCCCGGCAGACGCTCGCGCACCGCGCGATTGAGCGCGCCGTGATCGACGTGCGGGTCGGCGACCAGGACCGCGAGCTTCGGCTGAGCACCCGCGAGACCCGCGACCAGCTGCTCCGCCATCGCGACCGCGTCGCCGTTCTCCGTCCTCACCGTCTCCAAACCAACTTTGCTCATGCTCTGCTCCACTCCTCGGTGGGACGAGCGCGTTCGGGCCCGCTCCGGTCGCGGTCCGCTCCGCGCACGGTCCACTTCGCCCAACGCTCGATCTCCACGCCCGTGAGATTCCGAGTCGGTCCTATCAGACAATGCACGTGCGGCGCGTCACCCGAATGGGTGAGACGCGCCGATTTTCATCGTTTCCCTGTACGTCCGAATCCTGACGTACCTCTGGGATGTCGCGCTCCTCGCACCGGACCGACGCGGCCCGCTCTTCCCCGTACCCACCCCACGTGCTCGGGTGCGTTCGAGGAAGACGGGCCAAACGGCACGTGGGTTCTCACGGGCTCACCAGGCGGCGCCCCCGTGGAGACCCGCACGAGCCGAGACTCAGAGACCACTGTTCGGATGGGTCGTGTGGCAAGAGTCGGTGCACTGATTGAACGACTCTTCCTCACCACCGATGTACATGTTGTCGTCCGATCCGAAGAGCGGCTCGTGCCACGCGGGATACTCGGTGTGACAGCTCAAGCACGCTGCCTTGCTCGTGCGTTGGATAGACGCCTCGTCGAGGTGGCAGCTCGAGCACTGCGAGAGCTCCGCTCCGAAGCGATCCGAGCGCGAGTGGATGAAGTGCGTGCGCACCTGGATCGGCCCTTCGAGCTCGAACGCGAGCGGCACGTGACAACCCGCGCACGCCGCGCGGTTGTCGTTCGCGTGCAGAACGGTGCCGAGCTCGCCGCCGCCCGAGTGGCAGCTCGTGCACGGACCGGTGCCGAGCGCAGCCTCGGTGCGCACGGGCGTCCCGACCTGGACCTCGATCGTGACCGAGCGCGGGATGTCCTGCCCGAGGTACACGCGCCGCCCCTTGAGCGTCACGAGGTAGGTGCCCGGGGTCGCGTCCTCCGGGATGTGGAATGTCATCGTGTCGTCCACCGGATCGTTCCACTGCGGGTTCCCCGGCGTGAACGCGCCGAGGAAGATGATCGGCGCGGACGGGAAGAGCTGCACCTCCGAGTAGACGCCGTCGACCGCCGGCTGACCGACGAGCTGCGTCTCGGAGAAGAGGAAGCTCTCGAGCGACGCGATGCTGAAGATCGGCTGGATGTCCTGCGCGGGCCCGATGATTTGACCCATGAGCATCCGCTCGCGGTGCTTTCGGCGGTAGTAGGTCGCCGACGGATCGATGAACCCGAACGCGCGGTAGTAGCTGATGCCGGCCGGGTCGCCTGCGAGGGCCTCGTTGTAGGTCGGGAGCGATCCCTCGGGGTGCAGCCGGTTGCCGCTCCCGTCGCGCAAAGCGATCTGGAACGTCACATCCGTTCCGGGCGCGTACGTCCCGTCCGGCGCGGCAGGCGTCACCGGCGTGACGTCCATCCGGAAGCCGTAGTCGTACTCGGGCTCCGCGATCTGCTCGACCGGGATCGAGTACACGGCGGTCGGGTTCTGGTTCCACCAGAGCGCGAACGACCGCGTGGACGACTGCATCCGGAAGGTGTTGCTCGGACGAAGGGAGTTTCGCACCTCGACGAGCGCTTCTTCCTGGAAGTTCGTGGCGGTCGAACAATCCTCCTTCGAAGCACAGTCGTTCGTCCACTGAATGGCGCGAAGTCGACGCACGAAGAAGTCGTCCGCGCGCGTTCGACGCTGCTCCTGCCCTGCGTTCACGACGATGGGAAGCCCCGACAGACGACCGCGGTGGTCGACCTGCCAGAGCGCGAACACGTTCGGTCGCTCCATCCACTTCGCGCTGCGGTAGTACGCACGTCGCGTGAACGTTCCGTCCGGGTTCGGGAGCCCGATGAAGTCGAACTCCTCGAGCTCCGTGTTGCGCCAGTCGAGGTGCGCGAAGTCGCCCGTCTCGTCGAGGCTGTCGATGCCCTGGTCGACGCTCGTGGCGTTCACGGCGCGAAGATCGATCTGATCGAGCCAGAAGCGCTGCCCCGCGCGCACACGCAGTGGCGCTCCGACACCGTTCTCGACCTCGATCGCGAGACCCACCGGAGTGTTCGGCGTGGTCGGTTGGTCGGTGACGATGTCGACCGGACGCGGTCGCCCGAGCGCCTGCTCGGCCTCACCGACCTCGCCGGCTTCGTTTGCGTCGGCATCCACGCCGTCCGCGCCAGGGTCGGAGGTCGCACATCCGATGAGCACCCCTAGGATCGCCCAGCTCGTTCCCCGCCTGCTGCGTCGTGACGTCATGCGCACCTCCGCCGTCGCTCCAGAGCACCGGACGTGCCACGCGTGAGCCGCCGCACGACAGCCATCGTGGAATCCTCCGCTCTTGCGGACTTTCTCGGGGTTTCGCGGACTTTTGGGCGCTCGACGCCGCACGAGATCCGATGGCACGACCTGCGTCACCCGAACGGGGGTGTCTCATTTCAGACGGATCACCTCACCCATTCGGGTGAATTTCCTGCTTCGCTCTTGCGGTACGCGGTGTTTCTTGGGTAGTCGAAGGCGGGCATGGGCGCTGACGCATCCGAGACAGCGGCGCATTTCGGACACCCGAGATCGCGCACCGCTTCGACTCCTCGTCTCTTCGTTCCGTCGACGAGGCGATCGAGCCGCGTGAACGTGCGCGCGCTGCATGGGAGCGCGAACGGGTGAGCCGCTCTTTCACGATTCTCGCCGCGGGCGTGGTGCGCTCGGAGCTCCGCGAGCTCCTGACCGCGCGCGGCCACGAGGTCCGCTCGATCGCGCGACCCGCCGAGCTCGAGAGCGACGCCGACCTCGTGGTGCTCGGGCTACCCGACGTGCTCCCCGCCTCGGTGTGGCTCCACACCGCGCGCCAGAACGTCGGCCTGCCCATCTTCGTGATCGGCACCGACGCGAGCTTGCGTGGCCCCGTCGACGCCCGCGAGCTCGGCGCCACGGAGCACTTCGCGCCCGACGTGCCGGGAGAAGAGATCCTCGCCGCGATCGGCATCGCGCTCGGTGCCCGACGCCACGACGCGCACCTTCGCTACCTTCAGCAGAAGGACGAGGCGCGCGCGGCTCTCTCGGGCCTGCTCGGCGAGTCTCCCGGCATCACGCGGGTGCGCGATTCGCTTCGTCGCCTGGCGGAGAGCGCGGGAGGGGCCCCGACCGTGCTCTTCACCGGCGAGACGGGATCGGGCAAAGGCCTCGTCGCCAAGGCGCTGCACTACGCAGGCGCGCGAAGGCGTCACCCCTTCGTCGACGTGAACTGCGCCGCCATCCCCGCGACGCTCATCGAAGCCGAGCTCTTCGGCCACGCCAAGGGCACGTTCACGGGCTCGCTCGGCGAACGCGCCGGCCTCTTCGAGACCGCCCACCGCGGTACGCTCTTCCTCGACGAGATCGGCGCGATGCCGCTCTCGCTCCAAGGCACGCTGCTCAAGGTCCTCGAGGACAAGCGCGTGCGTCGGCTCGGCGAGCGCGAGGGGCGCGCGATCGACGTGCAGATCTTCTCCGCGACCCACGAGGACCTCGACGCGCGCGTGCGCGAGGGGAGCTTTCGCGCGGACTTGCTGCACCGCCTCGACGTGGTGCGCATCACGCTGCCGCCGCTGCGCACGCGCGGTGAGGACAAGGTGGTGCTCGCGCGATCCTTCCTCGTCGACGCCTGCACCAGCTACGGCTTCGCGCCGCGCGCGTTCACCACGAGCGCGGAGAACGCGATCCGCGCGTACGCGTTTCCCGGCAACGTGCGTGAGCTGAAGAACGTGGTCGAGCGCGCGGTGCTGCTGCGCAGCGACGACGTGATCGACGCCGAGCACCTCGGTCTCCCGGGCGTCGAAGCGACGGTGGAGGTCGAGAGCGACGGGGAGAGCGGCGTGCGAGTGCGTCTTCCGTCGTCGTCGTTCTCACTCGACGCGCTCGAGCGCGCGGCGTTGGTCGCGGCGCTGGAGAAGCACGAGGGCAACGTGTCGCGCGCCGCGCGCTACCTGCGGATCGGCCGTCAGAAGCTGCTCTACCGGATGCGCAAGCACGGCATCCGCTGAACGGCCCACCGCTCGCGGCGGGGCGCGCAGGGCACGCCGCGCACGACCTCGACGACGACCCCGCGACGACCTCGCCGACGCCCCTCGACGACGACCTCGCGAGGGGACGTACGAGAGAGTCGCTTGACCGCGTCGCGGCGCGAGCCATCCTTGGCGTGGGTTTTCTCATGGCCCTCGCGCTCGTCGCCACGCTCTTCGCGGGTCTCGCCGTCGCCTCTCCGGGCGGCGCGAGCGGCGTCGACGACACGAGCGCGCCGCGCGACGAAGCCTCCTCCGCGAGCTGCCACGTCGACGCCGAGGACCACGCGGTCCTCCACGAGGGCGTCCACGCGCGGGTCACGAGGCCGGATGCCGCGAGCTCGCACGAGACGCTCTCGCTCGTCGAAGCGGCCGAGGGCGCAGACGACTTCGAGCGCCTCGCACGCGTGCTCACCGTCCTCGCGATCGCGCGCGAGGCGTCGCCCCTCGCGGAGCCCTTGGCGCCGCGCGAGTCGAAGGTGACGACCCCGCGCCACGCGAGCATCGGCCTCCGCGCGCTCCGCGGTCCGCCCCACACCTGAGCGATCGCGAACGACACGAACGTTCACCCGTGAGCGACCGCTCGCGAACGTGAACGTGAACGTGAACGTGAACGTGAACGTGAACGCGAACGCGAACGCGAACGAGATCGCGACCCGCTCGCGAACGTGATCGCGAACCGCTCGTGCACCGCGAGCTCATCGCGATCGGCCCCACGCGAAACGCCGTCGCCTCAGCGACCGAGCGCCCACGCCTCCCCGCCCCAAACCCTTCACGACACGCGTGTCGCTCGACCGCGTCCTCGGAGACCTCCATGACCTCCTCGGTTCCCGCCGAGACCCGCGCGCTCGGTCGCGACGTGCTCTCGGGCTTCCTCGTCTTCCTCATCGCCCTCCCTCTCTGCCTCGGCATCGCGATGGCGAGCGGCTTCCCTCCCGTCGCGGGCGTCCTCACCGCGATCGTCGGCGGCTTGCTCGGCCCCTTCCTCGGCAGCGCGCGCTTGACCATCAAAGGCCCCGCCGCCGGCCTCATCGTGATCGCCCTCGGCGCCGTCACGGAGCTCGGCCACGGCGACGCCGCGCTCGGCTACCGGCGCGCCCTCGCGGTCGGCGTGATCGCCGCCGCGATCCAGATCGTCTTCGCGCTCGCCCGCGTCGCGAAGCTCGGGCTGCTCGCGCCGCCCAGCGTGGTGCACGGCATGCTCGCCGCGATCGGCGTCATCATCTTCGCCAAACAAGCCCACGTGCTCATGGGCGTGACCCCCGAGTCCAAGACGCCGCTCGCGCTCCTCGCCGAGATCCCGTGGAGCCTCGTGCGCGACAACCCCGAGGTGCTCGCGATCGGCGCCACGAGCCTCGCGATCTTGTTCGGCTGGCCCGCGCTCGCGCGTCGACTGCGCGCGCTCGCGAAGGTGCCGCCCCAGCTCGTGGTGCTCCTCGTCGCGGTGCCGATGGGGCTCGCGTTCCGCATGGACACCCCACACGACTACGCGCTCTTCGGGCACGAGTACCACCTCGGGCCCGAGCTGCTGCTCACCCTCCCCGGCAACCTCCTCGACGCGATCGCGTTCCCCGACTTCTCCGTCGCGCTCTCCGCGACCTCCCTGAAGTACGTCGCGATGTTCGCGCTCGTCGGCTCGCTCGAGTCGATCCTCAGCACCCTCGCGGTCGATGCGCTCGATCCGGAGCGCCGCCCCTCGAACCTCGATCGCGATCTGCTCATGGCCGGCGTCGGCAACCTCGTCGCCTCCGCGATCGGCGGCCTCCCGATGATCTCCGAGATCGTGCGCTCGAAGGCCAACATCGACGCCGGTGCGCGCTCACCGTGGTCGAACTTCTTCCACGGCCTCTTCTTGTTGGTCTTCGTCGCGAGCGTGCCCGGTCTGCTGCACTACATCCCGCTCGCCGCCCTGGCCGCGATGCTCGTCTACACGGGCACGCGCCTTGCGTCACCGCACGAGGTGTTGCACGCGAAGCACCTCGGGCTCGACCAGCTCGCGCTCTTCCTGACGACGACGATCGTGACCCTCGCGGTCGATCTCCTCGTCGGAATCGCGGTCGGCGTCGCCTTGAAGCTCGCGCTCCACGCGTTGCGCGCGCGCGGCTTCACCGCCTTGTTCCGCACGCGTGTCGCAGCCGAACGCCGCGATGAAACACTCTTCGTTCAAGTCGTCGGACCCGCGACCTTCCTCGCGGTGCTGAAGCTCCGCGACGCACTCGCCGGCGCTCACGATACCGCCGTACGCCGTGTCGTTCTCGACCTCGGCGAAGCCCCCCTCGTCGATCACACCTTCCTCGAGCGGGCCCACACGATGGTCGCCGAGCTCCCGAGCGCGACGCTCGAGCTTCGTGGGCAAGACCACCTCGCGCCCGTCTCCGCCCACCCCCACGCGGCGCGTCGCGCCGTTCGCACCTGAGGTCGCCGTGAGCCGCTCCTCTTCGCCCGACCCACATCCACACGCAAGCGATGCGCCGCACGATCCCGACGCGACGCACGAACCGCGCGACGCGCACGTCTGCGATCACGATCTCGAGCACGCGTGCTCCCACGATCACGCGCACGACTCCCTGCCCGCCCGCCTCGAGCACCTCGCGCACTTTCTCCCCGCCCAGGCGCCGCTCGCACGCTTCGTCCACCACAACACCCTGCACGCCTACGAGTCGCTCCCGTTCCTCGAGGCGGTCACGAAGGCCGCGAAGGATCTGCACGCGGAGCCCTTCCTCGAAGAAGAGCGCTACGAAGAGGCCGTCGCGTCGGGGCGCATCCGTCGTGTCGATCTCGAAGCTGCGTTGCGCGAGCTCGTACGCGAAGAAGACGCGGGCGACCGAAGTCGCGATCTCCCGTCGCGACGCGAGCTGCGCCTCCGACGCCTCCTTCATCCGGTGCCGCGTGCCGAGTGCGACGCGGTCGACTGGCTGCTCTCGGAGTCCGATCTGCTCACGCACCTCCGCCCCGAGCTCACGGACGAGGCGCGCACGCTTCTTCGGTCCGAAGCGAACGGCGACGTCCCCGCGCTCCTCGGCGCGCTGTGGCGTCGCTGCCTCGTGCTCGCGCGAAGTCGGCGGCTGACCCCGCCGACTCAATCGATAAGCCGGCGGCTGACCCCGCCGACTCAATCGATAAGCCGGCGGATGACCACGCCGACTCAATCTATAAGTCGGCGGATGACCCCGCCGACTCAATCGACAAGTCGGCAGCTGACCCCGCCGACTCGGTCGAGAAGTCGGAAGAACGTTCCGAGCGCTCGACCCGTGCGCCTGCGCGATCGCCTCCTCGCCGCGACCGGGCTCGATGCCGACGAGCGCGCACACGAGCTGCTCGTCCGCTTCGTCGCGGCCTACCTCGACCAAGGCGTCGCGTACTGGCCGATGCCGGATCGCGACGGACTCTGGTCGACCTTTCGTCGCGTCCACGGCGCGGGCGCGCACGCTCCTTGGGCGTCGTCGTTGCCGCACGAGCTCGCGTCGACGCGCGACGCCGAAGCCCAGCTCCACCACGAGCTCGCGCAGGCGCAGATCGCTCCCGAGGACGTCGACGCGTGGCTGCACGAGACGCTGCAAGCGCTGCCCGGCTGGGCCGGCATGGTGCATCAACTGCAGACGCGCCCCGATCTCGCGCCCGGCGACGTGCCTCCGGTGTCGCTCCTCGACTTCGTGGCGATCCGCGCGCTCCTCGATCGCCTCGCCGCCCTCGACGTCGCGCGACGTGCGGGCCTCCCCGCACACGATCTCGCCGCGCTGATCGCACACCTCGAGACCCGCCCGATCGCGCCTCCCGATCCGCGCGGGCTCGCGCTCGAGCTCTTCGTGGCCGCGCAGCGCAGCGGTCTCGGCCCGAACGCGCTCGCGGCTGCGACGTCCGCCAACCGCTTCACCGACGAGGTCGCACGCTTCGACTCGGTGGCGCGCCGCATGACGTACCACCTCGCCTACGAGCACGAGCTCCGCGTGCGCACCCTCGACGCGCTCGTCGCGCGGACCACGCGACGCACCCCGGAGCCCGAGGCGCCGCTCGCGCAGATGATCTTCTGCATCGACGAGCGCGAAGAGTCGTTTCGTCGTCACCTCGAAGAGGTCGAGCCGCGGATCGTGACGTACGGCTACGCGGGCAACTTCGACGTGCTCATGAGCTACGAGGGCTTCGGCGCGCCTCATCCGGTGCCGCTCTGTCCGCCCGTCGTCACGCCGCGCCATCGCGTCCGCGAGCTCCCGCGCGGCGAGGTCGGTCGCGCACGAGCCAACGCGCTCGCGGCACAACGTCACGTCGCGAGCCGCACCCTCGTGCGCGGCGGCTTCGTGGCGCTCACCGGCATCACCCGCACCGTCCCCCTCGTGCTGCGTACGCTCTTCCCCGGCCGCGCCGAGCGCCTCGCGTCGCTCCCTTCACGCATGCTCGCGCGCGACGTACCGACGGAGCTCGCGCTCACCCGCGCGGACGACGCGGGCCCCGCCGCGGACGGTCTCTACGACGGCTACACGGTCGACGAACAAGCCGCGATCGTCGGCGGCGTGCTGCGCGCGATTGGCCTCGTGCGCGGCTTCTCGACCGGGTCGGCGGGGTCAGCCGCCGACTTCGCGCCCGGGTCGGCGGGGTCAGCCGCCGACTTCGCGCCCGGGTCGGCGGGGTCAGCCGCCGACTTCGCGCCCGTCGTGATCGTGGTCGGGCACGGCAGCAGCAGCGTCAACAACCCTCACGCCGCGGCCTACAACTGCGGCGCCTGCGCGGGCGGACGCGGTGGTCCGAACGCACGCGCGCTCGCGCAGATGGCGAACCACCCCGAGGTCCGGCGCAAGCTCGCCGAGACCGGCCTCACGATCCCCGACACGACCACCTTCGTCGGCGCGTACCACGACACCGCGACCGACGCGTTCGAGAGCTACGACGTCGATCGCCTCCCCGAGCCCACGCGCGCGCACCTCGCCACGCTCGACGCGGTCTTGGCTCGCGCCTGCGCGCTCGACGCGCACGAGCGCTGTCGACGGTTCCCCGACGCCCCGCTCGATCTCAGCCCGAAGCAGGCCCTGCGGCACGCGCAGGCTCGCGCGGTCGATCTCGCGCAGCCGCGTCCCGAGTACTGCCACGCCACCAACGCGATCGCGATCGTCGGGCGTCGCTCGCTCTCGCGCGGGCTCTTCCTCGATCGCCGCGCGTTCTTGATCTCCTACGATCCGACGCTCGACGACGCGAAGAGCTCGACCCTCGAGCGCCTCCTCGCGCAGGTCGGCCCCGTCGGCGCGGGCATCAACCTCGAGTACTTCTTCTCGCGCGTCGATCAGGCGCGCCACGGCTCGGGCACGAAGCTCCCCCACAACATCTCGGGCCTGCTCGGCGTGATGGACGGCCACGGCAGCGATCTGCGCACCGGCCTGCACTGGCAGACCGTCGAGCTGCACGAGCCGGTGCGGCTCCTGCTCGTGGTCGAGAGCACGCCCGACGCGCTGCTCGCGATCGCGGAGCGCAACGAGGGCGTGCGCCGACTCGTGGTGGGGCGCTGGGTCCTCCTCGCCGCGCTCGATCCGAGCACGGGCCGAGCCCACTTCCTGGAGCACGACGGCTTTCGACCTCACGCGGTCGGTCAGCCGCCCCCGCACGTGCCCGACTCGGGCGCGCTCTACCGCGGACGTCGCGATCACCTGCCCTTCGCGACGATCGGCGACGCCGCGACGATCGACGAAGCGCCTCGAAGCGCGACGATCGGTGACGCGCGCATCGCGGGCGCGGAGGTGTCGCGATGAGCCTCGACCTCGTCCTCGCGCTCCTCGCGACGAGCACCGTCGTGCTCCCGCTGCTCGCGTTCGGCACCGTCGCGACCCTCGAAGTGCTCGGGCGCCTCCCGAACGATCGCCGGCTCGCGCGCGTCGCCAAGCTCACCTTCCTCCTCTCCACCACCGCGGGGCTCGCCGCTGCGCTCGTGTTCGTCGCGCGGGGGCTCGAGCCGCTGCACTTCGTCTTCGGGAGCTGGTTCGACCTCGTGCCGCAGCTCGCGCACGGGGCCGCCGAGAACACAGCGCACGCCGCCCACGCCCCGCACTACGGCTTCGAGCTCGGCGTGCTCGTCGACGCGACCTCGCTCGTCTACCTCGTCCTCACCGCGCTGCTCTCCGGCACCGTCGGCGCGTTCAGCCTGCGCTACCTCGAAGGCGAACGCGGCGCGGGTCGCTTCTTCGAGCTGCTCATGCTCTTCGCGGCCGGCCTCTCGCTCCTCGTGCTCGCAGAGAGCCTCGATCTGCTCTTCATCGGCTGGGAGCTCGTCGGCATCACCTCCGCGCTGCTCATCGCGTTCTACCGCGAGCGCAGCGGCCCCGTGCGCCACGGCCTGCTCGCGTTCGCCATCTACCGCGTCTGCGACGCCGCGCTCCTCACGGCGCTCGTCGTCCTCCACCACCTCACCGGCACCGGCTCGCTCCCGGCCGCGTTCGCGGCCCCGATCACCGTCGGCGGCGCCACCGCGCTCGGCCTGCTCCTGCTCTTCGCCGCCCTCGGCAAGAGCGCGCAGTTCCCCTTCTCCGGTTGGCTCCCGCGCGCGATGGAGGGCCCGACGCCGTCGTCCGCGATCTTCTACGGCGCGCTCTCCGTGCACGCGGGCGCGTACCTCCTGATTCGCACCGCGCCGCTCTGGGACACCTCCACGATCGCGCGCGCCGCGATCGTGATCGTCGGCGCGACGAGCGCGTTCTTCGGCACCTTCGTCGGCCGCGCGCAGACGGACGCCAAGAGCAGCCTCGCGTACGCATCCGTCGCCCAAGTCGGGCTGATCTTCGTGGAGATCGGCTTCGGCTGGACCACGCTCGCGCTCGTCCACGTCGCCGGTCACGCCACGTTGCGCACGCTCGAGCTGCTCCGCGCGCCGTCGCTGTTGCTCGATCATCAGCGCCTCGAAGCGGAGCTCGGCACGAGCGTCCCCGCGACCGGCGCGCACTACGAACGCATGCTCCCCACGTCGCTCCGCACGCGTCTGCACCGCGTCGCGCTCGGTCGGGCCGGACTCGACGCGCTCGCATCGTGGCTCGTCGCGCGCGCCTCCACGCTAGCCGCCACCGGCGATCGCATCGACCGCCAGCTCGCGGCGGCCCTCGATCGACGCCCCGCCTTCGAGGACGAGATCTTGCCAGAGACCGAACCGCGCACCGCGACGCGCGCGCTGCACGCCCACGAGACCGCCGAGGTGTCGCGATGAACGTCGACTTCTTGCCCGACTTGCCCGCCTGGCTCTGGGCCGCGCTCCCCGTGGCTGCGCTCGCCCTCGGCAGCGCGTTCGCCTACGTCGCCCCGGACGCACGCGTCGCCCGCGTCCGCGCGGCGATCGGCGCGACCCTCGGACTCACGCTCGCCACCTTCGCCGCCCTCTTCGGCCGCCTCGACGGTCCGACCATGCACTTCCACGCGTGGTCGCCGCTCTCGTTCGGTCTCGATCACCTCTCCGCGCCCCTCGCGCCCTTCGTGGTCGCGATCGGCCTCGCGGTCGTGCTCGGAACCCCGAACCGCTTCGCGGGCGGATCCGTCGCGGCCGCCGACGGAGCCACCGATCCGCGCGCGGGCCGCGGCCACTACTTCGCGCGTCTGCTCGCGAACGTCGCGCTCTCGCTCGCGCTCCTCGCCGCGCGCACCCCGCTCACGCTCGCGATCTTCTGGATCCTCTCCGGCGCACCGATGCTGGCGGAGCTCCGCGGACGCCGCGGCTTCCGCATCTTCCTCGTGCAGCACCTCGCGAGCTCCACCCTCGTGCTCGTCGGCGTCGTGGTCGCGAAGCTCGCTGCGCTCGAGTCGCTCGCCGCGCCGCTCCTCGTGCTCGGCATCATGGTGCGCGAGGGCATCTTCCCCTTCCACGCGTGGGTGCCGCGCTTCTTCGTACGCGCCCCCCTCGGCTCCGCGCTCGTCTTCGTGCAGCCCCAGATTGGCGCCTACGTGCTCGCGCGCTGGGTGGTCGCCGATCCGCTCGGCGGCTCCGCCTCGTGGCTGCTCGACGTGCTCGGCGTCGTCACGATGCTCTACGGCGCGGCGCTCGCGCTCGGCCAACGCTCCGCGCGTCGCGCGCTCGGCTACCTCGCGGTCAGCCAATCGGCGCTCGTGCTCCTCGGCCTCGCGGACGGCGGCCTGCTCGGCGCCACCGGCGCGCTCCTCGTCATCGTCGCGGTCGGCCTCGCGCAGACCGGCTTCGGCCTCGCGATCTCCGCCACCGAAGCGCGCCGCGGCCCGCTCCGTCTCGACGTCGAGAGCGGCGGCTTCTCCAGCACGCCCGCGCTCGCCGGCGCGACCCTCATGCTCGGCCTCGCGAGCATCGGCCTGCCCGGCACCCTCGCCTTCGTCGCGGAGGACCTCGTCTTCCACGCCACCCTCGAAGCGCGCCCCTGGGTCGGCGTCGTGATGGTGCTCGCGACCGCCATCAACGGCATCGCGATCCTCCGCATTGCCTTCCGCCTCTTCGGCGGCCGCACGCGTCGCACCGGCGAAGGCGATCTCACGCGCCGCGAGCGCTTCGTCCTCGGCCTCGTGGGCGCAGTGCTCGTCACGCTCGGCCTCGTGCCTCAGCCCGTCCTCGCCCCCACGATGGAGGCCTTCGAGCACCTGGTCGTGCCGACGCACACGAGCGCCTCGACGCATTAGCGCGTCGCGTCGCCAACGTCGGCGTCGCCGGATCTCCCGGCCGATCGCCCGCCCGCACGTGTGCGCCGACACGTCGTTCTCGATCGCGTTCGGCGCCCGAGCCCGTGTGCTGCGAGCACCGCGCTCGGACCGCTCGCGCACGCCGAAGTTCCGACCGATCTGCTGTACGACCCGCGTCGCGATCCTTCACGCTCGCCTCATGCGGTCTCTCTGCTGGCTCTCTCTCCTCCTCGCGTGCGCGGCCCCCGCGAGCCCCGAACCTCTCACCGAGAGCACCACTTCGGGTGACGAGCCGAGCGCGACGAGCACGACACCGACGTCGGACGAAGTCTCGACCGACGCGCGCGCGAACGACACGAGCGCGAACACGAGCGCGAACACGAGCGCGAACACGAGCGCGACGCCCAACGACTGGCTCGACGGCTGCGAGCCCGAAGCGCTCACCCCGCCCACGCTCCCCGATCCCGAGCGACGACGCCCCGCGAAGATCGCGCTCCTGCTTCCGACCACGGCCCCGCTCGACGTCCCCGAGGTCCGCGCGCGCGTCGCCGAAGCGCTGATCGCGCGCCTGCGCAGGCTCGGCCACCGCAACGTGCTCCCGTGGAGCGAGACCCTCGCCGCCGAGGCGCTGCGCGACTCACGCCGCGTGTCCGAAGAGACCACGCAGTGCGCCGGCGAGCCCGCGCTCGTCACCGTGCTCCGTGCGCGTCACCCGAACCTCGAGACCGCGGCCCTCGCGCGCTTCCACCAATGCGACGCGAGCACCGACGGCGGCGAGCCCGTGTGCGGTCATCGCCTCCTGCTCACCTTCGATCGCGTCGCCCCACCCGCGCCGCCGCTCCCGCTCGACGCCATCCTCGAAGGCACCGACGCCGACGCGTGGCTCGCCGCGATCCCACGCCTGCGTCGCATGTCGATCGGCATGTCCGGCATCGTCGGCCTCGGCCTCGACACCCGCTTCCGCGTCGTCGATCTCGCGGACGAAGATCCGTGGCTCCGCGTCGACGACGTCCTGCGCGAGCGCCGCGCCGCGATCCTCGCCTGCGACCCGAGCACCGCCCGTCACGACCTCGCCCTCGACGTGCGCCCCGACGGAAGCGTCGCCGAAGTGCGCTTCTTCGGCGCGAGCGCGGAGAGCCACGCCTGCCTGAACGAAGCGCTTCGGGACGCACGTTTCCCCTGCACCCTCGACGGCCAGCCGCGCACGCCACGCGTCGCGATCTGCACGCGCGCGCTCGCGCGCTGATCGGACGCGCTCGCGCGGATCGAGCCGCTCAGCGTCGCAACGCGAGCTTCCCGACGTCGAGCAGGAGCACCGGCACCACCGCCACGAGCAGCGCGGCTCCGAGCTGCGGCCAGGTCGCGACGTCGAACGCGAAGAGGTCACGCACCGGTCCCACGAAGAGCACGACCGCCAGCACCGCGGGCACCCCGACCGCCATCGCCCAGAGCGCGCGATTCCTTCGACGAAAGCTCGTCCAGAACGGGCGATCCGTGCTTCGGCTCGCGACGACGATCGTGAGGTTGCCCGCCACGAGCACCACGAACGCCAGCGTCCGGCGCAGCTCCAGCGAGGCGTCCGCCTGCCACCACAACATCGCGAGCGCGCCGAGCAGCACCGTGATCCCATGCGCCGCGCTGAAGAGGATCCGGCGCCACTCGAAGAGGTGCTCGTCGCGACCGCGCGGAGGCCGCTTCATCACGCCTTCTTCTGCCGGCTCCATCTCGAACACGACGCTGCACGTCGGATCGATGATCAGCTCGAGGAACACCACGTGCGCCGGAAAGAGCAGCGGCCCCCAGCCGAGCAACGCCGGCACGAGCGCGACACCCGCGATCGGGATGTGCACCGCGACGATGTAGCCGACTGCCTTGCGGAGGTTGTCGTAGATGCGCCGACCGATCCGCACCGCGTCGACGATCGATCCGAAGTCGTCCTCCACCAGCACCAGCGCGGCCGCCTCGCGCGCGACGTCGGTTCCGCGTTTGCCCATCGCGATGCCGATGTCCGCCGCCTTCAGCGCCGGCGCGTCGTTCACGCCGTCGCCCGTCATCCCCACGATCGCGCCGCTCGCCCGCAGCGCGCGCACGATCCGCAGCTTGTGCGCGGGCACCGCGCGCGCGATCACCGTCGCGGTCGCGAGCCGCTTCGCGAGCGCCTCGTCGTCCATCGCTTCGATCTCGGGCCCCGTCGTCACCTCGCCGTCCGCGAGCCCCGCCTCGGTCGCGATCGCCCGCGCGGTCAGCGCGTGATCGCCGGTGATCATCAGCACCCGAATCCCCGCCGTCCGACACGTCGCGATCGCCTCCGCTACGTCGCCCCGCAGCGGATCGGCGAGCCCGACGAGCCCGACGAGATCGAGATCCAGCTCGTGCGGATGACTCGGCTCCTTCACGAGCGTGCCGCGACTCCGCGCGACGCCGAGCACCCGGAGCCCCCGCGCGGCCATCGCGTCCACGCGCTCGCGCCACACCTTCGCCGCGTCGTCGTCGAGATGGCAGAGGTCGAAGATCGCTTCGGGCGCGCCCTTCGTCGCGACCACGAGACCTGCGTCGGCGGCTCCGTCGGCGGTTGACGAACCCGTGGCTCCGTCGGCGTCGGCGGCAGTGGTCCCTCCCACACCTTCGCTCGGACGCCACGCGTAGGTCACCGCGAGCAGCTCCGCCGTCAGCGGGTACTCACGCACCGCCTCCCAGCTCGGGTGAAGATGCTCGGTCCCTCCGAGGCGCTTCTGACCGAGCGCATGGAAGGCCTTCTCCATCGGATCGAACGGATCGCGCGGGCTCGCGAGGATGCCCGCCTCGACGAGCGCGTGGACCTCCTCCGGCAGCTCGCCCTCGCCCACCACGTGCTCCAGCTCCGCCGTCCGCAGCACCTGGATCGTCATGCGGTTCTCGGTGAGCGTCCCGGTCTTGTCGGTGCAGAGCACGTGCACCGCGCCGAGCGTCTCCACCGAGGTCACGCGCCGCGTGAGCACCCGGCTCTTCGCGATGCGCCACGCGCCGAGCGCGAGGAAGACCGTGAGCACCACGGGCAGCTCTTCGGGCAAGAGCGACATCGCGAGCGTGATCCCCGCCAAGATCGCGTGCAGCCAATCGGTGCCGGTGAGCCCCGTCGCGATCACCACGACGGCCGACGCCGCGAGTCCGAACACCGCCATGCGCTTGACGCGTCCGCTCCTTCTCCACCGACACCAGCGAAGCGCCGATGCGGCCGAGCTCCGATCGCGCGCCGGTCGCCATCACCTCCGCGACGCCTCGCCCGCCGACGACGAGCGTCCCCGACCAGAGCGCGGCCGACGACTCTCCCACCGCGCCGAGCGCCGTCGCCTTCGCGTCCGCGTGTTTGGTCGCGGGCACCGACTCGCCGCTCAACAACGACTCGTCGACCGCGAGCGCGGTGCCACGACGAAGCAGCAGATCCGCGGGCACCCGATCGCCCTCCGCGATCTTCACCACGTCCCCGCGCACGAGCTCCCGCCCGGGCACCGTCCGCACCACTCCGTCGCGGATCACCTGCGCGCGAGGGCTCGACAGATCGCGCAGCGCCGCGATCGACTTC
>JALOQC010000062.1 GCA_025453555.1 Myxococcota bacterium | reverse complement strand
TCGAGCGGCCCGACGTCGCGCGGGGGTCCTCCGTCGCGGTCGATGCCGCCGTCCGTGACGGATCCGTCGACGCCATCGCAGCCGTTCACGCAGAAGGGCTTCACGTCGCAGCCGAAGCCGAGCGCGATCGTGCTCGCCGTCACCGCTCGAAGCAGCCACGTCTTCATCGCTTCCTCCGCGTGACCACGAGCGCGAGCACCAGCGCGAAGAAGAGCCCGCGCGTTCCGTTCGTTCCTCCCGCAGCGCATCCGCCGCCGCCCGTGGCCGCGACGAGATCGCGACCCGCATCGGGGCTCGGCGGCGCGGTGCTTCGACACTCTGCGCGTCCGCTCGGCGTCACCTCGCACACACGCCCGCTCGGGCAGCGCACGGTGACGCACGGATCGTCGACGCAGCCGACCTCCGCCGCGCACACCTGGCCGATCTCGCAGCCCACCCCGCGGCAGGCGTCCTCGCGACACGAGCCCTCGACACAGACCTCGTCCGCGTCGCAGCTCGTGCTCGCGCAAGGATCCGCCTCGCAGCTCCCATCCACCGCGCAGCGCTGCCCGCTCGGACAATCGCCCGCGCCGCACGCGGTTCGACACTCGCCGTCGAAGCACGCTTGCTCCGACGTGCAGCCCGCGCTCGCGCAGCGATCCTCGCGGCACGTGCGCATCGCGCAGAGCTCACCGCTCGGGCAGCCGGTCGTGCGGCAGTCGATGCAGCGCCCGTTGCGGCACGTCGCGCCTTCGTCGCACGTCACGCCCTCGCAGGGATCCACGCAGACGTCGTCGACGCAGCGCTCGCCCGGCGCGCACGCCGCGCAGGCGGTCGGCGTGCAATAGCTCGCGTCGTCACCCGGCACCTCGCTCGGTCGACACACGAAGCCCACCGGGCACGGGAACTCCTGCGCGGGATCGCAGCGCCGTCGGCACGCGCCCTCGATGCAGAGCGTGCCCTCCGGACAGGGCGCGAGCTCGTCGGCCTCTCCGTCGCAGTCGTCGTCGAGCCCGTTGCAGACCTCGTCGCGCGCCGGCACTCCGCCGATGCACTCGAGCGTGCCCGCCACGCAGCGGATCATCCCCGGCTCGCACACGCCCTCGCCCTCGCCGCACGGCGTGCCGAGCGCGGGATCCACCTCGTCGACGAGCCCGTTGCAGTCGTCGTCCATCCCGTTGCAGACCTCGGGACCGGTCGGCGTGCACTCGCCGGTGCAGGTCAACGCTTCGTCGATCGCCTCGTCGCAGTCGTCGTCGCGCCCGTTGCACTCCTCCACGCTCGGCGTGCCACCGGGGCTCGTGAGATCGCAACGCACCGAGAGCCCGTCCGCCGCGCACCGCGTGGTGCCGGTGCCACGGCAGTCGCCCACGCCGCCGTCGTCGCACGCGAGCCCGATCGCGAAGCCCTCGTCGACGAGCCCGTCGCAGTCGTCGTCCATCGCGTTGCAGCGCTCGGTGCGCAGCGAGCCCGCGACGATCGAGGTGAGCGCCGGAACGAGGTCTCCCGGTGAGCGCACGAAGATCGCGCTCGCGCGGCTGCCGCCGGAGCCCGCCTGCGCGATCTGGTTCAGCGAAGCTTCTTCCTCCGGGAGGACGCTGACCGCGATCACGTAGACCTCGATGCCGAAGACGTCGTGCAGGCGCCGCGCGCGCGCCACGGGATCGCCGCCGCAGCTCTCCGCGCCGTCGGTCACGAGGATCACCGAGTAGCCGCGGCACGCGGTCGCCGGATCCGTGCTGCGGATCGGCACGACGTAGTCCTCGACCGCCTCGAGCGATCCTGCGAGCGGCGTCTCTCCGCTCGCGCGTACCTCGCAGTCACCGCCGCTCGAGTGCTCGCAGACGTCGCCCGCGATCGCGCTCGCGCGGAAGTCCGTCTCCCGTCCGTCGAGCCAACGCACGAGGTCGCGCGTCGCGGTGCCGAAGCCGCTGAGCACGTCGGCGCCGCGGCGCGGGGGCCCACAGGTGCCCGCGTAGTTTATGCACTCCTCGCCGCCGACCGATTGCTCGCGAACTTCGATGCTGGTCGTCGCGCTCGTGGGCACGCTGCACGCGACCGGCCCCACGTTGTCGCGCGGATCGTCGTAGGTGCCGATGAGCCCCGCACACTCGAACCACTTGGCGAGCTGACACGAGCGCTCGGGCCCTTGGTCCTGGTGGTAGCGCGCGAGCGCGAAGTCGATCTCGGGGTACGCGCTGATCACCTCCGCGAGCGCGGTGCGCGCGAGGAACAGGCGCGAGTCGTCCGCGCGGCCGTTGCCGTCGGTGTCGAGCCCGGGGCGGTCGACGCTTCCGTCGCCGAACGTGGGAAAGCCACGAAGGTCGAGCAGCATCGACGAGCTCGTGTCGAGCACCACCGCCACCCGCGGTCGCGCGCCGTCCGCGGCGCCGAAGCACGAAGGCTCGGTGGTGGTCGGTGAGCACGCGACGGGCTCGCCGCCGCTGCACGCGGGCAAGCTCGTCGCGCACGCGCCGAGCCCACACGTGGTCCCCGCGAGGTCCTCGTCGATCGTTCCGTCGAAGTCGTTGTCGTAGCCGTCGCAGAGCTCGCCGACGTACGCGCCGTCGATCAGGAGCTCGCCCGCGCCGCCACCCGCTTCGCCGCGACAGATCGGGCAGACGCCGCCGTCCGCGCCCGCCACGTCGAAGTCCGCACCCGACGCGAGCTCGGCGCTCCGCGAGAGCACGTTGATGATGCCGCCGCCGCCGCCGCCGCCGCAGTCGTCGCAGGTGCCCGAGGTCTGCGCGCCTGTCGGGCAATCGGCTTGGTCGGGCTGTCCCGGTGCGCCCGCGAGCGTGTCGCCGCCGAGCCCGCCGCGTGCGGTCACCACGGCGGTCGCGCCCACGTCGACGCGGTCGCCGACCAGCAAGATCGACCCGCCGGCGCCGCCGCCGCCGCTGTCGTTGCCAGTGCCGCAGCCGCGCCGACCCGCGGCCGTGACCGTGCCGTCGATCCGCAACGAGCCCGTCTCCGCGTCGGTGAGCGCCACGAGGACCACACGGCCTCCGCCCGCCCCGCCGACCGCGGGCTGCGAGGAGAAACCGTCGTTGTCGCGGCACCCTTTGTCTCCGCCGGACGCGCCGAACTCGACGTCGTAGATGCTGTGGCGGAACGCTTGTCCGGCCGTGCTCGGCTCGCCGGTGTACGTCGCGCACGAGGCGCCGCGACACGCGGTGCGATCGCTGCACGCGGTGCCGCCCGCGTTCAGCGTGTTGCCGCAGTCGGCCTCGAACTCTTGCGGGAACTGGCAGCTCGTCGCGGAGCCGCAGATGAAACAGTCGATGGTGCCGCGTCCGCCCCGCCCGAAGTGTGCGCCGCCGCCGCCGGAGTCGTAGACCGAGCACCCGCCCGCGCCGCCTGCGGCCGAGGGACCGCGACCGTCCGCGCAGCGCGGCGTCGAGTACCCCGCTCCACGCGCGTCGATTCTGCTCGTCGCGTCAATTGTTATTTCCGGCGCGATCAATACGAGATTGCCGGTCGTCTCGCGGTTCGTGCCGTCGAAGGGTCGCACTCGGATCACTCCGCCGTTGACCACGCGGACGCGATCGTATCGATGGGTCCCGCCCATCTCGATCGTCGTGCCGTCCACGATCAGGTCTTGGGCCGCCGACGAGGCCAGTGGGGCCGAGAGCAGGAGGAAGAGGGTCCAGGCGACGGTGGGGCGGGGGTTCGAGCGCACGTTCACCTCGGGCGGTCAATTCTATCATGCGTGGAACCGGGGGTGTCCCCGAAATGAGGCGGAGCCGTGCTAGGGGAGGCGGCGAAGCTCGGGAAGCCGAACGATCGTCGGGCCGCGCGCGAGCACGGCTCGAGGGTGCGTTCGGGTGCATCGATCCGCCGCCAACTCGTGGTAGAAGTTGGCGTTTCGGGTTTTCGGGCGCGCCACTGCGCGCCCTTCGGAGGTGCACGTGGAGCAGAGCATTCCCGTCGTCGATCTTCGGCAGTTCGACGACCGCGACGGTCGCAAGGCGTTCGTGCAGAAGTACGGCGCGGCGCTTCAGGATCTCGGGTTCGTGGCGATCGAGGGCTACGGCGTCGACGACGCGCTCTTCGCGAAGACGTACGACGTGTTCCGGCGCTTCTTCGCGATGCCGACCGAGGTGAAGAAGAAGTACGAGCACCCGGAGACGGGGCGCGCGCGGGGCTACACGAGCTTCGGGGTGGAGCACGCGAAGGACAACGCGAAGGCCGACCTCAAGGAGTTCTACCACGTGGGCCGCGCGCTCCCGCCGAGCGATCCCTTCGCGAGCAAGCTGGTTCCGAACGTCTGGCCGGAAGAGCTCCCGGAGCTCAAGACGACCTGCGACGAGCTCTTCGCGAAGCTCGACGAGGTCTCGTACAAATGCCTGCAGGCGCTGTCGATGTACCTCGGGGCGTCGGAGAACTACCTCCGCGACATGGCGGTCAAAGGCAACACCGTCCACCGCTTCATCCACTATCCGGTCTGCGACGGCTTCGACGAGCCGGGCGTGATGCGCGCGGCGCAGCACGAGGACATCAACCTGATGACCCTGCTGCCTCCCGCGGACGAGTCGGGCCTCGAGCTCCTCACCCGCGAAGGCGAGTGGCTGCCGATCCACGCGATCCCGGGGCAAATCATCGCCGACACCGGCGACATGATGAGCCGGCTCACCAACGACGTGATCCCGGCCACCACGCATCGGGTCGTGAACCCGAAGGGCGAGCCCAAGCCGCGCTACTCGATGCCCTTCTTCGTGCACCCCCACTTCGACGTGACGCTCGAGGTCATGAAGGAGTGTCTGAAGGACGGCGAGAAGCCGAAGTACGAGCCGATCAACAACCACGACTTCTTGTTGCAGCGGCTCCGGGAGATCGGGCTCAAGGCGAGCTGAGCGAGCATCGGAAACGACGAAGAGAGGCTCTCGGTCGGGAGCCTCTCTTCGTCAGAGCGTTCGCGAGGTTCCGCCCTCGATCCCCCGCCGCGCGGCGGCGCTCGCGAAGGCGTCGGGAAGGGCGCTCGCGATCCGGAGTCCGTCGAGCTCGATCGCGGCGAGGTGCAGCAGCGCGCCCTCCGCGTCTGGCTCGGTGCCACGACCGTGCAGCGGATCGCCCACGAGCGGATGACCGACGTGCGCGAGGTGCACACGCACCTGATGCGTACGTCCGGTGCGGGGGCGCGCCTCGACGAGCGCGTGCGCGGGCCCGACCACCACGCGTCGCAGCGCGGTGAACGCGTCTTTCCCGTCCGCCACGACCACCACCCGTCCGCGCGCCTTCACGTAGCGCATCGGCGCGTCGACCGTGGTCGACTCCCACGTCGGGACGCCCTGCACGAGCGCGAGGTAGCGCTTGCTTCCGCGGGCGAGCCGTTCGCTCCAGGGCGCGACGAGCGACTTCTTCGTCACGAACAGACACACCCCGCTGGTGCTCGCGTCGAGCTGATGCACCGCCCACGTCGGCCGCCCGAGCTGCACCGCGAGCGCGTGCTGGACGCAGCGCGGATCGTCGAGGTCGCGGCCGGTCGTCGGCAGTCCCGTCGGCTTGTCCACCGCGACCAGGCCGTCGCGCTCGAGCAACACACGTAACACCACGCGAGCATGCGACGACCTCGTGCGCGGCGCGAGCGCGGGTCACCGTGCTTCCCCTCGCACGGTGGCCGTCGTAGGGTCGCGCCCGACCGAACGACCTCCGCGCGGGTGCGCGGACATCGTCGGCCAACTGCCCGCGGAGCTCGGCACGCGCGGGCGTCCTCTTCGAGCGGAGCCAACCATGTCTCAGATCCCCACACGCGGGCCGCGGCGCCGCGAGGTGACGCCGGAGGGCAGCGGCATCCCGCGCGCGCTCTCGACGCTCGGCCTCGTGCTCGTCCTGGGCCTCGCGATCACCCTCGTGCACGGCCTCGGCGGCACCAACCCCTTCACTCCCGCGGGCCACGAGGGCTACGTCTTCCACCAGCCGCTCGCGGTCGGTCAGCGCGAGTTCATCGAGGTGCAGCGCGGGCCCACGTCGACGGGTTGGCGCTGGCGCCAGTACGTCACGAACGTCGACATGCGCGCCGCGACCTACACCGAGCAGATGCAGATCTTCAGCTCGGACAACCTCGAGGTGAGCTTCGAGGCCCACGCGCGCATCCGTCTGCGTCGCGGCACCGCGCGCGAGATCGTGGAGCGCTACAGCGGCGCCGACTGGTACGCGAACAACGTGCGTCGTCCGTACGTGACCGCGGTCCGCGAAGAAGTGCGGCAGCACGAGGCCTTCACGATCAAGGATCGCAGCGTGCAGATCGGCGAGTCCGTGCTGCGTCGCCTGCGCGCCGAGTACGACGAGACCCCCTTCGAGCTCGTGTCGCTCTCCATCGGCAACATCTCGTATCCCGAGTCGGTCACCGAGCGCGTGGTCGCGAACCTCGCGGCCGAGCAGCGCCGTCAGCGCCGCGAGGTCGAGCTGCGGATCGCCTCCGAGAACGCGCAGATCCGCGAGATCCGCGCGCGCGGCGAGGCCGAAGCGCAGCAGATCGAGCAGGAGACCCTCACGCCGCTCTTCGTGCAGCACGAGGCCGCGGATCTGTACCGCGCGCTCGCGGACGAGACCCCCGACGAGGACGGCGTCTCTCAAGCGCGCGTGGTGGTGGTGCTCCCGACTCGGACCGATCGCGCCGGCGTTCCCCGCATCTTCGAAGGAGGCGCCCGATGAAGCGCGCAGCTCGATTCTTCCCGCTCGTCCTGGCGCTCTCGCTCGTCGGATGCGCGAACGAGACGACGCCCGAGGGCTTCGTCGGCTACGTGCACCACGTGCCGCTGATCTTCGGCAAGGGCGGCTTCGTCGGCACCCAAGTCGGTCCGACCTCGACCGGCGTGGTGTGGCGCCAGTACGTCACGAACGTCGACGTGCGCGCGAAGAACTACACCGAGGAGTTCCACATCCTCTCGCGCGACAACCTCACCGTCGGCTTCGAGGCGCACGCGCGCATCGCGATCCGCGGGGAGGGCGTGCGTGACCTGATCGAGCGCATGGGCTCGAGTGACCCGACCGGTCAGACCGATTGGCCGGAGTGGTACGTGCGATCGGTGCGTCAGCCGTACCGAAGCGCGGTGCGCGACGTGGTGCACGAGTTCGACGCGTACGACATCCAGACCAAGACGCAGGAGATCAGCACGCACATCCTCCAGCGCTTGCGCGACGAGTACGCGGACACGCCGATCGAGTTCGAGTCGATCAGCATCGGCAACCTGACGTACCCGCAGGCGATCAACGAAGAGATCCAACGCAAGCTCGCGGCCGAGCAGGATCTCGAGCGCATGGAGCGCGAGCGGCAGATCGCCGAACAAGAGGCGCAGATCGTGGTGACGAACGCGCGCGGTCGCGCGGCGGCGCAGCGCATCGTCAACGAGACGCTCACGCCGCTCTACGTGCAGCACGAGATGCTCGAGGGCTTCCGCGAGCTCTCGCGCTCCTCGCGCGTGACGGTGATCGCGGCCCCGACGAGCGACGGCGGAGGCTCGCCGGTGGTGCTCGGGCTCTGATCGACGAGCTTCGACGAAACCCCACGTTCTTGGCCGGGTCGGCGGGGTCAGCCGCCGACATCTCGAACGAAGCCGCACGGGACTCTCGTGCGGTTTCGTCGTTCGACGCTCACGAGATCGACCCGGCGGGGCACGGACGATCTCGAACCGCGTCGCGTCGCGCTATGCTTGCCTTCGATGAGCGCGCTCGAAGCCACCTCCATGAGCTACTCCGACTACCTCGCGCTCGAGCGGGCGTCGGAGACCAAGCACGAGTACGTGAACGGCCTCGTGTACGCGATGGCGGGGGGGACCCCGGAGCATTCGCGACTGGCGATGCGGCTCGGTCGCTTGATTGGCAACGCACTGGAAGGGCGGCCGTGCGACGCATTCAGCTCCGACCTTCGCGTTCGCATCGCCGCCACCCGGCGTTCCACGTACCCCGACCTCAGCGTGGTCTGCCACGAGCTGAAGCGAGCGAGCGACGACCCCGACGCGATCGTGAACCCGACGGTGCTCGCGGAGGTACTCTCGGACTCGACGGAAGCGAGCGACCGCGGAGAGAAATGGGCGCACTACCAGCGCATCGAGTCGCTGCAGGAGTACGTCCTCGTCTCGCAGCGTGAGCGGCGGGTCGAGGTCTTCCGACGTGCCGACGAAGGCTGGACCTACGCCGCGTACCACGAGGGCGAGGTGGAGCTTCGATCGCTCGGCGTGATGCTCTCGATCGAGGCGCTCTACCACGACCCGCTCGCGAGCCCCGCGAGCTGAACGCGAGAGCTTCGAGCCGCGCTGCGGTGGCGGAGCACCCGCGGAATCACCGTCGCCTCCGAGCCGCTCCGCCCAACCGCGCTACCCTTCGCCGACATGGCCCTCACGCGCATCCCTCGGCGGACCCTCGAGCAGATCGGCAACGCGACCTGGCGCACGACGGTGCGGCGTCTTCGGCGCGGCCCCGCGCGACCGAGCTGGTCGTTTCGCTACGAGGCGCTCGTCGAGCTGCTGCGCATCCAGTTCGGAGTCGACGCGTCGCCGCAAGCCATCCCGACGCCGCGCGCTCTCGAGCGCATGCGCAAGTCGATGGACGCGGTCGGCGCGCGCGAGGTGAAGCGTGATCGGACGGTGCGCGAGAAGCTCGAGCTCGGTGGGGTGCCGGCGCTGCGCGTCTTGCCCAAGCGCCACGGCACGACCGAGCCGCTGCCCACGCAGGGCACCGTGCTCTACCTGCACGGCGGCGGCTACGCGCTCGGCAGCACGCGCTCGCACCTCGGGCTCTTCGCGAGCCTCGCGCACACTGCGCACACCGAGGTGGTCGGCATCGACTACCGCCTCGCGCCCGAACATCCCTGCCCGGCCGGCATCGAGGACGCGCGCGCGGCTTACGAGGCGCTGCTCGAGAATCGTCGCCCGCAAGAGATCGTGATCGCGGGCGACTCCGCCGGCGGAGGGCTCACCGCCGCCACGCTCTGCGCGATCCGCGACGCGGGACTTCCGATGCCCGCAGGTGCCGCGCTCCTCTCGCCCTGGCTCGATCTCACTCACGCCTCTCCTGCGAAGAGCACAC
The DNA here is from genome assembly GCA_025453555.1 of Myxococcota bacterium. Taxonomy (GTDB): domain Bacteria; phylum Myxococcota_A; class Polyangia; order Polyangiales; family Houyiibacteriaceae; genus JACKEH01. The sequence continues at coordinate 11,004 of JALOQC010000062.1, read as the reverse complement.
GCTACGACTTCATCTTCCCCGAGCGCAGTGTGCCCTTCCGCGAGGCGTACGGCGCGACGCTCGGCCTCGACGATCCCCGCGTCTCGCCGGTGAATGCGGACCTCTCGAACCTGCCCCCGCTGCTCGTGCTCGCGGGCGCGGTCGAAGCCATCGCCGACGACTCCGCGCGCTTCGCCGAGCGCGTGCGGGCCCACGGCGGTCAGGTCGAGCTCGTGATCGAGCCGGACGAGATCCACGTCTACCCGATGTTCTCCGACGTCAGCCCACGCGCACAGTCGGGGCTCGCGAAGCTCGCGCGCTTCGTGCGTACGCGAACGGGCGGTTGAGCCCTCGTGAGCGCGCGTTTCGCGAGCGCGTTCACGTTCACGTTCACGCGTTTCGCGATCCCGCTGCGATCACGATCGCGACGACGTCACGACGTGCGACCTCACGACGGAGCGCCCGATCAGAACGCGCTCGTCGCGCCTTCGTCTCCGAAGCCGAGCAGCTCGAGGGTGTGACCGCCCTGCGCGCGATCCACGAGCTTCACCATCGCGGTCAGCGGCACCTCCGGATGCCACCACACGTCCGCCGTGATCTCGGCCTGCAGGAAACGCATCGTCTGCTCGCCCTTGAAGCTGCCCTGGAACGTGCCTGCCGCGACCGTCACGTCTTCCTGCGGTCCCGAGATCTCCGTACGCAACATCGTGTCGAGCCACTGCCCGAGCATCGGCGCGTAGTTGCCGAGGAGGCGCGTCGGGATGTCCTCCACCTCGCTGCCGTTCTTGAACGCGAGCGCGAGCAGCTCCTTCGTGCCGTCGGGGCGCGGGCGCACCCGCATGCGCACGTGGCGCACGTTCTCACGGCGTCGATCGGTGATCTCCAGCCACCACGAGTCGCCCTCACGATCGACGATGCGGTACTCGACCGTCGAGCGGCCCCCCTCGCGGTAGCTCACGCCGTAGCGCACCCACTGTCCGATCGCGGGAGCCTTCGGCGCGGTGCCGAGCGCAGGAGCGGCGAGCGTGCGAGTGCTCTGGGGGGGCGCCGCTTCGGTCGCTTCCGTTTCCGCGCTCGGTCGCGTCGGACCGGCGGCCTTCGTCGGCGCCTTCGCGGGCTCACGCGTCGTCGGCGTTTCGTCCGTTCGCGTCTCGTCGCTGGAAGAGCACGCGAGGAAGAGACCGACGATCAGAACGGGCAACCACGAAGCAGCACGCATCCGGCAGACCGTGAAGGGCGCGGCCCCGATCGGCAAGCGCGCACCGGCAGCACGGCTCGGCAAGCACGATTCGGGGAGCACTCGGCAAGCGCGCACCGGCAGCACGGCTCGGCAAGCACGCGTTCACCAACGCACGTGCAGCCCGAGCCCACCCGGCGACGGACCGAGCGCGACCTCCGGCTCCGGGAGTGCGTCGGTGCCGGGCTCCAGATCTCGAAGCTCCGGGTAGTCGTCCGCGCGCGGCACGTAGCGCGCGCCACACATCATCCCGCGCGCTTCTTCCCACGCACGCACGGCAGCCTGTGGCGTCGAGAGGATTCGAAACTCGCTGAGCAGCATGCCGCCGACGATCATGCGCGTGGAGAGCCACCAGTCGCGGTACTTCACGCTGAAGTACGTCCCGAAGCCGCCGCTCCAGAGGAACACCGGCACGTGCGCCATCGGTCCACGCGCGAGCGCTTGTCGATCCGCGGCGCGCTCGAGCAGGTCGAGCCCGTAGCGCAGCTTCTCGCGCCGCTCCTCCGGCGTGGCGTCCGCGTGCCGACGAAAGCGCTGCGGCGCGAACGCGGCGACGTGTGGGATCGCAGTCACCTGCACGAACGAGAGCCACGCGCCGGTCGAGGCGATCGCGTTCGGCAGCACCGGCTCGTCGCTCGTCAGCGTCATCGTGGTCTGGAAGGTCGCGACCCCGAGCCAGAGCACCATCTGCCCGTACCACCACAGACGCGCGCGCCGCTTGCCGGATTGAAAACGTCCGTCGAGCCAATCGAGCCGCACGCGGACCTCGTCGTCCGACAGCTCGTTCACGCACCCGCTCGGATCCTGCGCGCGCGCCGACGTACCGGAAGCACCGGACGCGATCACCGCGAACAACACGAACGTCCGAACGAAGCGCCCCACGCCGGCGGCACCCTACGCGAGTCCGTGGCTCCGTTGAAGCGCGTTCTATCGGCTCGTCTCCCGCCTTCGCCGCGCACCGCCATCACGCGCTCGCGACGCACCGTGGCTCCGAGTCGAAATGCACGGCGTCGACCGGACTCGCGCGGCGCGCGCTGACGGTCGCGTTCGCAGCGGATCGCTTCGGAGCCATCGCGGCCTCTGGTGATATGCTGCGCTCCGTGCTTCGCGCGTCGATCGTCCTGTCGATGGTGCTCTCGCTCGCATGCGACGACGAGCGCCCGCCTCCCGATCGCGGCATCCCGCTCGCGAGCGCTCCCGCGACGCCGACGACGGGCCCCGACGTGTTCGAGCGACCCCGGCCCGATCCGCGGATCACACCCAGCGATCCCTTCGTACCGAGGCCCCGCAGCGAGCGCGTGCTCGTCGAGACGCCCGGCGCACCCGCCACCGCGCCCGCCGCGGAGAGCGCGCTGGTCGCAGAGCTGCGCGCCGCCGCCGGCACGCCGGAGGGCTGCGGCGACGTCCCCGCGCTCGAAGGCGAGGTGCGCATCCCGCTGCGTGCGACCGTCGCGTCGAACGGCTTCGTCACGGCCGCCAGCGTGGGCGGCAACCTGCCCGGCGCGGTGCGCGCCTGCATGGAGGACCGCATCGAGCGTCACCGCTTCGCGAGCGCGCCGAGCGGGCTGCCGCAGAGCGTGCAGGCGGAGCTCGTGTTGAACGCGCGTCGCACGACGATGCAGGAGACGACGATCCGCGAGGAGCGCACGGGCTCGTGGGGTACGGGGTTCGAGCTCCAGCCCGGGCAGACCGCGATCGGAGGTCCGGCGCGCGAGATCACGCCCGCGCCGGGCGCGCGCGAGATCGCGCCGGCGGCGGGAGCTCGTGAGATCGCGCCGGCGCCCGGCGCGCAGGAGATCGGTGGCCCGTCGGGCGTGACGATCATGGGCCCGACGGGACGCGCGATCGGCGAGTAGCCCGCAGGTGTCGGTGCGCAGACGGTCAGAAGCGCAGATGGTCAGAAGCGCAGACGGTCAGAAGCGCAGACGCGTGGAATCGCGGACGCGCAGACGGTCAGAAGCACAGACGAGTGGAATCGCGGACGCATCGACCGGACGCGCAGACGAACGGAAGCTTCTGACCGTCTGCGCTTCCAACCGACGAATGGACGCGTCGGCGGCGCACCATTCGTCGCGCCGCGAACCTCCGAGACGGCCACGTGTCACCGCCCGAGCATCAGCGGCTCACGCGCGTCGAGCTCCAGCGTCACCACGCCGCCTGGCCCGACCGTCCAGCGACGCGCGTCGTTCTCGTCGAGCATATTGCGCAGCACGACGCCGACCGCGAAGCCCGTCGGCACGTCGGCGCGGCTCGCCTTCAGCGCGTGCGTGTTCATCGCGATCACCAGCCGGTCGTCCTCGAACGCGCGCTCGATCGCGAGCATCCCCGCGTCGTCCTCGTCGCTGCGACCGTCGTGCTCGCTCGCGAAGCGCACGCGCTGGTTGCCGCGCCGCAGCGCGACGTGCGCCATGCGCAGATCGATCAAACGCCGAATCCACACGAAGGTCTCGGTGTCTCTCGGATACCCGGTGTCCCAAAGACGCTCGCGGCTCCCACCGCCGCCTTGCCCGACGAGCTCCTGCTCCGTCCCGTAGTACACGAACGGGATTCCTTCGCCCGCGAGCACGAGCAGCAGCGCCAGCGCCGCGGAGTCGAAACGATCGAGCTCGCCGCGCAGACGCCACGTGTCGTGGTTGTCCGCGATGAGCCCGCGCGCTTCCCACGGTGAGATGCCGATCCCGTCCGGATGCTCGAAGGGTCGATAGCCCACGCGATCGGTCTCCAGCGCGGGCACCGCGGTGCTCGGCGCGCGCCCGTCGAGGATCACTCCGTCGACCACGTCGAACTTCAGCTTGAAGTCGAAGGCGGCATCGAGGGTGTCGGTCTCGCCCGTGTAGCGCGCGAGCTCGAACGCGCTCTGCGTGAAGACCTCGCCGAGCAAGAGGAAGTCGTGTTTGCCGCGCCGCGCCAGCTCGCTCCGGATCCGCGCGCAGAACGTCGGCCAGAACTCGTCCTCCACGTGCGGCACCGCGTCGATGCGGAAGCCGTCCACGTCGGTCTCCTCCACCCACCGCACGTAGGTCGCGACCAGCGCGTCCATCACGTCGCCGCGCGCGCCGTCGAGATCACGCAGGCCGGTCGGGAAGTCGCCGAACATCTTCTCTTCGGGGATGCCGACGTTCCCGAGCCCGCGCCGACGGAAGTGTTCTTCGCCGAGCACCCAGGGCCGCAGGTCCGCGTCGAAGAGCGTCACGTCGTGCGTCCAGACGAGCGGCACGTCGTAGCCCTCGGCGCGATACGGCGGCTCGATCTCGTTCGGCTCGATCGTGCCGCTCGCGTCGAGGTCGTACGAGAACACGCGCCCCGAGTGGTTGGTCACCACGTCGACGATCACGAGCAGGTCCTCTTCGTGCGCGCGCCGCACCAGCCGTCGCAGCGCGATCAGATCCCCGAAGCGCGGGTTCGGACGCGTGAAGTCGGTGGCCCAATAGCCGTGGTAGCCGTCCTCGCGTTCGGTGCGGTCGACGTTCGCGACCAGCGGCGAGAGCCAAATCGCGGTCGCCCCGAGCGCCTTCACGTAGTCGAGCCGTTCGGTGATCCCGTCCCAATCGCCGCCTTGATGACGCACGAGATCGTCCGGCTCGGGTCCGATCCCGTCGAGCACGTCGTTGCTCGGGTCGCCGTTCGCGAAGCGGTCGACCACGATCTGGTAGACGACCTGGTCGCGCCAGTCGCGCACGTGCGTGCGGAGCTCCGGACGCTCGACGTCGGGATCGTCCCCCGTCGCGCAGGCGATCGCGAAGAAAGAAGCCAAGAACGAACGACGCACGCGTGCAGTCTTTCGGGCGGAGCGGGGGACGGGCAAGGGCAGAAGGGCCGACGCGGAGCCGTGATCGTGGTCGCGGTCGGTTGCGGTCGGTCGTGGTCGTGGTCGTGGTCTTGATCGGCGACGTGATCACGTGATCGGCGACGTGATCACGTGATCGGCGACGTGCTCGGCGCCGCGACCGCCGACGTCGAGACCCGCGCGGCGGCGTCGTGTCGACCCGTCGTCCACGAACGAGAACGCCCCCTCGATCACTCGAGAGGGCGCGCTCACGTCACCGCGCTCGCGCTCAGGGCGCGGTGCCGAGGATCACGAAGCTCCGCGCCGGAAGCTCACGAGAGCCGCCGCTCACCGCGCCACCGTCGACGAGGTCCTCGTAGCTCCCAGCTGGGATCGACACCGTGCGCGCCGCGTCCGCCTTGTTGATCGCGACGAGCACGTCGTCCTCGCCACAGCCGGTCATCCGATAGACCCAGGTGTCGGTGTCCGAGCTCACCGTCACCCGCCGCCCGCGCCCGAGCACCGGGTACGCGCCACGAATGCGCCCGAGCGCGCGCACCTTCTCGCGCAGCGCGCGCTGGTGCTCGTTCAACGAGCTTTCCGTCCACGGCATCATCCGCCGATTGTCCGGATCCCCACCGCCCGCGAGCCCGATCTCGTCGCCGTAGTACATCAGCGGGATGCCGGGGTTCGTGAACATCACCGCGTACGCGACCCCGAGCCGCTCGTAGGGCTCCCGCGCGGTGGGCTGCGCGGGCCGCCAGTTCCAACCGTTGTCCGGGTTCGAGCCCTCGCGACAGTTGGTGATCTCGCGGCTCGCGAAGTGGATGGGTCGCGGGATGTCGTGGTTGCCGATCCACGTCGTCATGATGGAGCCCGCGCCGTAGAAGCCGTCGTTGCCGTCCATCCAGGTGCTGAACGCGCCGAGGTTGCCGCTCGGCGTGAAGAGCGCCTCACAGAGCCGGGCCTTGAACGGGAAGTCGAACTGCCCGTCGAGCATGGTCTCCGGATCGACGTAGCGACGCAGCAGGTCGCGATCGTCGTACGCGAACGTCTCGCCCACGAGGTAGAAGCGATCCGCCGGTGCGTCCGTGATCTCCGCGTTCAGCCGCGCGCGCAGCTCGGTGAGCCACGAGAGCGGGACGTGCTTGATCGCGTCGAGGCGGTAGCCGTCGATGCCGAACTCCTTGGCCCACCACACCGCGTCGTTCACCGACCACTGGCGTGCTGCCGGCACCTCGAAGTCGAACGCGGGCAGGTAGCTCGTGAACGAGCAGCGGGTGCTCCAAACCGGGTCGTCCCAGAGGTTCTCGGGACCACACGGTCGGATCGGGTCGACGAACCACTCCGGGTTCTCCTGGAAGAGTGGGCTCTGATTGTCTACGTGGTTCATCACGTAGTCGAAGAGCACCTTGATGCCGTCCCCGTTGGCGCTCGTCGCCGAATGGGCGGCGGTGATCATCGCGCGAAGGTCCGCCTCGTTTCCGATCCGGCTCTCCACTAGAGGGCGCGGGAAGGGGTTGTCCGGGTCGGTGTAGTTGATGTCAGCCGGGCTCGGCCAATATCCATGGAAGGCCGAGTAGACGTTCGGATCGGATGCCGGATTGATCGCGGGACCCGCGATGTTTCGATTCTCGAACGGCGCCGTGATCCAGAGCGCCGTGACACCAAGGTCCGCGAGGTAGTCCATCTCCTGCGTGATGCCGCGCAGGTCGCCGCCCTCGTACTGCCCGCTCGGTCCGCGCGTCGCATCGCCATCCGTCGCGCCCGCCACCGGCGACGCCATGCCGTCCGAGTCACGGAACCGGTCGACCATCACGAAGTACATGAAGGTGTCGCGCCAATCGAACTCGTCGAGCTCGCCGCATGTTGCGGGGCAGACGTCCAGCACGGAGTTGAAGCCGCCGGTCCCCAGGCCATCGTCCACGCGGTTTGGATTCGACGGATCCGCAATCCATACGGAGCCCCCGTCCACGATGAACTTGTATTGATGCTGCTGGATGGGCTCGACGAGCGTGGTGACGCTCCACGTATCCCCGTCCCGTGACATCTCGAGTGCGCCAGCCGCCGGGGTCGCAGGCCACCCCAACCATGAGCCGGACACCCAGACACTCGTCGCAGTCGAGCTTGTGTACTCGAACGTGATCTCATTGCACGGCGGCGGCGGCGGAGGCGGCGGTCCCGCGTCCTCCTCGATCGGCGGCACGCCGCCCTCACCACAGCTCGCGTCGCCCACCCCGCCGTCACCGCCGCAACGCGGCGGGCGGTACGGAGGTGGACGCATCGATCCGTCCGGTACCGACGCGTCGACGATGAACCCCCCATCGTCGTCGCCACAGCCCACGACCGCCGGCAGCACGCAGCTCAGCCCGACGAGAACCCCAAAGCTCGCACGCATGCCGAAAGCGTATCATCGCTGGCGAGGTGACGCACGGCAGAGTTACGGGTTGGGCCTCCCACTCCGACAGCCTCACCCAGGACACAGTTGCTCCTGGGTGACGACCAAGTTGCGGATTTCGTTCGAGGTTCTGTTGTAACCTCCAGTGCCCCCGCTCGTGCTGGTCACCCCAATATCGAACGTTTCGCCTGGTCTGACTCGGAAGCCACACGACGTCGGGAAGCCTTCGGGAGTGCAGGCAGTGACCCAGCTCGACTCCGGATAGCTGGGATCCTCCACCTGACTGCGGAAGTCGATTCGCGTCTCGTCCGCTGCGGTTCGGGGGTTGTCTGGCGTGATCCGAACCTCGAGCCGCATCGTCCGGCCGGACGTTCGGTGAGCTACATCAAACCCGCCCCAGGTCGTGTGGTAACCCATGACGCGGCTTGGGGAGGCACCGCGCAGCTGCCGGTAGGTCACGTAGTCCCGTTCAGGGTCAGCTCCCGAACCGCCTGGCCTGTCGTCGCCCCCAAAGTAGCGCCATTCAAATGACCATCCTTCTCGGCTCAAGGGAACCCCGAGGTCGAGGACGTTTCCCGAGAACAGGGCTTCGCCAGTGCCGCGGCGCGCGACTACGACGGCCCACCCTTGGCGAGGGTGAGCAAAGCTATCCGGAAACCCTCCTCCAGAAACACCAAACGCACGAACGCGCGCAACCGCGGTCAGCGGGCCGTGGCCGATCGCCTTGATCGGACCGTAGATGGCACCCATGGCGTCCGGGTCGGTGAAAGCGCCCGTTGGGTGGAGCAGTGAGGGTTCGTTGGGCTGCAAGAAACACAGTGCCTGCCCGAACCGACGACAGGACATCTCCTGCCAGAGCTCTCGCGATACGGTGCGAACGAACGCCAGTTCCGCGTCGAACCCGCCCGCAGTGTCGGCGCAATAGTCGCAGCTCGCCGCCACCTCTGCTGTGCTAAGAAACGTTGGGTCGAGCCACGAGCAGCTCGCACTGCAACGCCGCACTCCGGGGCGTCCACACGCGGTCGTTCCTGGAACCGAAGCGTTCTGTGGACAAGCGAACGCTTCGTCTGCGGTGCCGTTGCAGTCGTCGTCGAGGCCGTTGCACGTCTCCGCGGACGGTGAGACCGCACCGACACACTCCGAAAGGGTACCCGCGGACGAGCAGGTCTGCGTGCCGTCGCGACACGCCCCGACTCCCGCAAAGGGCGCTCCCGGCCCGCACGGGCGAGTGCCGGTGAACGTGCAGTCGCAGCCTTCATCCGTCGCATCGTCGCAATCTTCGTCGGCGCCGGCCGGCATGCAGAGCTCCGTCGCCGCCGGATTGAATCGAGGGTCTCGGTCGTCGCAATCGCAGCAGAGCACCGTCCATCCTTCGGGGGCGGAGCAGCCCTGCATCGTGATCGTCGGGTCACCGTAGCTGTCGCCATCGACATCCCGATAGAACGTCTCGGTCACTCCCTCGTCGACGGAGCCGTCGCAGTCGTCGTCGATCGTTCCGTTGCAGACTTCCGGGGCGTCGGGGTTGGCGTTTCGGACCGCGTCGTTGCAATCCGTTCCACAGACGTCGCCGTTGCAGCAGGCCGCGTCGACGAATCCGTCGCCATCCGCATCTCGGCCCAGGGTGCTCGGGTCGCAGTCTTCGTCGATCCCTTCCGGGTCGCAGACTTCCGTGGCGCCTGGGTACACGGTCGCATCCGAGTCGTCGCAGTCGGTTCCGCCGCATGCGGCATCCGCTGATCCGTCGCCGTCCGAGTCGCGGCAGCCTTCGCAACGTTGCTCGGATTCGAGACACGCGTCGGCGCACGGAAGTGACCCAGAAACGCAGGTCCGCGCGCCGTCGTCGTCGACACAGCGTTCCGTGCCGTTGCAGTACACGCCGTCATCGCAGTCGGAATCGAGGTTACAGGCCGCATCGCCCCCCGCGTCGGTCGCGGGAGCGGATGAACCAAGACAACCGAAGAGTGCAAAGAAGCAGATTCGAGCGAGCGCGCGCATGCCGGCGATCCTATCGGACTTGGGTGGGATTGCCATTCGATCGACCAGGCCGCTGGTCCGCACGTGAACGCCGCTGCTATTGTTCGTGCATGTCTTCCGAGCTTCGCATCCGTGCTCGTGCGCGCGCTCTTCGCGCCGCGCGGGCCGTCACCCTCGGCTCTGCGCTCGTCGCGTGCAGCACGAGCCACACACCCGACGGGGGCGACGCGTCCACCGACGCCGCCCTCGTGCGCGACTCCGGCAGCGACGCGCCGCTCGTGTGTCCGCCGATCTTCCCGCCCACCACGCAGGAGTGCTGCGAGGCGCAGCCGGGTGGCTTCTGGGACGGCGAGCAGTGCATCGTCGCGGTGCCGGGACCCTTCGTGCCGCCGAGGATGGCATGAGCGACGAGCGACGCCTTCGTGCGCGGGCGCGTGCGCTCCGTGCGGCTCGGGTGGTGACGCTCGCGTCCTCCCTCGTCTCGTGCTCGAGCCGCAGCGACGCGCCAGCGGAGGACGCGGGCCTCGACGCCGCGCTCGTCGACGCGTCGAGCGGAGACTCCTCGGTCGTCGACGCGTCGATGGATGCGGGCGTCGACGCGGGCGAGGACGCCACAGTGGCCGACGCGGGCTTCGACGCTGCGAGCGACGACGCAGGCACGGGAGAGGACGCGGGCGAGGACGCCGCGGTGGCCGACGCTGGCTTCGACGCCGCGGCGTGCACCGACTTCCCGCCGACCACGCCCGAGTGTTGCGCGGCGGCGGACGGATTCTGGGAAGAAGACCGCTGCATCGTCGCGGTTCCGGGGCCCTTCGTCCCGCCGCGCATGGTCTGAGTCGCTCATGCCGAGAGCCGCACGTCCTCGGTGCGTCGCGCGCACCCCCGAGCGCCAGAGCGGCGGTTCCTCCACATCGCGATGCGCGCGAAAGGATGCGCTCTGATGGGCACCCTGCGCGTCGCGGTCGGGGCGTCGGCCTTGCGCGCGGAGCATGAGCGTCTGCTCCGCTCCGCGCTTCGGCGTGGCGATCCGAGCCCTGAAGAGGTGCTCGCGAGCGCGAGCCTTCAATCCCAGTACTCCGAGCGCGCGATGCGGCTCGCACGCGACGCGTGGCGCGCGCGCATGGTGCACGAGCATCGATCCGCGGCGGTGTTCGCGCGCCTCCTTCCGCAGCTCATGCGCGCGGAAGCTCCGCTCGAATACCGCACGACGGTGCTCCGCATGGGCATGGACGAGCTCCGGCACGCCGCGCTCTGCGGACGGGTGGTCGAGCTGCTCGGTGGGGTCGCCGAGGCAGAAGCCGAGCTCGCGACGGAGCCGCTCCCCGATCACGAGGACGCCACCCCGCGCGAGGCCGCGCTCCGCAACCTGCTCTTCGTCGGGTGCCTCAGCGAGACGGTCGCCCTCGCGCTGCTCGCGGAGGAACGCGAGCTCACGCGCGAGCCCGCGATCGCGGCGGTCGTCGCGCAGCTCGAAGCGGACGAGGTGCTGCACGCGAAGCTCGGCTGGAGCTACCTCGGAGAGATCGCGCCGCAGCTCACGGACGAAGAGCGCGCGCGCACGAACCGCTACCTGCGCATCGCCTTCGCGCACCTCGAGCGCGAGATGCACGCCGCGATGCCGGCCGCGCCGATCGACGAGCCCACGCGCGT
>JALOQC010000426.1 GCA_025453555.1 Myxococcota bacterium | reverse complement strand
CTTTGCTTCTGGCCTCTTCGACGACACCGTCGCCCTCGTCACGGGGGGCGGCACCGGCATCGGGTTCGCGGTCGCGTCCGAGCTCGTGCGCCTCGGCGCCGACGTGGTGATCTGCGGACGCCGCCAAGAGCCCCTCGACGAGGCGGCGACGAAGCTGCGGGCGTTGCGCGAGGGCGCGCGGGTCCACGCCGGCACGTGCGACGTGCGCGATTACGACGCGGTGAGCGCGTTCGTCGACGGCGCGCTCGCGGCGCTCGGACGCATCGACGTGCTCGTGAACAACGCGGGCGGACAGTTCCCGACGACCGCGCAGCACCTCTCGCCGCGCGGCTTCGAGGCGGTGATCCGCAACAACCTGATGGGCACCTGGAACGTCACGCACGCGGTCGCCACCAAATCGTTCCTCCCGCAGAAGCGTGGTCGGATCGTGAACGTGATCGCGAACGTCGCGCGGGGTTTCCCCGGCATGGTGCACACCGGTGCCGCGCGCGCGGGCGTCGAGAACCTCACGAAGTCGCTTGCGATCGAGTGGGCGCAGTTCGGGGTGCGCGTGAACGCGGTCGCGCCGGGCGTGATCAAGACGAGCGGCACCAAGCAGTACCCGCCGCAGCTCCTCGAGTCCGCGCAGAAGAGCGCGCCGCTCAAGCGCCTCGGGAGCGCGGAAGAGGTCTCGCACCTCATCGTGTACTTGGCGTCACGACAGGCGGATTTCGTGACCGGGCAGACCTTCTACATCGACGGCGGCCAGAGCCTCTGGGGCGATCAATGGCCGATCCCCGATCAGGTCCCTCAGTTCCCGCCCTATCCGATCGATTGAGCGCGAGCGACGACGCGCGAGCGACGACGCGCAAGTGACCGAGATCCACCGAGCGAAGTCGACCGAGCGAAGTCGACCGAGCGACGAAGCGCGGCCCACGACCCGAGCGCGATCGACCAAGCGCCCTCGACTCGAGCGACGAAGCGCGAGCGTCGGAGAGTGGGGCTCCGCTCAGCTCGCCACGAGCAGCGCGCTCTGATCGCCCGGGTCGAAGTACGCACGATCGATCGACGCGCAGATCGCCGCCGTGGTGTCGATCGCGTTCGTGAGCTCGTCGTGGATGCTCTGCCCGAAGATCGTGTCGATGTCCCGCGTGCGCAGGCGATCGATCAATCCGTCGAGCAGCGCGGCCGGCTCGTCGCCGAGCTCGGGGCGGCCTTCGGTGCGGATGCGCTCGAGGGTCGCGCGCGCGCGGAGCAGACAGCCGAGCACGCTGCGCGGGAGCGCGGGGTCTTGCAACAGGAACGCTGCGATCGAACGGCCGTCCGGCTTGCTCGGCACGCGCTTGTAGTAGGCCTCGCTCGCGCTGCACGAGTAGAGCAGGGCGCTCCACTGCGCGAGCTCCACGGGAGACTCGCGGTCCGCGCGCGAAGGTCCGAGCGTATGGTGCTTCACGTCGAGCATGCGCGCGGTCTGGCTCGCGCGTTCGAGCCACATGCCGAGGCGCATGAAGTCGAGGGGCTCCTCGTCGAGCAGCGTCTGCTCGGAGAGCCCGAGGAAGAGATCGCATCCATCGCGCAGGCGCTTGTAGAAGGTGTCGCGGTCGGTGTCGTAACGACGCCGCGCCTTGCCGCGCGAGAGGTCGACCCAGAGGTCGTTGAGGGTCTCCCACATCTCGAGCGAGATGACCTCCCGCGTGGTCCGCGCGTTCTCGCGGGCCCAGCGCATCGAGGTGATCACCGAGACGGGGCTGCGCTCCTCCCACGTGAGGTAGGCCTCCACGATCTCGCCGTCGTCGCCCGCGGGCGGCGGATGCAGCTCCGCGAAGCGCTCCTGCTCGCCGCTCACGATGATGAGCGGGAACCAGCGATCCGCGACGCCCTCGGGCACGTCGAGCAGAAACGAGCGGTTCACCTTCAGCAAGCGGCAGAGGTTCTCCGCGCGCTCCACGTAGCGGTGCATCCAGAAGCAGCAGCCTGCGACTCGCGAGATCATTCCCCCGCCTCCTGCGCGTCGCTCGCCGCGTCGTCGCTCGCGAGCACCCACGTGTCCTTGCTGCCGCCGCCTTGGCTCGAGTTCACCACGTAGCTGCCCTCCTTGAGCGCGACGCGCGAGAGCCCACCCGGCAACACCCAGGTGCTGGTGCCGGTCACGACGTAGGGCCGCAGGTCCACGCGCCGCGGCGCGACGCCCTTCTTCGTCAGCGTCGGGCAGGTCGAGAGCTCCACCACCGGCTGCGCGATGTAGCCGCGCGGGGCCGCCTTGAGCTGCTCGGCGAAGTCCTTGCGCTCCTTCTTCGTCGAGCGCGGCCCGAAGAGCATCCCGTACCCGCCCGAGGCGTCGACGGCCTTCACCACGAGGTGCTCGAGGTTCGCGAGCACGTGCGAGAGGTGATCGGGCCGGCTGCAGTGGTAGGTCTCGACCTGTCCGAGGATCGGCTCCTCGCCGAGGTAGAAGCGGATGAGGTCCGGCACGAAGGGGTACACGCCCTTGTCGTCCGCGCAGCCGTTCCCGAGCCCGTTCGCGAGCACGACGTTGCCCTTCGCGTAGGCCTGCACGATGCCGGGCACGCCGAGCAGGCTGTCCGGTCGGAAGACCGTCGGGTCGAGGAACTCGTCGTCGATGCGGCGGTAGAGCACCTCGATGCGCCGCGGACCCTTCGTGGTCTTCACGTAGAGGCGATCGTCGTGCACGAAGAGGTCGCTGCCCTGCACGAGCATCGAGCCCATGCGGCGCGCGAGGAAGCTGTGCTCGAAGTAGGCGCTGTTGTAGTGCCCGGGCGTGAGCACCGCGAGGGTCGAATCTTCCCCCGCGAGCGACATCAATCCATCGCGGAGCTTCTGCGGGTACGCGTCGACGCTCCGAACCTTCACCTTCGCGAACAAACCGGGAAACACCCGCTTCATCACGAGGCGATTCTCGAGCACGTACGAGACGCCGCTCGGGGTCCGGAGGTTGTCCTCGAGCACGAGGAAGTCACCGTTGGGCGCGCGCACGAGGTCGATGCCCGCCACGTGCACGTAGGTTGGATCCACGTGCTTCGGGCCCGGGGGCCGGATCCCGCGCATCTTGGCGAGGTAGCCGGTGGAGCCCTTGACGATCGCCTCGGAGACGGGCGCGTTCCTCGCTTTGAAGACACGCTCCTCGCCGTAGACGTCGGCCAGGAAGAGGTTCAGCGCACGAACGCGCTGCTCGAGGCCTTTTTCGACCTTGTCCCATTCCTTCGCGCCGACGATTCGCGGAATGACGTCGAAGGGGAAGATCTTCTCGGTGCCGCGTGGATCGCCGTACACGCGAAACGTGATTCCGCTCTGGAGGAAAGCGCCGTCCGCGAGGCGCTGACGAAACCGGACCTCGTGCTCGCCGAGCTGATCGAGCTGTCGCACGACGGGCGCGATGGCTGGTCGTGCTTTGCCGGCGCCCGCGAAGAGCTCGTCGTAGCAGCCGCCGGGGAGCGGCTCGTAGCCCGCGAACACCGGCGCCTTGGCGCTCTTCTCGGCGCCGCGGTGCTTCTCGGCTCGGCGCTCGGAGCGGCGCTCGTCGGAGCGGCGCTCGTCGGTGCGGCGCTTCTCGGAGACGTCGCGCACCTTCCCCGAACCGCGCGCGCCCTGCTTGGAGTCTCTGCCGTCGTCTCTCACCGCACGTCGGGTGCTCGCCACGACGCGACGCTACCACCGGCTCTCGCGAAACAGAATCTCTCGACGAAGGTGCCCACACGTCGAAACACGATCGAAACAAGGCCCAGCACCGTCGGTGCGGCCGTCGAGCGTCGTGTCTGAGGTGGTCGTGGGTCGAGCCGACCGAGTTGGTCGTGGTGGCGAGACGTCGACGAGCCGTGCCGCGACCCACGGGGAAGCGAGCGTTCGTCGAGCGGCGGCTCATCGGTCGTGGTAGGCGCGCGCGGCGTCGAGCGCGGTGCGCAGCTCGGTCGCGACGACGCCCGTCGCGGTCGTGAGCCAGCGGCAGGCGCGCTCCACCGTGCTCGCCGAATGCACGCGCCCTGTGGGGATCTGTGCGCCTCGCATCAACGACGCGGACATCCCGCCCGGCGCGACCACGATCGCCGTCCAGACGTCCGGCGTGTCGGCGATCTCGGGCAGGAAGCGCCGCATGCGCTCACGCAGCTTCGGCGGCGGCGGAGGTGCGTCTCGCTCCAGCACGACGAGCAACGCGATCGGCACCGCGTTCTCCGCCCGCATCCCCTCGAGCGTCGAGTGCACCGCATCGAGCGCGGCTTCGGTGAGCACGCCACGTCGCGACTGCACGACCGCGCGGCCGTGGCGCAAGACGACGCTCCCTTCGTCGCGATGCAGGACGTCGCGATGCAGAACCCCCACGGACGGAGCATGCCGGGATCGTCGGCGGCGTGGAAGCCGCACCGAACGCGCGCGATTTTCTGGTTCGGTCGCACGACGCTCACGTGACGTCGGGTCGCTCGGCCTGACGGACGGCTCGAAGAAAACGTCGTTTGGCGGAGGGGCACGCTCACCCCAAGCTGCGCTCTCGTGCCCGAGGGCGACACCATCTTCCGCGCCGCACGCCGCCTCCACGCGGCGCTGGTCGGGCGTGCGCTCGTGCGCTTCGAAGGACCGCCGCTGACGGCGTCGCGCGTGGGTCGCGTGGTCGTCGACGTCCGCTCGCGCGGCAAGAACCTGATCGTCGCGTTCGACGACGGGCTCTTGCTCTGCACGCACCTGCTGATGCACGGGAGCTGGCACGTGCAGCGCGTGGGCGAGCCCTGGCGCAAGCCGTCGGCGCGCGCGACCGTCGTGATGGAGAACGACGCATGGACGGTGGTCGGCTTCGATCTGCCGATCGCGCGTTTCGCGCGGAGCGAAGCCCACGTGCCGCAGCTCGCACGCCTCGGGGTCGACCTGCTCTCCGAGGCTCCGATCGACGTCGCGGTGCCGCGGCTGCGCGCGCTCGGCGACGTGCCGATCGGGGTGGCGCTGATGCGACAACACGCGGTCGCGGGGATCGGCAACGTCTACAAATCCGAGGTGCTCTTCCTCGAGCGCGTGGATCCCTTCGCGCGGCTCACCGACGTCGACGACGCGACGCTGCGCCGCGTGATCGAGCGCGCACGCACGTCGATGCGAGAGAACCTCGGCGGTCGACGCCGCATCACGCGCCGCGGGGAGGGCGGTCGCCACTGGGTCTACGACCGGAGCGGCGCGCCGTGCTTCGTGTGCGGGACCCTCGTCCGCATGCGGCGTCAGGGCGAGGACGGGCGCAGCACGTATTGGTGCCCGGAGTGTCAGCCGAGCGTCTCGAGCGAGCGCCGTGCGACGACGCGATCGGGTGGTGCGCAGGTGGTGCGCAGGTGGTGCGCAGGTGGTGCCCAGGTGGTGCGCAGGTGGTGCGCAGGTGGTGCGCAGGTGGCGTGGCGCGCTTTCGAAGGCGGAGCTCGCGTCGTCGGGGAATCACGCGGTTTGGCGAGAACTGCCATCGAAGTCCCCTCGATCCTCTGGCAACTTTTCCCCGTCCCTGGTAACAAATCAGCTCGTCCGAGCTGCAACGGGCGTGGTGCGAAGAGCTCTCCCTGTCCAGTAGGACCCCAGCGAGTCAGAGAACCACCCAGAGAACGTCGAGCCGACGCTAGGGGTACCTGTCCGGCGGAAGCGATCGCAACGAGAGAGACAGAGGAGAACCAGACAGTGTCGAACAAGCTCTTCGTGGGGGGCCTCCCCTGGTCCACGGACGATGCCGAGCTTCAACAAGCGTTTGCACCCTACGGTGAGGTGGTGGACGCGAAGGTCGTCACGGATCGCGAGACGGGTCGGAGCCGCGGCTTCGGGTTCGTGACCTACACGAGCGAGGCCGAAGCGACGGCCGCGCGCGATGCAATGGATGGTGCTTCGCTCGGAGGACGACGGCTGCGCGTCGACCTCGCGACCGAGCGCCCGCGTGGGGATCGTCCGGGCGGTGACCGTCCGGGCGGACCGGGTGGTCGTCCCGGCGGGTTCGGCGGCGATCGCCGACCCGGCGGTGGTGGCGGACCGGGCGGTCCCGGAGGCGGCGGCTATGGCGACCGCAAGCCGCGCTTCGGCGGCGACCGTCCAGGCGGCGGCGGCGGTGGCGGCGGCGGCGGTGGCTACGGCGGAGATCGCGGTGGCTACGGTGGCGGCGGCGGCGATCGGGGTGGCTACGGCGGTGGCGGAGGCGGCGGCTTCGGCGATCGCAAGCCGCGCTTCGGTCCTCCTCCGGGCGGCGGAGGTGGCCTCCCCGACCGCGAGGGCAAGCCGGGCGCAGACAGCCGTCGCAAGAAGAAGTTCGACGGCGGCGGTGGCGGCGCGGGCGGCGGCGGACGCGGCAAGCGTCGCGACGACGACGACGACTTCGACTACTGAAGTCTGGGCGACCCAGTTCGACGACCCGTTTCGACGACCCATTTCGACGACCCATTTCGACGACCGGTCGGACGCCTCTTCGAAGAACGAGCCTCGGTGCGAACCGGGGCTTTCTTCGTGGAGGCGCCGTGGGTGGAGGCGTCGTGGGTGGCGCCGTGTGGCGTGTGGCGTGCGGCGGCCACGGCTTCCCCTCGCGGATTGATTCCGGCGTGGGGAGGCGGTACACGCGCCGTCCCATGGCTCTCGATCCGGAATCCGTCGGCAAGCTGTCCCCCGAGCTCGTGCACGAGTACGAGTGGCGCGACGTGGTGCTCTACGCGCTCGGCGTCGGCGCGACGCTCGACGAGCTCGACTTCCTCTACGAGAAGCGCGGGCCGAAGGTGCTTCCGACCTTTGCGGTGATTCCGACCTTCGCGGCGTGCGAGGCGCTCTTCGAGGCGGTCGGCGGCGATTTCCGCGGGGTCGTGCACGGCGCACAGAAGATCACGCTGCACGCACCCTTCGCACCGAGCGGGAAGCTCGTCACGGTCGGCAAGGTCGCGGGCGTGTACGACCTCAAGCGGCTCGCGCAGGCGGTCTTCACGACCGAGACGCGCGACGCGAAGGGCACGCTGCTCTGCGAGACGGAGTGGCTGATCCTCTACCGTTTCGACGGAGGCTTCGGCGGCCCCCGCCCGCCCGCGAGCCCGAAGCTCCGCCCGCTCGAGCGCGAGGCGGACTTCACGCGCACGGAGACCACCAGCCGCGAGCAGGCGGCGCTCTACCGGCTGAGCGGGGACCTGAACCCGCTGCACGTCGACCCCGAGCTGGCGACGGAGGTCGGCTTCGATCGCCCGATCCTCCACGGGCTCTGCACCTTCGGTCACGTCGGTCGCGCGGTGGTGCGCGAGCGCTGCGGCGGCGACCCGACGCGGCTGCGTGAGCTCTTCGGGCAGTTCAAGCGCCCCGTGTGGCCGGGCGACACCTTCGTGACGCGCGGCTGGGACGAAGAGGGGCGCGTGCTGCTCGCGACCGAGACGAAGGAGAGCCCGGAAGAGGTCGCGTTCACGGGCTACGCGCACGTCGTGTGACGCCACGCGCTCATCCACCGACGAGCCTGCGCGCGCGCGCTCTGTCAGGGTGAGCGTGTGAAGTGGGTGGTCCTCACGTTCTGGCTCGGCGCGTGCGCGAGTGACGCCACGCCGTTCGATGCGGGGTCGGGCGACACGAGCGTCGAGCGCGACGCGACGCGAGACGCACTCGAGAGCCCCGTCGACGCGACGACGGACGCGTTCTCGTTCGACGGAGCCCTCGCACACGACGCGGCGACCGCGACGCGCGACGCGTCGATCGACTCGGACGCGGAGTCGGCGCGCGACGCGTCGAGCTGCGTCGCGTTGTCCGTCGGGGCCTACGAGGTCGACGGCGCCATCCCCACCGCGTGTCCCGTGGGCGCAGGCGAGGCGGTACCTGCGCCGGTGGTCTCGTACGCCAGCGCGTGTCGGATCCGGATCGATCCCGATCCCGTGCTCGAAGATCGCCTCGTGATCGAGGGTGAGCTCCACGTCGACGGAGCGATGCTCGAAGGAACGCTCTCCCTCAACGGCATCGAGACGGCGTGTGTGGGGTTCGTCGAGGACGACGTGATCGCGCTCGACTGCGGCGAGTGCGACGTCCGCCTGCGCGCGCGCCGCGGTTGATGGCGCGCGGAGGCGTCGCGGCGAGGTTGACCCCACGCGCGGCTCGCGCATCCTTGGCCGCGATGATCCTCGAGCACGCCTACACGATCGACGATGCCGACGCGGTCGCCCGCCTGCACTGTCTGGCGGACTACTGGTACGCCAAGCACGGCGTGAAGGCGCGCTGGGAGGGCAGCGACGTCTTCTTCGACGGCAAGGTCATGGGCGTGAGCTTCTCGGGGAAGGTCCAGATCCGCGGCGGTCGCGTGCACGCCGACGTGAAGGCGGGCTTCCTCGCGGAGAAGCTCGGCGCGAAGGCCTACGTGCAGCGGAAGCTCACGGACTACCTCGATCCCTCGAGGACGGTCGAAGAGCTTCGCGCCCGCGTGTGAAGCGGAGCTGGTTTTCGACGACGTCGACGACGTCGAGGTCGTAAGTGGTCGTACGTGGTCGTACGTGGTCGTTGACGTCGACGTGGTCGTGGTCGTGATCGGCGACGTGATCGGCGACGTGATCGGCGACGACGACGGACGACCGCGAACGACGCGCTCGAACGAAGCCGACGACACTCCACACGGCCACGGCCCGCGACGAGCTTCGCGCGGGCCGTGATGCGTGGGAGCGATGCGTGGGAGCGGCGCACGAGCGTCGCCCGCGAAACGTCGCCTCCCCTCAGCGCGCCGAGCGGCGACGCTGCGGGATGATCTGGATGCGGCGCTGGGCGCCTTCGCCCTGCGACATCGTCGTGACGCCCTCGAGCTTCGCGAGCGAGAGGTGGATCACGCGGCGATCACGCGCGCTCATCGGCTGCAGCGTGATCGTGCGGCCCTCGGTGACCGCGCGCTTCGCTTCGCGCTTGGCCAAGGTGACGAGGCCCTGCTCGTGGCGCTCGCGGTAATCGCCGCTGTCCACGACGATGTGCCGCCGGCTCTCGGGCGTGCGGTTCAAGATCTTGTTGAGCACGAATTGGAGCGCGTCGAGCGTCGCGCCCTTCTTGCCGATCGCGCGCCCGGCGTCGCGGCCGGTGATGTCGAGCACGATCTCTTCTTCGTCCTCCGCGCGGACGTCGACGTCCACGTCGAGGTCCATCAGCTCGAGGATCTCGTCGAGGAGCTCGGCGGCCTCTTCCGCCTTGCCCTCGTCGTCGTGTGCTTCGCTCGCGGCGGCAGGAGCCCGGGTCTTTTCCGGTTTCTCCGGGGCCGTCCCCGTCACGAAGAGCGCGCCATCTTGCGGCTTGTCTTTGCGATCATCCACGCCGTTGCCTCTTCTTCGCAGTCTTGCGCTCGAGGCGGCGGGCCGTGCGGGAGCTGCCCCAACTGCCGATGGCAGGCTCCAGGCCGCTCGCCTCGCTCGAGTCGTCGTCGTCGTCTCCCTCGTCGTCCGGGCCGTCCGGCGGCGGGGGGTTGGCCTTCCGATGGGCTTCTTCCCGGTCCAGCTTCGAGTAGATCATCTTCTGCTGGAGCATCGTGAGCGCCGAGTTCGTCACCATGTACAGGCAGAGACCGGCGGGCAGGAAGAGCATGAACGCGCCGATCATGATCGGCATGAAGTACATCATCATCTTCGCCTGAGCGGGGTCCATCGTCGTCGGCGTGATGCGCTGTTGGACGTGCATCAGGAGCGCGACGAGACCGGGCAGGACGAAGAAGGGATCGGGAGCCGAGAGATCGGTCCACCAGAGCGCGAAGGGCGCGTGATAGAGTTCGATGTTGGTCGAGAGCGAGCGGTAGAGCGCGAACCACACCGGCATCTGGAGCAGCGAGGGAAGACAACCCGAAGCCGGATTGATCTTCTCCTTGCGGTACAGCTCCATCATCGCCGCCGCCTTCTTCTCGCGGTCGTCGGCGTACTTGGCGTTGAGCTCGTCGATCTGCGGCTTGATCTTCCGCATCCCGGCCATCGACCGGAAGCTCTTCATCGTCAGCGGGTAGAAGACGAGCTTCACCAGCAGCGTGAGCAGGATGATCGCGAGGCCCCAGTTGCCCACGAAGCCCTGGATGAGCCCGAGCAGATCCGTGAGGCCGTCGGCGATGAAGGAGAACCAGCCGAGATCGATCACCTCGACGAGGTGATGGCCGGCCGCGCGCAGCGTGTGGCGATCGTTGGGACCGAGGTAGCCGACCGCGCGGGCGACGGTGGTCGCGCCGGGCTCGAGCTCCACGCGCGGGAAGCGCAGCTCGCTCTCGAAGAGGGTGCCGTGCGGATCCTCGACCGTGCCGCCGCGGAGCGAGGCGCGCAGCACGCAGCGCGCGGCGGCAGGCTCGTCGGCGGCGATGACGTTCGAGAAGTACGCGTCGGTGACGCCGGCCCATTGGACGTTCGGGCCGAAGCCCATCGCTTCGCCCGCGAGCGCGTCGCCGGTCTCGCGCTCGACCGTGCCTTCGCCGTAGCGGCAGACGCCGAAGCTCATCGCCGCCGAGGGCGCGCCGATGAAACCGGATTCTTCGGCGGACTTCGCGACGTAGTGCGCGGTGTGGAAAGCGACGCCGACCGGTCGCGTGACGGCGCCGTCGTTTCGGACCTCGACGGTGCTCCAGAGTTGGTAGGGCGCGGTGCCGGCGACGACGCGTCGTGTGACGGTGAAGCCGTCGCCGCTCCAACGGAACCGCACCTCGGTCGGCGAGACTTGTTCGCCTTCCCAGACCGCGTCGGGCGGCACGGTGACGCCGCGGATCTCGAGGCGCTGCGGGTGGTACGCCTCGCGCTCGGTGGTGACGAGCGGCATCGGCGCGCCGTCGATGCGGTAGCGCTCGTCCTTCGAGTGGAGCGCGACGACGCCGCTGCTGAGCGAGCTCAGCTCGGCGACGAAACGATCGGTCTCGAGGGTGAAGCGGCGCTCTTGGGCCGCGCGCGCGACGGGATCGACGGTAGCCGCTGCGGGCTCGTCGTCGGTCGTGTCGGTCGCGTCGGTGGTGTCGGTCGCGCTCGCATCGCCTTCGGCGGCGGTCTCTGCGCTCTCGGCGCCGTCGATCGGGGCCTCCGGCGCGGTCGCGCTCTGCCAGAAGTACAGGCCGAGCGCCTGCCAGAAGTACAGGCCGAGCGCGAGGGCGCCGATGACGCCGACGAAGAGGAACTGACGCTTCGGGTCATCCATGATCGAGAACGCGGGACGGGGGAAAGGCGCGCGGAGGAGCGGCGCCGAAAGCTGCGACGGCTCGCTTTGCCAACTGCGCAGGGCTCGCGCAACCCGGCGGGTGCAGACCGTCCGAGAACGGCGCCCAGAGGAGTGGGGCGAGGAGCGGGGTCACACGTCGACCTCGTCGCGCAGGGTGGGCTCGTCGGCGGTCGAGCGAGCGCTGGGCGATGCGGTCGAGCTCGCGGTGGCCACTTCGGCACGGGCGACCTCCCGAGCGCGTCGTGCGGCGCGTTGGAGGTTCGAGCGCGCAGAGCGAACTTCCTCGACCAGGTCGTGGAAGCCGAGCGCGTCGACGTCGAGGCCGTGCTTGGCGATCGCGACGACGTCACTCGCCGACGGGAAGAGCTCGCGGTGGCGCCGGAAGACCTCGCGCAAGACGCGCTTGATGCGGTTGCGCCGCACGGCGGAGCCGAGCTTCTTCGTGACCACGACTCCGAGACGCGCGTGATCGGCGCCGACCAGCGAGGGGTGGACCATCCAGAGGAAACGCCGCGAGTGCACCTTCGTGCCGCGGCTCTGGATCCGTCGGTACTCGCCGCGGCGACGGACGCGATCGGCCGCCCCGAAGGTCTCGGAGCGGCCGTCTCGGAGGTCCTCTTCCTGCTCCGTCATGGTCGAAGCGTCGTCGTCGAAGGTCTGCGAGCGACTGCCTCCGCGACCGAGGTCGAGCGGAGATCGCCGTGATGAGCAGGCGCTGAGAAGCTCAGGGCTCGCTCACCGTGCAGCTCACTTCTTGAAGACGTCGACCGCGAGGCGCCAACGGCCCTTGGCGCGACGACGCGCGAGGACTTGCTGACCACCCTTGGTCTTCATGCGGGCGCGGAAGCCATGCGTGCGCTTACGGTGGACTCGGCTCGGCTGATACGTGCGCTTCACGGGGAGAGCTCCGTGTGGAGGGTTGGGCCCACTGGATTTGGCCCAGTGTGGGTTGGGCCAGTTGGAGTTGACCCAGAGGGAGAGCCGTCGTCGGACCCGAGGCGGGCCGCGAGCGAGGGGCGGGGAGTATGCATGGCACCCTCGGTGAGTCAAGGCCGAGGGATCGAAGTCGCGACACCCGCGAGGCACCGGGCGTGATCGTGACTCGACGTCGCGATGGGCGACCGACGTGACGGGCGACCGACGTGACGGGGACACGACCGGCGACGTCGGAGTGCTCCTGCACCGCCTTCATCGCAGAAACGCGCTCACCTCGCACCCACCGAGAGTGGTGATCCGGGCCGCGAAGGCGCCGTGAGCAGGCCCGCGTCGAGGAACGAGAAGTACCCCTCCGCGCCGATGATCACGTGGTCGAGGACCTCCACGCCGAGCAGATCGCCGGCGTCGCAGAGGCGGCGGGTGAGGGCCACGTCCTCGGGGCTCGGCTCGGGATGTCCCGAGGGGTGGTTGTGGACGAAGACCACCGCTGCGGCGGCATGTCGCACGAGGGCCCGAAAGACGGTGGCCGGCTCGACGGGGCACGCGACCAGGCTTCCGGTGGAGAGACGCAGGGTCCCCGTCGGTCGGTGTTTGGCGTCGAGGGGAATCGCGACGAAGTGCTCGATCTCTTCCCGCGCGAGCCGCGGACGCAGCGCGGCGTCGACGTCCCGGCTCGACACGAGACGGCGCCCCTTCGGCAGCGGTCGCGTCAGCGCGCGGCGACCGAGCTCCACCGCGGCGAGCAGGCGCGCGGCTTTTCCGGGACCGATGCCGGGCACGGCGGCGAGCTCGCGGGGCGTGGCGTGGAGGAGCGCGTCCAGATCGCCGAGGTGGGCGAGCAGGGTGCGCGCGAGCTGGTGCACGTCGGCGCCGACGTGACCGGTGCCGAGCAGCACGACCAAGAGGTCGGCGTCGGAGAGCGGCGTGGGACCTTCGTCGTGGAGACGTTCGCGGGGGCCGTGGGGCATGGGCGGCCGGCAGAGCACGGGACGTTCCGGGTGTTGCGCCGAATGAATTCGAGGGGTTGGCGCGGAGGTGGCGGCGGAATGGCGGCGGTGGGGTGGCGGCCGCCACACGACGAGGCGCCAACGCGATCGGTTCGTGCCCAGCGGTCCGGCCCTTGCGAGTGGAGGGCGCGAGTGGAGGGCGAGCCGAACGAGGCGGTGGTGAGGCGGATGGAGCGCCCTGCGTGGAGCGATGGTCGAGAACATGACGCGGCCTGGGCGATCGCTCTTGCTGCGACGAGGACGCGGACGGACGCTTTCGTTGCGTCCGCGCGCCACCCGCGATAACGAGCCGCGTGGCGAGCGACGAACCCTCCGCGACCTCCGAGCCCGCGCGACCGCGGCGGACCGTGCTGCTCGTGGCGATGTGGATCGGCGCGGCGGCGGCGATGTTGGTGCTCTGGCTCGGACGCGATCCCGAGGCTTCGCTGAACGCGCCTCGTGCGGCGCCCGGGGTGCCGGTGCGCGCGGATGCGGCGGTGCCGGAGGGGCCCGAGCTCGCGACGGTGTCCGAAGGTCCGCCGCGTCAGTATCGAGGCGATCGTCGACACACGGGGCGCAGCGCGTACGCGGGACCGCGTGCGGCGGAGCTCGCGTGGAGCTTCGCGACCAAGGGTCGCATCACCGCGCAGCCGGTGGTCGGGCCGAGCGGCGAGGTCTACGTCGCTGATCACGGCGGCAGCCTGCACGCGCTCACGCCGTTCGGACGCCTGCGCTGGGAGCGCGAGCTCGGGGGGCCGATCTACTCGACGCCGCTCGTGGACGACCAAGGCAACGTCTACGTGGGTACGGACGCGCGCTCGATCTCGAGCTTCTCGCGGGAGGGCGAGCTGCGCTGGCGCTTCCCGACCGAAGGCGACGCGGACACCGGGCTCACGCTCGGACCGAACGGGCGGCTGCACGTCGCGGCGGGGAACGA
>JALOQC010000425.1 GCA_025453555.1 Myxococcota bacterium | reverse complement strand
TCGCGAAGTCGTCCTCGACGGTCTCGGAAGCCCGAAAGCGATTGAGCGTGGCCGACCGCTGCGCGAGCGAGACGCTCGGGAGCGCGAGGAGGGCCAGCAAGAGCACCCGTACGTGCATGAGAACCTCGATGGCGCAGGGACGTACGGCATCGGGCGCGCCTCTCCCGGACTTCGAGGCTCCCCAAACGCGGAGGCAGCGTCAACGGACAATCTCGGTGAGGCGAGAAACGTCAGGAAACGACGCGACGTGGGCCCGGGCCAACGAAACGCAATATCGTTCATAATTCCGAATACTTAGCACGCTACGCCACATTTCGTAAACTCCGTTTGCGTTTCCGTAAACGTGATTCATAATCTGCTCGTGCTTCGCGCAGACGCCTCTCCCGGTGGCCGCCGCCACCGCGCCAACCTCGCCCGCATCCTCGACGCGGCCTCCGCGCTCGCGTTCGAGGAGGGCCTCGAAGCCCTCTCGATCAAGCGCGTCGCCGACCTCGCGGACTACACGCCGGGCGCGCTCTATCGCTACTTCCCTTCCAAGGACGCGCTCGTCGTCGCGATCATGGTCCGCGCGCTCGAACAGCTCACCGAGCGCCTCGGCTCCATCGCAGAGCCCGATCCGCTCCGTCGCCTGATCGCGCAGGCGCTCGAGTACCGCGACCTCGCCGAGCGTGAGCCCCACGCCTTCGCGTTCGTCTCCAAGCTCTCCGCGGACCCTCGCGTCCTCGTCGCAGAAGACGAAGCGGTGGCCCAAGTCGTGGGTGCCGTCGAGCGCCTCTTCGTCCCGATTCTCTCCACGCTCGCGGAGGCGGTCGCGCGTGGACAACTCGATTCCGGCCCCCTGCATGACCGCGCTCTCGCGCTCTTCTCCGCGCTTCAAGGCTCGCTTCAATTGCGAAAGCAGGAGGCGCGCATGCCTTCCGTGGTCGACTCTCGACGCGTCTTCGACACCGCGCTGCGCGCGATGCTCCGTGGCTTCGGCGCCGACCTCGCGTCCCTGGACGCCGCGCTTCGGGACGCAGCGCTCGCCCACGCCTCTTCTCCGACGCCCGTCCTCTGACGCCGCGCCACCGCATCCGTCAGCCGCTCCTCTCGTTCTTCGTTTCCGTTCTCGGAGGCCCTCCATGTCGCTCGCGATCGCACTCTTCCTCGGCGCCCTCACCTGGACCCTGCTCGAGTACTGCATCCACCGCTGGCTCGGCCACGACGCGCGCTTCCGTCCGAACGTCTTCGCGAAGGAGCACATCCGCCACCACAGCCAGGGCGACTACTTCGCGCCGACGATCAAGAAGGCCGGCGCCGCGGTCGTCGCGCTCGTGCTCGTGACGCCGCCCGCCATCCTCGTCGCGGGCACGACGCTCGGCGCCAGTTACGCGATCGGCCTCGTCGGCTTCTACGTGGTCTACGAGATCCTCCACCGCCGAGAGCACACCTCGCGCGGCATCGGTCCGTACGGCCGCTGGGCCCGCCGCCACCACTTCTGGCACCACTTCGGCGACTCCTCGAAGAACCACGGCGTCACGAGCCCGATCTGGGATCTCGTCTTCGGCACCTACCAAGCGCCCGGCGTCATCGTGGTCCCCGAGCGCCTCAAGATGCAGTGGCTCACCGACCCGACGACCGGCGACGTCCACGACGATCTCCGCGCCTGGTACGAGCTGCGCCGAGCCCGCCGCGCGGCGGCGTGATCGCCGTCGAGCGCGTGACCGTCGTCGAGCGCGTGGTCGTGATCGTCGCCAGCCTCGATCGTGGGTGAGCTCAGCGTCGGCAGATCCCGATCGTGGTTCCCGGAAGCGCCGTGCAGCTCCAACCGGTCGGACACACGCCATCGGCGCACAAGCGCGTGCAATAGCCTGCGCTGTCGCAGAGCCCGCTCGCGCACTGCGACGCCGCGCTGCACACCCCACCGATCGGCGTGTTCCCCGCGCGCACACAGAACGTGTGAATCCCGCCACCATCGACCTCGACGGGTTTGCAGCCCCATCCCACGGGGCATCCCCCTTCGGCGCCGCACGTCTGAATACACATGTTCGCGCCCGTCTCGGCGGGATCGGCACACAACGCGCTCCGGCATTCGTTGAACGACGCGTTGCACAGCGCGCCCATCGCATCGTCCCCGGCGACGTCGCCTCCGTCGTCGATCAGCGGCGGCGTGCACACCGGCGTCGGCGAGCCGAACGCGTTCTCGCACGTGTACGGCGGCAGCCCCGGGAAACGTCGCGCGGGACAGTCCGCCGCGCTCCGACACGTCGCCGTGCACCCGACGCCCGGGACGCAGAGGCTCGTCCCACACTCGGTGCCGCCCGCGGTGCACGGCTTCTCGATGTCGACGCACACTCGAAACGCCGCGCCCGCCACGCTCGTGCACGCATGGCCCGCCGGACACTCGTTCGCGTCGTCGCAGGGGCGCGTGCACTGCCCGCTCCCCCCGCTCGGTCCGAGGCAGAGCCCGAGCCGACACGTCGCGGGCGTCGCCACCGAGCACACGGCGCCCGTGTCGTCGGGCAAACACACGCCGCCCGCGCACGCGTGCTCGTCCGCGCAGTCGCGCGAGCTCGTGCAGGGGATCGTGCACATGCGGCTCCCACCCACGTCGTCGACGCAACGCCCGGTCGCGCAGTCGGTGTCGCGCGTGCAGCGATCGAGGTACCGCGCGGTCCCGAGCGGCATGCCCGCGTCGACCCCTGGCGTCCCGCCCGCGTCGATCCCCGCGTCGACCCCCGGTGTCCCGCCCGCGTCGATGCCAGGCGCGCTCCCTCCGTCGAAGCCGGCGTCCGTGCCGGGCGTTCCACCGCCGTCGATCGTGTCTCCTGCATCGACGCTGCCGTCGATCCGCGGTAGCGGTCGCGGCCCCTCCGCCGGCGCCACGCAACCGACCGAAGAAACCGAAGCGAAGACCACCGCGAGAAGCGAAGACGCCCGAACGAGCCGCATATCCCATCAGCCTATGCGAGCACCGTTCTCGGTGTCGACGGCCCGCGCCCACGAAGGGTGGTTTGGCCGGCGAGCTCGCGGGCTCGAACGGCGTCTCGGAGAAAGACTCCGCGACACGGGTGCGCACCCACCTGCACCATGGGTGGTTCCACGAACGCTCCCACGAACTGCCTCAGAACGTCCCCGAGCCCCCCCATCGTACAGCGCTCACATTCCGGAAGAGCTGGCATCTCGTTACGTGAGAAGACCCGCGGATCGCTCCGCGGGTCTCTTCCGACGCACGTTGCGCCGAAGGAAGAGCCCGATCAGCGAGATCGAGCAGCAAGCTCGATCAGCGAGCCCGGGCTGGCGCTCAAATGTCGAGATTCGTATCAGCGAGCCCGGCTGGCGCTCAAATGTCGAGGTTCGTGACGTTCAACGCGTTCTGCTCGATGAACTCGCGCCGCGGCTCGACCTGATCGCCCATCAGCAGGGTGAACACGTCGCCCGCTTCGAGCGCGTCGTCGATGCGCACTTGCAGCAGCGTGCGCACCTCCGGGTCCATCGTGGTCTCCCAGAGCTGGTCCGCGTTCATCTCGCCGAGACCCTTGTAGCGCTGGATCTGCATCCCGCGCCGCGCGCGGTCGTCGACGAAGGCCCAGAGCGCGTCCGCGTCGCCCACGTCTTGCCACTCGCCCGGGGCGCCGTCCTTGTCGAGGTTCGCCGCCAGGAACGGGCCCTCGCCGAGCGCACGCAGCCCCGCCTCGATCTGCCGCAGCTCACCGACGTCACCCGCAGAGAGCAGCTCGAAGTCGATCACGGTGCGCCGCGTGGCCACGCCGAAGCGCGCCTCGATCTGCGCGCGCCAGCGATCGAGCTCGGGGTGCTTCTCGTAGCTCACCACGAAGTCCTGCATGTCCTCGTGCTTCGCGCGGAGGTACGTCTCCATCGCCGCCACCGAGGAGCGCAGCTTGTCCTCGTCGATCAGATCGCTCGGCGACAGGCTCGTCGCGCGGATGAGCGCCTCGACGATCTTCGGCTCGGCACGACGACGCGTGCCCGCGACCAGCCGACGCGCGCGACGCAGCTCGTCGAGCAGCTTGAGCAGCAGCTCTCCCGAGATCACGGTTTCGCCACCCTTGGCGCGCACCGCGAGGCCTTCCGCGCCGAGCTCCACGAGGTGGCGGTTGAGCGCCTCTTCGTTCTGGAGGTAACGCGCCTTCTTGCCCTTCTTCACGCGATAGAGCGGCGGCTGCGCGATGTAGAGGTACCCCTTCTCCACGATCTCCGGCATCTGCCGGTAGAAGAAGGTCAGCAGCAACGTCCGGATGTGGGATCCGTCGACGTCGGCGTCGGTCATGATGATGACCTTGTGGTAGCGGAGCTTCTCGACGTTGAAGTTGTCGCTGCCCGCGACGCCGGCGCCGAGCGCGGTGATCAACGTCTTGATCTCGTTGCTGTCGATCATCTTGTCGAAGCGCGCGCGCTCGACGTTCAGGATCTTGCCGCGCAGCGGGAGGATCGCCTGGAAGCGCCGATCGCGACCCTGCTTCGCGGTGCCACCGGCGGAGTCACCCTCGACGAGGTAGATCTCGCACTCCGATGCGTCCTTGCTCTGACAGTCCGCGAGCTTGCCGGGAAGCGTCGTCGAGTCGAGCATGCCCTTGCGCGTGATCATCTCGCGCGCCTTGCGGGCCGCCTCGCGCGCGCGCGCCGAGAGCACACAACGCTCGAGGATCTTCTTGGCGGACTTGGGGTTCTCGTCGAGGAACTGCTGCAGGCGATCCGAGACCACACCCGAGACGATCGGCGTCACGTCGCTCGAGACCAGCTTGTCCTTCGTCTGTGACGAGAAGCTCGGATCCGGGTGCTTCACGCTGATGATCGCGGTCAGGCCCTCGCGCACGTCCTCGCCCGAGAGCGGCTGCTTCAGATCCTTGAGGATCTTCTCCTGCGTGCCGTAGTTGTTGAGCGTCTTCGTGAGCGCGGTGCGCATTCCCGTGAGGTGCGTGCCGCCGTCGCGGTTGCGGACGTTGTTCGTGTAGCAGTGGATCGCCTCGTTGAAGGCGTCGCTCCACTGCATCGCGATCTCGACCACGATCCCGTCGCGCTCTTCGAGGATGTAGATGACCTCGTCGTGCAGCGGCAGCTTGTTCTTGTTCAGCGTCTCCACGAACTCGCGGATGCCGCCCTCGAAGTTGTGCGTGATGACCTTCGGTTCGTCGCCGCGCTCGTCGGTGAGCGTGATGCGGAAGCCGGCGTTCAGGAACGCGATCTCGCGCAGGCGCGTGTTGAGCGTGTCCCACGCGAACTCGGTCATCGAGAAGATCGACGAATCGGGCTTGAAGCTGATCTTCGTGCCGCGCTCGCTCGTGGTGCCGATCGGCTCGAGCGGGGCCTGCGGGATGCCCCTCTGATACTCCTGGTACCAGATCTTGCCTTCGCGTTTGATCTCCATCTTCAGCCATTCGCTGACGGCGTTGACGGCGGAGACGCCGACGCCGTGGAGACCGGCAGAGACTTTGTACGAGGCGTTGTCGAACTTGCCGCCCGAGTGCAGCTTCGTCATCACGACCTCGGCCGCGCTGACGCCGTACTTCTCGTGGATGCCGACCGGGATGCCGCGCCCGTGGTCGACCACCGTGACCGATCCGTCGGAGTGGATGGTCACCTCGAGGCTCGGGTTCTGACCCGCGAGGTGCTCGTCGACCGCGTTGTCCACGACCTCCCAGACGAGGTGGTGCAGGCCGGATCCGTCGTGCGGATCGCCGATGTACATGCCCGGCCGCTTGCGGACCGCCTCGAGCCCCTCGAGGACCTGGATGTTGCGCTGGTCGTAGGTCGCCTCTTCGGGCGGCGTCTGCGGGGGGGTCGTCTCGTCGGACATGCCGTCTCTTCGCTGGGTTCGCGG
>JALOQC010000424.1 GCA_025453555.1 Myxococcota bacterium | reverse complement strand
CGACCTCGCCAAGAGCCTGCGCGAGCTCGCGGGCCTCGCGTTCTACTCGAACCCCGGCACCGATCCGCGCGTCACCGGCTACGACGCGATCTGGAAGCGAAGCTATCCGTCGCGGCCGGACGTGGACGTGGTGCGTCTGCGTCAGACCGGGCAGCCCGACCTCTTCGACCCCGGCGAGGTCGCGTCGATCTTCCAGGAGCACCACCCCTACGACCGCGGGCGCCTCTTCGCGAACGACGGGCGTCCGAAGGTCGCGGTGATCGGCTCGGGTGCGGGTGGCGCGGTGGTCGCGGCGAGGCTCGCGGCGAGCGGCCGGTACGACGTCGCGATCTTCGAGTCCGGGCCGCGCATGACGCCCGCCGAGTATCCGCTCGACACCCTCGTCGGCATGGCGCGCCTCTTCGAAGGCGGCTTGATGACGCTGAGCCGCAACCTCGACATCCACCTCTTGCGTGGGCGCGTGGTCGGCGGCGGCACCGTGATGACCTCGGGGCTCTCGGTGGAGATGCGCTCCGAGACGAAGAGCCGGTGGTGCAGCACGAGCGGTGAGCTCGCGATCGGCGTCACGCAGGCGGAGCTCGATGCGGGCTTCGCGAAGGTGCACGCGATGCAGCACATGGGGCCGCTCGACAATCTCCCCGACTCGCTGAAGACGAGCGTGAGCGAGCTGCTGAAGGACGGCGCGGACGCGCTGACCGCGGCGGGCGAGCCTTCTTACGTGTTCAATGCGGACAATCCGCAGAACAACGTGATGATGCACGCGGGACAGGGGCCCGCGGGGCGTCCGGATCAGAACGGCGACTACTGCTTCGGATGCGGCCTCTGCAACTACGGCTGTCACTTCGGTCACAAGCTCTCGATGGATCTCTCGTACCTGCCGTTCGCGGAGTCGCACGGCGCGAAGATCCATCCGAACCTGCCGATCGAGCGCTTGGTCGGCGACGTGGTGGGCGGGCGCCTCGAGGTCACGCACCTGCAGCTCGGACGCGGCCTCGGGCGCGTCGCGGTCGATCACGTGGTGCTCGCCGCGGGCGCGGTCGGTACGCCGGCGCTCTTGCTGCGCAGCGTGAAGGCGGACGGCTCGTGGCGTGCGCTGCGCGTGTTCGACGAGGACGACGGACACGTCGGCAAGGGGCTCGGCTTCAATTACGGCTCGGGCGTGGTCGCGCGCTGGAAACCCACCGACGCCGCGAAGCTCCTCGCGCGCGCGCAGCTCCGCCAGAACCCGACGGGCGGACCGTTTCCAGACAGCTTTCCGACGCCCGGTCACCTCGGCTTCCAGATCCGCTACGTGGCCACCAAGGCGGGCGATCCCGACTTCCGGATCGCGATCGATCCCACGAAGGATCCGCTCGGGCGCCGCGAGCACTTCGCGCGCTACGTGCTCGAGAACGCGTTCGTCCCGCCGAGCTTGCTCTCGAACGTCGTACCCGGCGTCGGCAAAGCGCACCTCGACTGGATGCGCGACTACCGAAACCAACCTCGCGATGTGCGCGACCACCATCGGCTCGCCGCAGACCGGCCGCGTGCTCGGCGATCGCACCGTGGTCTACAAGCTCAGCGACGACGAGATGAGGCTCAACCGCGACGCGCTCGCGTCGATCGTGCGGCTCTACTTCGCGGCGGGGGCGGAAGAGGTGGGGCTCGCGGGGGTGCGGGAAGATCCGAAGGACGACGCGGCGCCGCCCGGAGAAGGTCTGCGGCTGTTGCGCAGTCAGTTCGGACACCTCACCGAGACGCAGATCGCGAGCAAGCTGGAGCCGGTGTTGAGCTTGCCGGAGCACATCATGTTGAGCTCCGCGCATCCGCAGGGTGGTTGCCGAATGAGCGTCGACCCGGTTCGCGGCGCGGTGGGCCCGGATTTCCGTTTGTTTGGGGCGGACAACGTCTTCGTGAGCGATGGGAGTCTCTTTCCCTCGACCATCGTCGTGAACCCGCAGTGGTCGATCGCGGCCCTCGCGGAGGTCGCGAGCGATCGGATTCGATCCACCATCGGGCTTTGATCGAAGGCCGCGTGGCGGCCGTCGATGCCGTCACCGCAGAACGCGCGCGAGCGTGGAGATCAACGCGTCGTGGAGCACTGGCTTGAGCAACACGGCCACGGCCCCGTCCAGAGCGACTCGGTCGGGGACGTGTCCGCTCAAGATGATCACGGGCAGCTCCGGGCGGCGTCCGCGAAGCTCCGCGAGGACGGCATCTCCCGAGATGCCGGGCATGGAGAGGTCCAGGAGCACGAGGTCGAGCTCTTCGGTCGTCGCGAGCCGAAGACCTTCGACGCCGTCGGCCGCGACGATCACGTGGTGGCCCATTCGCTCGAGCTGTCGCTGGGTCGCACGACGCACCAAGGCCTCGTCCTCCACGAGCAGCACGCGACCTCGCCGCGGACGAGACGACGCTCGGTCACGCGGACGGCGTCGCGACGCTTCGACGTCCGCATGGGGGAAGGAGATGCGGAAGGTGGTGCCTCGCTCCGGCTCGCTCGCGATGCTCACTTCCGCATGCAGCTCGTGCAGGATCGTGAACGCGGTCGCGAGCCCGAGCCCCGTGCCCTGACCGGGAGGCTTGGTGGTGAAGAAAGGCTCGCCGAGCCGTGAGAGGACTGCATCGTCCATCCCGACTCCGTTGTCACGAACCTCGACCACGACGTGGTCGTCCGCTCGTTCGACGCGCACCTCGAGCCGGGGTCCCGTCGCCTTGGCGAGCGCGTCGCGCGCGTTGATGCAGAGGTTCAGGAGGACCTGATGGAGCTCCGAGGCTCGCGCGAGCACGACCGCAGGCGCCGGGGGTGTCTGAAGCGAGATCTCGATCCGGCGTCCGAACGACTGCCGACACAGGCGGACGACATCTCCCGCCACCGGCACGAGATCGACGGGCTCGCGCTCGTGACCTGCCTCGCGCCGCGTGGTGACCAGGAGCTGTCGAACCATCTCGGCCGCGTTCTGTGCGGCGTCGATCGCGTCGTCCGCCACCGGCACCAACTCGGGGGATGCCTCCTCGCGCAGCTCTTCGAGGTTCGGGAGTATGACGGCCAGCACGTTGTTGAAGTTGTGTGCGACGCCGGCCGCCAGGTCTCCCATGGCTTCACGACGCTGCGAGTGGCGGAGCTGATCGGCGAGCCGGTGCTCGTGCGTCACGTCGAACGCGACGCCCGTCCAGGACACCGCGCCGTCCGATTGGACCTCCGGCACTGCGCGCAGCCGGACGAACCGTTCGCTCCCCTCGATGCGAGCGGTGAAGTCCCACGGCTCGCGCGACTCGCCGGCCTCGTCGAGCCGACGAAGGCCGATGCGCATCTCGTCGCGCGCGAACAGGGTGTCCCACACGGCGAGGTCGAAGAGCAGCGTGTGGGGTGCCGCACCGAAGAGCTCCACCGCTCGATCGCTCAGGAACGTGAACACCGTTTGCTCACGGTGCCGCACGAGTTGGAACACGACACCGGGTACGGCGGACAACACCTGCCGAAAGCGAGCCTCGCTGCGTTCGACGGCGAGTCGTGCCTCGCGTTCGTGGGTCACGTCGCCGAAGGTCGCGACCACACCGACGACTTCGCCCGACTCGGTGCGCAGCTCTTGGGTCGATACGTTGAGCCACGCGCGACTTCCGTCGCCCCGCACGACCCCGAGGGGTCTCCGCGTGACCGCTCGACCCGTGGTGCGCGTGATCTCGCTCGGGATGTCCTGCGGCGCGAGCGGACTGCCATCCTCGTCGACCAGTTGCCAGCCAGGATCGACGGCGTGCTTGCCCTGGAGCATGTCCAACGAGAGTCCGAGGATTCGTTGCGCCGCAGGGTTCGCCGTCTCGATCGAGCCGTCGACGCGGTGGACGACCAGCCCCTCGCCCAACACTTCGAACACGGACCAGTACAAGCGCTCGCGCTGCAGGAGCTCTCGCCGCGCCAGCTCGAGAGCGTCGCGGCCGATCTCGACCTCGCTCTGCGCGTGCGCCATCGCTGCCGCGTGGCTCCGTTCCACCTCGATGAGCTCCGTGCAGAGAGCTTCGAGTCGTTCACGACGTCGGTGCTCTTCCGTGACGTCGCGCAGCGAGACGACGACGTTCACCAGCGCGCCTGCTTCATCGAGGTGCGGGAGGGCGTCGAGGAGCACCCACACCCGTTCCTCCGACGGCGAGCGACGCACGCCGAGCTCCACCGCACGCACGGCGGCTCGAGTGCGAACGACGACACCCACCGGACGCTCGTCGGGTGGGAAGGGTGAGCCGTCCGCTCGGATCACGTCCCACGACGGGTCGAACGTGGTCATCCCGACCAGCTCGCTCGGGGGGCACCGCAGAAGCTCCGCCGCCGCGCGGCTCGCGAACACGATTCCAGCGTCTCGGCTGAAAACGAGCATCGCAACGTCCGTGCAGTCCAACAGCGCGGGCAGATCGATCGGCATCACGGCGCGTGGCGTTATGCCACTGCCGTCGAGGCACGAAAAGGGGGCTCGATCGCTCAGAAGCGATGAATCGCGCCGACGCCCACGCGGTCCGGCCCGATCATCGGCGCGACCGCGGTGGCGCGATCCTCGTCGCCACCGAGCACGAACATCAGCACCACGCCGGTCAGCGCAGCCGCCGCACCGACGCCGAGCAGGATGTCGGTGACGAGGCCGAGCGTGCGTGCGCGATCCGCGTCGGAATCCTCGCTCGTCGTCGCGTCGCCCGCCGCGCCGAGCGCGAGGATGCCCGTGACCGCGCCGCCCACGAGGAGCGCGCCGCCACCGGCCGCGACCGCGATGCCGATCGTGGAGACGCCGCCGCTCTCCTCGGGCGTCGTCGGATCGGGCACCACCTGATCGCTCATCTGGACCGTGACCTCGACCTGCGCACCCGCCGTGACCGCGACCACCGACTCGAAGGGCTGGTAGCCCTCCGCATGCACCAGCACGCGGTACGAGCCGGGCGGCACCGCGATCGGATCCGGACGCGGAAGCCGCGCGCGCTCCGTGCCGTCGATGAGCACGACCGCGCCGTCGGGACCACCACGCAGCACGATGCCGGTGCGCGCGAGGCGTTGCTGGATGGCCGCCGCACGAATCCGCGCCGCCGGGACGTCGTCCGCGTCGCTCGGCGCGGCCGCGAGGAATCGTTCGTACGCTTCGAGCGATTCCTGCAGACGTCCGAGGCGCTCGTACGCCTGCGCGAGGTTGAACTGCAGCAGCGGGCGCGGGTCGAGCTCGTAAGCGGCCTGCCACGCTGCGACCGCGCCCTCGAAGTCGCCCGTCTCGTAGGCGCCACGACCGCGCTGGAAGAGCTCGCGCGCGTCTTGGGCCGACGCGTCCGAGACGAAGGGAGAAACGAACGCTCCGAGGAGGAGCGTCGCGACCAGGAGCATCACGTTGCGCATCAGCGGCACCCCATGCGGCGCGACTCGTTGGTGCGAGCTCCACAGCGGTAATAGCCCCAGGGACAGTCGCGCGAGCCCGGCGTGCAATCCGGGGTGCACGTGGTGCGGGGCGGGCAGTAGCAGGGATCGGTCGTGCGTGAGCTCGGTCCCGCACAGAGCAGCGTGTGGAAGAGGCACGTGGTCGAGGTGCTGCCCGTGCACTTCGTCGGCTCGCTCGGGCACTCCGTCCACGTCGACGTCGCACCGCACGCGGGTGCGGTCGCCGACGTCCAGCCGCGATCGCCCGAGCAGCGCAGGAAGCCAC
Organism: Myxococcota bacterium; assembly: GCA_025453555.1. GTDB lineage: Bacteria > Myxococcota_A > Polyangia > Polyangiales > Houyiibacteriaceae > JACKEH01. Next base: position 1,657 of record JALOQC010000424.1, on the reverse strand, counting down.
GCGAGTCCCACACGGGGGTGCAGGATCCCGTGCTGCTCTGGCTCGTAAGAGTCGTCGGGTACTCGTAGTTCGCGGTGCCGTTGCAGTCGTAGCTGCCGTAGCGGGCCGCGTCGCCGGTGGCGCCGCTCGGGATCGCCGGGTGCGCGCTCGTCTGCCACGCGGTCTGTCCGGGGAACATCGTCGCGTTCATGTCGTTGCAGTCGGACGTCGCCGCCGCGGTCGGCGGGGTCAGCGTCCACGCCATGCAGCTCGCTTGCGGTGCGGGGGCCGGACACGCCGAGGTCCCGCCCACGCCGCCCGCCGCGAAGCCGTCGCCGTCGCAGTCGGGGTACCAGATCGCGTTGCCGGAGGTCGCGCTGCCGTCGCAGTCCCAGTCGCGCGCCTCGCCGCATCCCTCGGGCGCGTCGGGGTAGACGTCCGCGCGCTCGTCGTCGCAGTCGGTGCCGCACGCGCCGAGCTCGGTCGCCGCGAAGCCGTCGCCGTCCTCGTCGACCAGGGTCTCGACGCAGCCGTCGGCCTCCTCGTCGCACACGCTCGTGCGACACGCGTCGCTCGGAGTGCAGTCGATCGGCGTACCCGCCACGCACACGTGCGCTTCGGTGTCGCAGGTCTCGACGCCGTTGCAGGCGAGCGTGTCGTCGCAGTCGCCGTTCGCGGTGCAGGAGAAGGTGCAGTCACCGTCGCAACCGTCGCCGTCGACGTCGTTCTCGTCGTCGCACTCTTCGGCGCCCGACACCTCACCGTCGCCGCACCCGAGCGCCGCGCAACGAAGCGCGTCACCGGAGACGCGGCAGACGCCGTCGCCGATGCTGTCGCTGGTGCACGCTGCATCGACGTCGAGCGGCGTCCCCGGCGTGCACACGCCGTCGTCGCCACAGGCTTCGACGCCGTTGCACGGCTCGCCGTCGTCGCAATCCGCGTCGCGACAGGTCTCGCCGCCCCCGTCGGGATCGGCTCCGCCATCACCCATGCCGGCGTCCGTCTCCGGATCCTTGTCGTCGAGCTTTCCGTCGATGACGACGGAACAGCCCGTGATGGCCCACGCCACGACCAGCGTGACGGCGATCCTCGTATGCAAGACGTCCCTCCCTCGCGCGTGACGCGCTCGTGATCGAAGCACGGTACACGGGCAGGCGCCACCGCGCGATTCGCGTTTGACCGAATACGCTCGACCCGTCCGTGCGGAGGGAGTCGAGGGCGTGCGAAGCCGTTGCGCGTGATCGGCAGACGATCGAACGCACCGACGGAGTCACGGACGCTTCGCGTGCGCGTGATCGACTCGGCGGAGCGTGTGCGAAGGCGTCAGCGCACGACCGCTTGGATCTTCGCGATCAACACGTCGAGCGCGACGCGGTTGTCGCCACCTTCGGGGATGATCAGATCCGCCCAGCGCTTCGAGGGCTCGACGAACTGCAAGTGCATCGGGCGCACGGTCGCGTAGTACTGCTCGCGGATGGAGTCGAAGGTCCGCCCGCGCTGCTCGATGTCGCGCCGGATGCGGCGGAACGCGCGGATGTCCGCGTCGGTGTCGACGAAGATCTTTATGTCCATCTGCTCCCGGAGCGCGGGCTCGGCGAGCACGAGGATGCCCTCGACGATGATCACCTCGCGCGGCTCCACGCGGCGCGACTCGCGCGCACGGGTGTGGGTCGTGAAG
>JALOQC010000423.1 GCA_025453555.1 Myxococcota bacterium | reverse complement strand
GGTGATGCAGCGCGAGCAGATCGGGTCGTGGAAGGAACGCGGCGACCTCGAGCGCGAGCTCAACAACTGGATCAAGCAGTACGTCTCCGACATGGAGAATCCCGCGCCGGCGGTTCGCTCCCGCAAGCCCCTGCGTCAGGCGAAGATCGTCGTGGAAGACGTGCCCGGTCAGCCCGGCTGGTACCGTTGCTCGCTGAAGGTGCGCCCGCATTTCAAGTACATGGGCGCGGATTTCACGCTCTCGCTCGTCGGCAAGCTCGACAAGTGAGGCGAAGAGGAGGGGCGGTCGCGTCGATGCGATCGCCCCTCCTCGATTCTCGGACGCGTTGGCGAGGGTGAATGCGACGAGGACTCCTGTCTCGATTGGCGGAAGGCGAGCGAACGGTGGACGAGCTCGAGTCCGTCGTCGCTCATCTCGCCGTATTGCTGAACACCCAGGTCGGCGCGAGCCCCGCAAATCCTACGTTCGGTCTGCCTGATTTCAACGACGTCGTTCACCAGATGCCGGAAGCGATTCGACGAATGCAACAACTCATTCGCGACTGCATCCTCGAGCACGAGCCGCGGCTTCGTTCGGTGAGTGTTCAGCACGTTCCGACGAACGATCCGTTACGTCTGGGTTTCGACATCGTGGCCCGCCTCCGCACAGACCGACGTATGATTCGTCTTCATACCGAGATCCGGCCTGGCGGCCGCTTCAGCATGCACGACTGAGGAACGTGTTCAGTCGATACTTTCAAAGTGAGTTGACCTATCTCCGCGAGCTCGGTCGCGAGTTCGCAGCTCGACATCCGGCGTTCGCCGGTTTGTTCGCGGAGCGTGGTGGAGACCCGGACGTCGAGCGATTGCTCGAGGGCTTCGCGTTCCTCACGGCCCGAATCCGAGAGCGGATCGACGACGCCGTTCCGGAGGTCATCGAGGCGGTCGCGGAGATGGTGGTTCCGCAGGCCGTCCGTACGCTGCCCGCGTGCTCCGTCGTCGAGTTCGTTCCTAAGCCAGCCGCACGGAAGAACGTGCACTTGCTCCCCGAAGGTACCGAGCTCGGTGCGCGTGCGGTCGACGGCTCGAGTCCGTTGTTTCGAACGACCGCGCCCACGATGCTCCTTCCGCTCGAGCTCGGTGACTGCCGTCTCGATGCGGGTCGCGCTCGGACGCCCACGATCGACATCCCCATCAGTCGTTTTTCGACGTCGCGCCCGGAGGACGATCACGTCCGCATCTTCGTGCACGCTCCCGCGGCTCAGGCATCCACGCTTTCGCTCTGGTTGGCCCGTCATCTCACCGAGGTCACGCTTCGTCTCGGTACTCCGGGCGACGAGTCTGTGGTTCGCGTCGCTCCGCGACTTCGTCACGTCGGGGTCGATGGATCCATGGACATGCTGCCGTGGCCCGAGCTAGCTCCGGACGGGCTTCGCCTAATTCAAGAGCTCTTCACGCTCCCCGCGAAGTTGGCGTTCTTCGAGCTGAACGGGCTCTTCGCCGCGTGGTCCGACGACGCTCCGAACGATGGTGTGCTTCGGCTGGCGTTCGACGGACCGCCCGACCTGCCGGAGCGCCTCGAGCCAGAGACGTTCCGGCTCCATTGTGTCCCCGTCATCAACTCGTTTCGGGTGGCCGCTGATCCCATCACGCTGGATCTTCGATCCCACGAGCACTTGGTTCGAGCGGCGGGGTTCTCTCCGCATCACGCTGAGGTCTACTCGGTCGATCTGGTGACCAGCATCCGACGCCGCGACCAACGCCGCCGCATCTACACGCCGTTCTACGCGTTCCGCCATCTCGAAGCCGCTCGCGCAGAGCAAGCGTTCTACACGTTGCGCCGCGTGCGCTCGCCGCTGGATGACGCCATCGACACCTACGTGTCGGTGATGACGCCGCGGGACGTCGAGCCTGCGGTCGACGAGGAGGTGTTGTCGCTCGATCTGACGTGCACGAACCGTCGCCTCACGGAAGACTTGCGTGTGGGTGACATCAGCGTCCCGACGCCTCGTTCGCCCACGGTCGCGACGTTCACGAACCTCACACGCGTCTCGAAGCCCGTGCGCCCTTCGCCCGGCGCTGAACGCCATTGGCGGACCGTCGCGCACCTCGCGCTCAATCTCGGCACCATCACGCGCGCCGAGCCGCTTCGCGCGTTGCTGAGCCTCTACAACCTTCACGAAGAGGCGGATCACCAACTCGGTCGCACCAACGCTCGTCGCGTCGACGCGATCCGCGAGGTGACGACCCGCTCGTCACGACGCGTGGTCGAAGGCATTCCGCTTCCCGGCTTCGCCTCACGAATCGTGCTGGAGGACGCTGGGTTCGCGTCGTTCGGTGACGCCTTCTTGTTTGGGTGTGCGATCGACGCGCTCTTCGCCAGCGAAGCACCCCTGAACCTCTTCAGCGAGCTCCGCATCGAGCTCCACCCCTCCACCAGAGAGATTTCATGGACGCCGCGGACCGGGACCCAACCCCTGCTCTGAGGCCCTTCACGGATGCAGCCCCGCGGATGGGGTTCTTCCGGTTGGTCACGCTGCTCGAGCGGACGCTCCGGCCGTCTGCGGGGGTAGGGCTCGAGGGGCCGCCGCGCGACGAGCAAATTCGGTTTCGCCACGACTCCTCGCTGGCGTTCGCGGCGGGGGATGTGACGGGGGTCGCCGTCGACGCTCACGAGCGCGCGCACGTGACCACCACGTTCCTCGGACTCACGGGCTCGTCGTCGCCTCTCCCGCTCTACATGGCGGAAGAGGTCGAGCACGAGGACGAAGACTCGCCGATTCGCCGCGAGTTCCTCGACCTCTTCCACCACCGGCTCGTGTCGCTCTTCTACCGCGCGGTGGTTCGGTACTCGCCAGCGGTCACGCACGCTTCCAACCAGGACGACGTGTGGCTCCGTCGCATGCTCGCGCTCGCGGCGATTCAGCTCGGCGACGAGCGCGTCTCGTTACCGCCCGGACGTTTGCTGCGCCTCGTGCCGTTGCTCGTTCGTCGTGGTCGGGGGGCTCGCACGTTGCGACTCGCCCTCGAGGTGATGCTCGAGGGGCGGATCGGGGACGCTCGAGTCGAAATCCGTGAGCTCGCGGGTCGGTGGTCGCCCATCGACGACGGGCGCTGGGTTCGCCTCGGTGCTCGCAATCACGCGCTCGGGCAGTTGATGCTCGGGCAGAAGACACCCGACCCAGGCGGCCGTTTCGTGATCGCCATCGGACCGATCGACGAGGCGGCGCGTGCAGCTTTCGAGCGAGGTGGGTCCGCGCTCCGCATCGTGCAGGAGACCGTGCGCCTCGTGCTGAGGACCCCGATGACCTACGACTTGGAGCTCGAGCTCGAGCCCGAGGCCGTTCGGCCGATGAAGCTCGGCAAAGAAGGGCGTCTCGGAACCGACGCTCGCATCGGCGGCGCTCAACCATTCGAGGAGGAAACCTTGCGCGTCGATCCCAAGCGCCTCGTGCGCCGACTGACCCCCACCGCCACCCGCATGATGGAGGGCGCCGTCGGACGTGCCGCCTCGTCTCAGCACGCCGAAGTGACCGTCGAGCACTTCTTGCTTCAGATGCTGACCGCGAAGGACAGCGAGTCCTTTGGCATCCTGAAGGAGGCTGGGCGTGACCCCGACGCGCTGCGCGCTCGGATCGAACGCACGCTCGAACGTCGGAGCACGACGACGTCGCGTCCCGTCTTCAGCGAGACGCTCTTCCGATGGATCGAGGACGCGTGGTTGACGGCGTCGATCGAGCACGGCGAGCAGCGTGTGCGAACCGGGCTGATGATGATTCAGCTCCTGAAGTCGCCGGGGCGCTACTCGGGAGAGGGATATCCCGAGCTCGACGGAGTGAGCGTGGAGCGACTCCAGTCGGAGCTCGACGCGATCCTCGGCGCGACCCCGGAAGCGATCGAAGCCGCGCCGCCGAGTGGGAACGGCGCGAGCGCCGCACCAGCCGGCGGTGCGCCGCGGGAAGGTGGCGCGCTCGAGCGTTTCTGCACCGACTTCACCGCGGCCGCGAAGGCCGGAAAGATCGATCCGGTGTTCGGTCGCCACGGCGAGATTCGCCAGATGATCGACATCCTCTCGCGGCGTCGAAAGAACAATTGGTCGAGGGGCTCGCGCGCGAGCTCGTCGCCGGCAACGTGCCCGACAGCCTCAAGACCACACGCCTGGTGGGCTTGGATCTCGGTCTGCTCCAGGCCGGCGCCAGCATGAAGGGAGAGTTCGAGAACCGCCTCAAGGCGGTCATCTCCGAGGTGAAGGCCTCGGAGGTCCCGATGATTCTCTTCATCGACGAAGCCCACACGATGATCGGCGCTGGCGGTTCTGCGGGTGGCTCCGACGCCGCGAACCTGCTCAAGCCTGCGCTCGCGCGCGGTGAGCTGCGGACCGTCGCGGCGACGACGTGGGCGGAATACAAGAAGTACTTCGAGAAGGACGCCGCGCTCGAGCGACGCTTCCAGCCCGTGAAGGTCGACGAGCCCTCGGAAGACGTCGCGGTCGGGATGCTTCGCGGCCTGCGACCGATCTACGAGAAGGCGCACTCGGTTCGCATCCTCGACGAAGCCGTCGTCGCGGCTGTGGAGCTCTCGCATCGCTACATCTCCGGACGACAGCTCCCCGACAAGGCGGTCGACCTGCTCGACACGACGGCCGCGCGCGTTCGGGTGGAGCGAGAAGCCAAGCCGAGTGAGCTCGTAGACGTCGAGCAACACATCGCCTCGCTGGAGCGTCGGCGCGACGGACTCGAGATGGATCGCACGGCGGGCTACACCATCGAGCCCGAGACGATGGCGGAGCTACAGAGTCAGCTCGAGGAGCTCGCGGCTCGACGCGACGAGATCCACACGCGTTGGGAGAAGGAGCGCCAGGAAGTCGCGGCGCTCCTCGAGGCACGCGAGGGCGAAGGAGCCACACCGGAGGTGCTTCGCGGAGATCGACTCGTGCACGTCGACGTCGACGCGGACGCGGTCGCGCGCACGGTCTCGAGCTGGACCGGCATCCCGCTCGGGAAGGTCATGCACGACACGGTGTCCACGGTGCTCGAGCTCGAGGACAAGCTCCGCTCGCGGGTGGTCGGACAGGCCCCGGCGGTCGAGGCCGTGTCTCGCGCGCTGCAAGCCAGCTACGCGGGCGTGCGTGATCCGAACACCCCCGTGGGCGTGATGCTCTTCGTCGGGCCGAGCGGCGTCGGCAAGACCGAGACGGCCCTCGCCCTGGCCGATCTCGTGTACGGCGGCGAACGCTTCATGACGACGATCAACATGTCGGAGTTCATGGAGAAGCACTCCGTCAGCCGTCTCATCGGCTCGCCTCCGGGCTACGTCGGCTACGGCGAGGGTGGCGTGCTCAGCGAGGCGGTGCGCCAGCGACCGTACTCCGTCGTGCTCCTCGACGAGTGCGAGAAGGCCGACCCCGAGGTGATGAACCTCTTCTATCAGGTCTTCGACAAGGGGACGCTGAACGACGGCGAGGGACGCCCGATCGATTTCAAGAACACGATGATCATCCTGACGAGCAACCTCGCGTCGGATCAGATCATGGAGCTCTACAACCGCGACGAGCCGCCGCCCGTCGACGACGTCGTCAGCTCGATCCGTCCGGCGCTCAGCGCGCACTTCAAGCCCGCATTGCTCGCGCGCATGACGATCGTTCCGTACCGCCCCATCGATCGCAGCTCGATGCGCTCCATCACCGAGCTCAAGCTCCGCAAGCTCACCTCACGGATCCGCACGAGCCACGGTTTCGACCCCGTCGTCGAAGAGGCCGTGCTCGAGGAGATCGTGCGCCGTTGCACGGAGGCGGAGACGGGCGCTCGCAACATCGACCACATCCTCCGCGGGACGCTGCTTCCGTCGGTCTCGCGCGCGCTGCTCGAAGTGATGGCCGATGGCGAGAAGCCCACGGGTCTCGTGGTCGGGCTCGGGCCCGACGGGCGCTTCCGTGTCGACGTGGACTCGGAGGGAGAGTAATTGCCGACCGGAGCGAACGTCCGCGGGGAGGGCGGTCGGCGTGCGTCGGGTGACCGATCCGCGCCCTCGGAGTCTCCCGCGGGCGCAGCCCCGACGATTCGCAGCGCGAGGCGGACACGATGGGACTAGTCGTTCGAATCGATCATGGCGACGGCAACGTTCAGCGACTCGGCTTTCTCGGGTCGCCGGTCCGCATCGGTCGGAATCCTCTGAACGAGATTCCGATCGATCACCCCATGATCTCGCAATGGCACGCCGTGCTTCGTTTCGACGAAACGAGAAACGAAGTCGTGCTCATGGACCTCGGATCGACCAACGGAACGAGCCTGAACGGCAATCGGCTCGCCGCGCGGCAGCCGGTCGTCGTTTCGATGACCGATCACGTCTTCTTCGGCCCGCTTCGTGTCGGCGTGATGCTCAGCGACATCCCGCCCGAGCTCCTTCGCAACCTCGAACGCCCCTCCACCTTCGACGCGAAGCTGCTCACGGGCAGCGCGACGATGTTCTTTCGCGCGCCCACGGCCTCGGGAGGCGACGATCCGAAGACCGTCTTCATGGGTCAGGGGCAGCTCCCCTTCGACATCCAAGCGGTCCAGGACGCGATCGATCGTACGCGACCCGCCTACGACGCGTTCCGCGCCGCTTGGGTCGAGGTCGAAAGGCAGCTCGACGCTCGCCTGCGAGACTCGGCGCCGCACCTGCGTCAGTTCGTCGCTGAGGCGATCGAGAGTGAGTTGACCCTCGTCAAGCGCATGCCCGAGTGGAAGGCGTTGCTCACGCGCTACGGGTTGTCGACCGGGGCACCGGAGGTCGATCCCGTCGAGTGGCTCGATCGCGTGAAGCACGGCGCGTCGAGCGCGCGTCGCGAACAGGTGAACCCGCTGCTCGGGATGGAGCGCGTGGGTGCGCTGCTCGAGACGTTCGCGGACTCGTTCGCCGCGCTTCGTCGGGGCTTTCGGCAGTTCGGCGAGGACATGGCGCTTCGTCTCGTGCAGGACGAGACGCCACTCACCCGTGCGAAGGACGGGCGTGAGGTCCTCGCCGAGCTCCTCGACTGGAACGCGGACGGCAACGAAGCGATCGACTCGCTCAAGCGCGCCTTCGCCGACCTCGCGATGCATCAGGTCGCGATCATTCACGGTGTCGTCGAGGGAACACGCTCGATGCTGCAGACGATCGATCCAGCCCAGCTCGGCAGCGGACAAGGCACGGGGCTCGTGCGGGCCGCGGACGCGAAGCCGGGCGCGCTCGACTTCTTGCCCATCTTCAAGAAGTCGCGTCTCTGGGGACTCTACGGTCTGGCGCATCGCGCGCTCATCGAAGAGGACCGGTTCACACGAGAGGTCTTCGGGCGAGCGTTCGCTCGCGCTTACTTCGACATGACCGGTGGTCGCGTACACGGGACCGACGGATGAGGACGCGCATGTTTCGAGATTCGTTCGCCGCACTGCTGATCGCGCTCGCCGCCTGCAGCGAGCCCGCTCCCGAAGAGCCCCCGCTCTGTCGCTTGTCGACCGCGAGCCCGGAGACGTCGGCGGATTCGGACGACGAAGAGCCCGACCCGAACGCGCCGCTGCCGAACGTCACGGCACGTCAGTGGACGGAGCTGCTCGTGGGCACGGCCTCCCGAGCCGAGCGCGATTGCGCGGGCGAAGCCATCCGGCTTCCACGCGCGGGGGCAGCGTGTCCGGCGGATGGTGCGAGCGCGACGTCGCTTCCCATCGACGAGTCGTCCGTCACCACCAAGCGTCTGGACGTGGGTCGTCGACTCACCTTCGTTCGCACGCACGCCGTCGGCGACGAAGTGCTCGGGGTGGTCGCGTTGGTCACGCAAGACCAGCGCGCGCTCACCGTCGAGGCGCTCGGTCACCTGCGAACGCGCGGAGAGCGGCTTCGCCTCCGGCTGGAGACGCTGGGCGAGCGCGATGTCGTGGTGGCCGACGCCGAGACGTGTGCCAACCCCGACGACATCACGTCGTGCGTGCGTGAGGTTCGGTTCCTGGTTCGTGAGGATGACCGCTTCGTGGAGCCCAGTGTCTACGACGACGACTCGGTCTGCCAAGGTGCTCCCGTGCTCCGGATGGCGCGAGCGCAGGACGCCACACTCCCCGACGGCTGGTCGCGCTCGTTCAAGCTCGTCACGTCGTGGGAGATTCGCGACGGAGGGATCCTCATTCGAGAGCAGGTCACGACGGAGGACACGAAGCCGAGCGAGCCTGGTCTTCCCCCGAGACCGTTTCGCGTGGTCGACTCGGTGCGCACCTGGCGGCTCGAGCGCGAGCGCTTCGTGACGAGCGAACGCCCGCTGTGGGATCGCATGTTGGAACGAAACGGCGCGACGGACGTGCCTGCGGAATCGAACGGAGAACCGCGATGAGCCGAGATGAAGACGCTGCGCTCCTGCGCTGGTGGGTCGTGCTCCCGCTCGGAGCGCCCGGCCGTACCCTCACACTCACCCGCGAGGAGGCCGGCTCGCTCTCGGCGTTGTTTCCGACCGTCGAAGCCACCTTCGACGATCCCATCGCCGGCGGCAGACGCACGCTCGAAGTGAAGTTCGACGCGCTCTCGCAGTTCTCCTTCAAGGGCGTCGTTTCGCGCGTCCCCGAGCTCGGAGCGCTCCTCGCATTCGCATCCGATCTCGACGACGCATCCGCGACACCTGCGGTACTCGGGGAGAAGCTCCCCGCCGGACCTCTGCGTGACGAGCTCGTCGCGCTCGCGACTCCGACCGGAGGTGCCCTCGACGGCGCCGATCTTCCGACGGATGGCACGAAAGCCGCGAAGGCCGTCGACTCGTTCGTCCGTTCGATGCAGTCGACGTCTCGCGTCAAGCGTTCGAAGACGACGCGTCAGATCCGCGATCGGATCGAAGAGGCCGTCTACACGTTCGCGCGCCGCGTGCTCGACTCCGACGAGGTCGCGTCGCGCGAGGCGACGTGGCGCGGGCTCGATCTCCTGCTCGCGCGCTGTCCGAAGAAGGCCGGCATCGTAGTCGAGCTGCTCGATCGTGATCTCGACGCGCTACCGGGCCTGGTCGAAGCGATCGAGGCGGGTGAGTCGGCGCCCGACGCGGTGTTCGTGCCGATGCCGATCGGTGACGTCGCGCTTCTTCAACGGCTCGCCGCCGCGGCGGAGCTCGCGCTCGTGCCGGTCGTGGTGGAGCTCGACTCCCGCATCTTCGACACCGACGCCGAAGGTTTGCCGGACGTGCTCTCGGTCGAGCCGGGCAAGCTCCCTCGCACCGACTGGCTCGCGCTCCGCCAGGAGGAATCGAGCCGCTGGCTCTGCGTCACGACCCATCGCGTGTTGCTCGCGTACGAAGGAGCGGGTGCCACGCAGCGCGAGCTCTTCGCGTCGAGCGTGTGGCCCGTCGCCGCGATGCTCTCCGAGAGCTTCCGGACCACGGGCGGGTTCGCGCGGATCCTCGGATCCGTGGGCGGTCTCGCGGTGCCCGCTGCGCGGGTGCTCAAACACGGAACCCACGAAGGTCAGTCGTCGCCGACGGAATCGTTCTATCCCATCAAGACCCAGACCCAGCTCGCGAAGCACGGCCTGGTCGCGGTCGGTAGCGTTCGCGATCGGGCGACCGTCGTGTTGCTCACGGCGCCGATGCTTCGCGCCTCGATCGACGCGGCAGCGCTTCCCGCGCAGATCGTCACCGGTCGCATCGTGCGCTTCGCATCTTGGGTGCGTGATCAGCTCCCGACCGACGCGGACGAGGCGACCATCGCATCGGTCTTCTCCGAGGCCGGCCGCGTGTTTCTCTTTCCCGGGCTCGGCGAGGCGGCGTCGCTCGAAGCGAAGCTCGTCGCCGACTCCGACCCCAAGTCGATGGCGGTTCGAGCGGTCGTCCACCCCGCGATCGCGGGTACGCTGCTCGACATCGAGTTCCCGCTCGCGTTGAACGCGGGCTGATCTCACGCACGTGACGACCGCCTCGCACGAGAGCGGTCCCGAGAT
>JALOQC010000422.1 GCA_025453555.1 Myxococcota bacterium | reverse complement strand
GACGGCTGATTCCAAGCATCTCACGTCAGTGCTCGACGCCGCGCAACCGTGAACGGCCTCAGAACGACGACTCCGTACACCACGAGTACTCCGGCGTCTCCCCGTTCCACGACGTCAGCCCCGAAGGCTCGGCGGAGTCTTTCGGCTTCGTCGACCGGCTCGCCTACTTCGGTGTCGAGGAGCTGCTGTTGGCGGACGCCGCGGCAGATGCGTTCGAGCTGCGATGCGGTGGTGTAGCGGGCGTACTCGACGAGCCGCTCTTCCATCTTCGGGGTCGCGACGCGGACGATCGCGCGGACCTTGGAGATCGCGCAGCGCGTGGGCGATGCGGAGTCGCTCGCGCGCGGCGTTCTCGTTCATGCCGATGCGCCACGAGAGCCACGCGGCGCAGGTGGTGGCTCCGGCGTTCGCCCAGTGGCCGCTGTCGTCGAGCTGGCGGATCAAGACGAGCTGTCGGTAGGTCGCGGCGTCGAGGTGAGACGAGAGCGTGGCGAGCTCTTCTTCGGCAGCCTCGGGATCGAAGGTGGGCTCGTCTTCGCGCTCGGAGGGCGCGTCAGACTCGGGGAGCGCGTGGTCGTCGACGTCGAACATGGGCTCGACGATCGCACGTGGGTGTGACGTCGGTAGACGGAGGAGCGGAGCGGCGGGCGGCTTCGGTGAAAAGAGGTTGATGGTTGCGGTCGTGCTCGAGAGACAGGCTCATACAGGAGGGATTCTGCGGCCGGGACGCTCGAGGTCTTCGAAGGCAAGGCAGGGGCGTTTCGGTTCCATCCCGAGGCGGGCAATGGCGAGATCCTCGTGACGATCGCGGACTACACGCGCGAAGGCGTCGTGGCTGAAGGGGATCGAGAACGTGAAGGCCAACGCGGCGGCGGCGGTGGTGGACGACGAGACGGTCTGAGCCGCTACGGAGAGAGGTGTGTGCGTTGGTTCGCGGGGAGGTCGACCGGCGCGCCTTCGAACCGTAGAGCGGCGCTCGACACGCCAACGAGGCGCACGTGCGGGCGCGCTCTGGTCGTAGAACGACCGGACCGGGAGCGTGGATCGCGGGGCGGACGGGCTCGGCGGGACGGGGGCGCGCACGTGGTGGGGCGCCTGCCGGGCAGGTTCGCGCACGACTTCGGCTCGCCGTCACGCCGCCTCCTCTGACGCGGCTCGATGCTTCGAGGAGGTGTTTCGCGAACGCGCCGAGGTCGTCGGAGACGTGAGCGTCGGGGCGGTCGAAGCGCCGCTCGATCCGAGAAGCCGCGCGGGGTGGCCGAGCGACGAGCGAAGTCGGCCGCTCGGGCGCTCGCTCGTCGTTCGCTGTGCGTTCGCTCGCGTCGCGACGTCGGGCCGAGCAGGCATCGGCGCGACCACGACCCCGCCTCAAAGCAGCTCGTCGCTCTCCACGAGCTCGACGCCCGCGTCTTCGAGCTCGTCGAGCGCGTCGTCGACGTCGCCTTCGTTCAGCTCCACGCCGCGGCAGGCGTCGACGACGACGAAGGTGTCGAAGCCGAGCTCGGCCGCGTCGAGGGCGGTCCACTTCACGCAGTAGTCGGTGGCGAGGCCACAGACGAGGAGCTCGCGGACGCCCTTGAGCTTCAGGTAGTCGGCGAGGCCGGTGTCGTGGCGGCGGCCGTTGTCGAAGAAGCCGCTGTAGCTGTCGACGCGGCGGTCCATGCCCTTGGGAAAGATCTTCGTGATTCGCTTGGTGTCGAGCGTCGACGCGAAGGCGGCGCCGTGGGTGAGCTGCACGCAGTGATCGGGCCAGAGGACCTGCGGGAGGCCCTCGAGGGTGATGAGCTCGCCCGGTCGTTTGCCCGCGTGCTGCGAGGCGAACGAGGCGTGGTCGCGCGGATGCCAGTCCTGGGTGGCGACCACGAGGTCGACCTCGTGCTGGAGTCGGTTCGCGATCGGGATCACCCGATCGCCCTCGCGCACGGCGAGCGCGCCGCCGGGGAGGAAGTCGTTCTGTAGGTCGACCAAGACGAGGGCTCGCATGGGGAGACTCCTTTCGTGGAGAGGGCGCTCGAAGGGCGCCGAAGAGCGGTGGGTGATCGTGCGTGAACGCGAGCGCGACGACATCACGACGTTACGACGGCACGACGTCACGACGGCACGACGTCACGACGTCACGACGTCACGACGTCACGAGCGACATCACAACCAGAGCGCGAACCCTTCGCGCTCGAGCTTGCGGTAGCGGGCTTCGTCGAAGCGGTAGAGCTTCGCGCGACGGCGCGGCACGCCCTCTTCGAGTGCGCCGGTCTCGACCACGAAGCCGAGCGAGAGGACCTTCTTGCGGAAGTTGCGCTTGTCGACCGCGTCGCCGAGCACGGTCTCGTACAGGTGTTGGAGCTGAGCGAGTGAGAACTGCTCGGGCAGGAGCTCGAAGCCGATGGGCACGTAGCGGAGCTTGCCGCGCAGGCGCTCGAGGGCGACTCGCACGATCGCGGCGTGGTCGAACGCGAGCTTCGGTAAGGCGTCGACGCGGAACCACCGGGCGTCGCGGGCGTCGGTCGCGGCGACGACCGCGTGATCGCGGATGTTCACGAGCGCGTAGTAGGCGACCGACACGGTGTGCTCGCGGGGGTCGCGATCGGGCGCGCCGAACGAGTAGAGCTGCTCGAGGAACACGTCCACCGCGTGGTCCCGGCCGAGCCCCGTCTCTTCGACCAGCTCGCGGCGGGCGGCCTCGTCGAGGGACTCGCCCACGCGCACGAAGCCGCCCGGCAGCGCCCACGAGCCGCGGAAGGGTTGGAGCTCGCGTTCGACGAGCAGGACTTGGAGGCCCTCGTCGTCGAGTCCGAAGACCACGCAGTCGACGGTGAGCGCCGGGCGAGGGAACGCGTAGGTGGCGGTCTTCGCGCCCTCGGAAGAAGTGCGCGCGGTGGACGCGCTGCCGTCGGTGGCGCCGTACGCGGTGCGTGACGCGCGCGCGCTCGCCGATTTGCCGGGTTTCTGGGTCGCGGTGCCCACGATCAATCCTCGATCTTCAACAGCTCCGCCAACTCGGCTTCGTAGCCTCCGCTCAGGATCGGGAAGCGACACCAGGTCTTCGGATCGAGGTTCTTGTCGTCGACGTGGAACGAGGGCGCGTACCGCTCGCGCTTCCACTGGTTGCGCGACCAGAGGCGGTAGAACTTCGCGATCCACGCGCGGAGCTGCGCCGGCGCGAGGTCGGGGTGGTCCACGCGGAGCTGCGCGTAGGCCTCGAACGGCATCTTCTTGTCGCGGATCGCGATGCGCTCGATCGCGTCCAGGAGCGGGTAGGGCATGAGGTCGCCCTCGTCGGTCTGGGCGCTCTCGCTCGGACGCAGCTCCGCGGTCGGCTGCTGGGCGTTGATGTGCCGCATCGCGGGCACCGGACCGAGGCCGGGCACACCTTCGTGCTCGAGCCAGCGCAGCCATTGACGGAGGAACGCCTTGTCGATGCCCGCGATCGGAGAGAGACCTCCCGCGGTGTCGCCGTCCATCGTCGCGTAGCCGACCGCGGCCTCGCTCCGGTTGGAGGTCGAGATGAGCAATTGATTTCGCGCGTTGGCGATCGTCCACACGCTCGGAGCGCGCACGCGGGCCTGGATGTTCTGCAAGGTGACGTCGTCGGTCTCCCAGGTGAGCTTGCGCCCGAGCGCCTGCTCGGCGAGCGCGACGTAGGCCTGCACGAGCGCGTCCACGTCGAGCTCGTGGTGGTCGGCGCCGATCGCTTCGGCCACCGCGCGCGCGGCGTTCCGCGTGACGTCGCCGCTGTTGCGAGTCGACTGGTACGCCGTGGTCAGCAGGCGCTTGGTCAGGGACGCTGCATCGGTCGGCAGGTCCTTCAGGTACGCGAGCTTGCTCCGCAGGCCGTCCACGCCGAGCTCGGCGAGCGCGAGGTCGACCATCAGCCGCACGAGGTACGCGCAGGCCGCGGAGTCTGCGCCGCCCGAGAGCGAGACGACGAAGCCGTGCGAGCGCGACTTGCGGAGGTAGTCGAAGAGCCCGAGCGCCATCACGCGCGCGTAGGCTTCTTCCTTCGAGTAGTCGGAGAGCACCACGGCGCGGAACGGACGCGGCGCGAGCTTCGGCCACGCGAAGGGCACCGACACGAGGTCCTCGTCGCTCGCGTCGACGTCGGGCGTGAAGCTCGCGGTGCGCGAGCGCTGCAAGCGCGTGAAGTCGACGTCGGCGATCGCGTCGACGACCTGGAAGTCGGCGAACGAGAAGCGTGTGGTCTCCGCGATGGGCGTGCCGGCGGACGCGATGATCCCACCGCCGTCGTAGAGCGCGCGTCCGGCTTCGTTGCCGAGGAGGTTCGCGTAGAGGTAGGTCACGCCGAACGCGCGCGAGCCTTCGACCACGATCTGTCGCCGCACCGCTTGTTTGCCGAACGCGAAGTGCGACGCGCTGGGATTGAGGAGCACGTCGACACCGACCGTCGCGAGCCGGGCGCCGGGGCGCGCGGCGACCCACGCGTCCTCGCAGATCTCGAAGCCGAAGAGGAGCCCGCCGACGTCGAACACGAGGTCGCCGATCGGCAGCGCGCGCATGGTCCCGTCGGCGCGCGGGCGTTCGAGGTGCGTGACGACGCCCGCCGGCCAGGGCTTGAACCAGCGTGGCTCGTAGTGGATGCCGTCGCCCGCGAGGAACCGTTTGGCGACGAGCCCGACCACCGCGCCGTCCACGCAGAGCGCCGCGCAGTTGTAGACGGCGCCGCGGTGCTCGACCGGGAGCCCGAGCACCACGACCATGCCCGCCGTCTCTTCGGCGGCCACGCGCTCGAGCATCGACCACGCGGTGCGTTGGAGCTCCGCCGAGTGGAACATGTCCTCGCAGCCGTAGCCGGTGAGGCAGAGCTCGGGCAGACACAGGACGGTGACGCCGCGCGCGCGCGCGTCGCGGATCGCGCCGCGTACGTGGGCTTCGTTGTCGGCCCACGCGAAGGGTGTCTGGTTCAGGATGCCGACGGCGACGTGGACGCGATTCATGGGGACCTCGAGTGCGTGGAGTCGTCGATGGACGTGGTCGACCTGCTTTGCGTGGTCTGCGTGGTCGACGTGGGGTCGAGGACGATTCGTGGCGATTCAGGACGATTCGGGGCGATTCGGGGCGACTCGTGAATGCCCGCTGTGCCCCTCAAGGCACGAGCGTGGAGCCGGTCGGGCAGAGCGCGTCGGCGAGCACGTCGACGACGGACTCGATGCGCAGGTAGCCCTCGAAGCGCGGCGCCAGCGCGACGGCGTTCGGGTGCGAGTCGGTGCAGGCGATGGCGTCGAGCAGGCCGCTCTTCTGGAGCTTCGCGAGGCTCTCGCCCGGGAAGACGCCGTGCGTGGTGACGGCGGCGATGCGCGTCGCGCCCGCGTCCTTGAAGGCACGCGCGGCGCCGAGCAGCGAGCCGCCGGTGCGGATCATGTCGTCGTAGATCACGACCGTCTTGCCGCGCACGTCGGCGGCGAGCGCGGTGACCTCGGTGGCGTCACCCGAGAGGCGTCGCTTGAAGACGAACGCCGCGTCGACTCCGAGGTCGTTCGCGAGCGACTCGACCCACTTCGCGCGGCCGGCGTCGGTCGCGCCGAGCACCACGCGCCCGCGCGTCATCGGCTCTGCCGCGAGCTCGCGCAGCAGCTGCAGCGTGACCGTCTTCGCGTACACGTGGACGGGCCGGATGTTGCCGCTGAAGTACTGCGTGATGCCCTCCGAGTGCAGGTCGAGGAGCATCACGCGGTTGCCGCTGCCCGCGATCGGGATCGACGAGAGCAGGCGCGCGCGGGTCTTCGCGGTGACGACCTCGCCCGGCTTCACCGCGCGCTCCATCGTCTGGTAGCCGAACCACGGGATGACGAGCGTGAGGATGTGGCAGCCCTCGTGC
>JALOQC010000061.1 GCA_025453555.1 Myxococcota bacterium | reverse complement strand
CGTGCCCGGCGTGTTCGCGGCGGGCGACGTGCAGGACAAGAAGTACCGCCAGGCGATCACCGCCGCGGGCACGGGCTGCATGTCGGCGCTCGAAGCCGAACACTTCCTCGCCACGCACCGCTGATGGCGCGCGACTCGAACGAACGGCGTGTGCCCCGCGTGGGCGCACGCCGTTTCGCGTTCCGTCGTGCGCGCGGGCTCACGCCAGCGAGCGGCGTCAATCCTCGTCGTCGACGATCACCACCGGCGGCCGCTTCTCGCGCTTCTGCCGCTTCTGCTCCACCGCGAGCCGCCGACGCAGCTTCGTCTTCTCGCTCGGCTTGCGGCCCGGCAGCGCGATCTGCTCGGCGAGCGGCTCCTCGAACGAGCCGGGCGCGTGACCGAGCTCGAAGACGGTCACCTCGCGTCGCGAGCGCTCCCCGACGCGCAGCGGCACCACGGCGGCACCGACGCCGGCGCCGACGTAGACCGCACCTTGCGGATCGTCCGGCTGCGGCGCGCGCTTGCCGTAGAGCCCGTGCACGTAGCGATGCCCAGCGAGCTTGCCCACCGCGAGCTCGTGCAGCTTCGCGAGCGTGATCTGCCCCGCGTGGGTATGCCCCGCGAGCACGAGCGGCACACCTTGCGTCCAGAGCTTGTCGGCCTCTTCCGCGATGTGGCTGAGCCCGAGCGTCGCGACGTCGCGTCGCAGACCCTTGCTCGCGCCGCGCCAGTCGGAGTGCCGCGTGTAGGCGTCGTCGAGACCGAGCACTTGAAGCTGTTGGTGGCGCAGGGTGATCGTGGTCCACGCGTTGTCGAGCAGCTCCACGTTCGGCGCGCGCCGCAGCGCCCACCGCACCTCCTTCGCGCCGCTCCAATGGTCGTGGTTGCCGAGCACCGCGAAGACCGGCGCGTCGATCGCGTTCATCACGAACGTGAGCTCGTCGAGGTAGAGGTGGCTGTGACAGACGAAGTCGCCCGTGATCACCACCGCGTCGGGCTTGGCTTCGTTCGCGATGCGCGCGGCCTCGAGCTGCGCCTCCATCGGTGTCACGCGCCCCACGTGCAGGTCCGTCAGGTGCACGATGCGCAAATGCTCGAGCTGCTCGGCGTGCGCGAGCGGCCCCGCGAAACGACGAATCCGAAACTGCTTTCGGAAGTCCCGTTTGCTCGGCTTGCGCCCGAAGCGGCGGACGAGATCCTCGACCTCCGTCTCGGGATGCCCCGGAGGCATCGAGTCGCGCGCGTCGCCCTCCGGTTTTCCCGTCGGTCCTTCGCCCGCGTGCGACCCATCGCTGTCGTCGCTCGCGCCACGACGCCCGGAGGAGATCTTCAGCACGGCGCGAAGCATAAGGCACGTATCGACCTCGGGGGAGTCGACGTCGGGAGATGCCGAGGCGCGGGTCGCGACCGCAATCCGCCGTGGTCGTGGTCGTGGTGGTGTGGTGGTCGTGGTCGTGGTCGTGGTCGTGGTCGTGGTGGTGTGGTGGTCGTGGTTGCGGTCGTGGTCGTGGTCGTGGTCGTGGTCGTGGTCGTGGTCGTGGTCGTGGTCGGTCGTGGTCGTGGTCGTGGTCGTGGTTGCGGTCGTGGTCGTGGTCGTGTGGTGGTCGTGGTCGTGGTCGCGGAGCCGCAAGCGTTCACGTTCACGTTCACGTTCACGTTCACGTTCACGTTCACGCCGCGCGCACGACGCGCGCACGACGCGCGCACGACGCGCGCACGACGCGCGCACGACGCGCGCACGAAAACGAGCCGATCCTCACGGACCGACTCGTTCTCGTCACACGTCGAAGCTCAGCGGTCGCGTCGCTCCATCCGCCATCGTCGCACCACGTCGACCCGCCCGATCGCGGCGCGCTCGCCCGTGAGCTCGAACGGGATCGTCTGCCGCTCGCCGAGCACGTTCACCACCACGCTGCCGCGCACCGGCGAACGATCCTCGTCCGCGCGCACGACCTCCACGTAGTAGCTCCCGTTCGTCGCGCGCCGCAGCCCGAGCCGCTCGGAGCCTCGCCGCGTGGCGTCCTCGCCGACCACCGAGGTGCGCCCGCCCATCCACGAGAGGCGCGTGCCCTCCGGCGTCACGAGCGTGAGATCCACGTCCGGCCCCGACCACGTCGCGTCGAGCATCAGCTCTCCGGTGATGCGGCTCGGGGTCGGCGCGCGATCGGCCGCGCTCGTGATGCGCGACCGCACCTCGCTCGGCGCGAGCTCGACGAGTCGCTCCGCCGACGCGCTCCGACCGAGCCCACGCTCGCAGCGCATCGCCGCCGCCACCACCTCGACGTCGTCGGGCTCAGCCTCCGCGAGCGCCACGCGGTGCGCACACGCGCGCATCGAGTCGCCCGCACGCTCGAAGGCCGCCGCGAGCCGCTCCTGCACGCGCGCCTCGTCCGGATCGAGATCCACGGTGCCGCTCAAGAGCCGCAGCGCCTCCGCGCGGCGCCCCTGTCGACCGACCACGTCCGAGAGGTACGTGAGCGCCTCCACGTCGAGCCGATCGCGCGCCATCCACTGCCGCGCGATCTCCTCCGCGCGCGCGAGGTTCCCCGCGCGGCTCAGCGCCCGCACGAGCTCGCGGTGACGATCGCGGCTGTTCGGCTCCGCGCGCAGACGCTCCTCCGCCACGCTCACCGCGGAGAGATCGCGCTCGCGGATCTCGCTCGAACGCGCGACCGATCCCTCGCGGAACCAGACCTTCTGCATCCAGAAGCCACCCGGGCGCGTGGTCGGCATCGGCCGACGGCGGACCTCCTCGACCGACACGCGCTCGTCCATCAGGGCATCCGCCGACTCCAAGCGACGGGGTGCGCTCGGCGCGGGTGCCTCCGCCGCGGGGGCGTTCTGCGCAGCGCCGCTCGCCGCTCGCATGGCACCTCCGGCGCGCCCGTACCCCGAGCCAGCGCCCGAACCGGTCGCTAGCCCGCCGAGCCCCTCCGCGCCGCCGACGTCGAGCAGTCCTTCGGACTCGCCGTACTCCATCGCCTCTTCGCCGGTCCACTGCACGGCCGGCCGCGCGCGATCCACACCGAACGCGCGGAACATCGCCTCGCTCTCCAGCACCAGCAGCGACGTGTGGCGCGACATCACGCCGAAGCCCTTCGAGAGCGCGACGATTCGCGGCACGTCCGCGCCGCGCCCCGCGAGCTCGAGCGCCTCGATGGTCTTGCTCGCCCACTGCCGCGGCACGAACGCGTTGCCCGCGCTGCGCGAGATGGTGAGCTCCACCGGATACCGCTGTTCGAACGCCTGCCCCGCGACGACGCCGCGCAGCACGACCTCGCCGCGCACGTCCTCGCGCTCGAGCCGCGCCGCCACCAGCAGCTCTTGGCCCGCGCGCACCGAAGGCAGCTCGCGCGGCGCCACCTCGACCACACCGCTCGGCAGCTCGAGCTGCACCTTCTCGAGGCGCACCCCGTACGTCGCTTCGAGCACCGCGAGCGCGGCTTGTCCGGTCGACTGCCCCGGCACGAAGGGCACGTACGCGCCGCCCCCGACCCGCGCGAGCGCCGCCAACACCACCGCGTCCGCGTCCTGTCCGATGCCGACCGTGGTCAGCGTCGCGCGCCCGCTCACGATCGCGCTCACCTCGGCGGAGAGCGTCGACGCGCGCCGCGGACCCACGCTCGCGATGCCGTCGCCCACGTACACGAGCTCGAGCTCGCGCTCGCCACCCGCGCGCAGCCGCTCCGCGTGCGAGATCGCCTCGCGCATCGCGAACGCCAGATCGCTCGCGCCCGCCGGGGGCTCCTTCTCGAGGAGCTCCACGATCTGATCGGCCGCGTGCGCGCCCGGCGTCTGCATCTCGCCCGCGAGCGGACGACAGCCCATCGCGTCGCACGCGAGCGCGGTCACACGATCGCGCCGATCCATCTCCGCGACCATCCCGCGCACGAGCCGCGTCGCGCGCTCGTAGCGCTCGCCGAACATGCTCTGGCTCGCGTCCACCACCACCACGTAGTCGCGCGGTCGTGCTTCGGTCGCGCCCGGCAGCTCGGGGCGCAGCGCGAAGAGCGCGTAGGGCCGCGAGTCCGCCGCGATCGCGCGGTGCTCACGCAGCACGTCCTCTTGCTCGCGCGTCTGCTCCGGCGCAGGCGCCACCGCAGGGCCCGCGTAGGTCCAGTGTCGCAGCTCGCCGCGATCCATCGCGCTCGCGTAGTCGATCACGAGATCGCCGCTCGGCTGGAAGTCCTCCCGCACGTAGCGCAGGCGCTGCGCGCCTTCTTCCTGCTCGCGCACCAGCTCGTAACCGCGCGTCTTGGCCTCGGCCTCGCCCGCGATGCGCACGTCGACCTCGAAATGACCCACGCGCGTCGAGTCGTCGTTGCCGTGCGCGAGCGGATACACGTAGCGGCGCCCTTCCCCGTGCGGCGCGAGCGTCTGCTCGTACGCGATGCGCACGCGGCGCTCGCTGCGCGCGTCGATGGGGAAGATGCGCAGCTCGAAGCGACCGCCCTGCTGCCACTCGAGCAGCGCGGGATCGCGCCACGGCCCAGGCACCCAGATCCACTCTTCCTGCTGCTGACGCTGGCTCTCCGGCGTCGCGTTGCGGATCACGCCGCGCCAGATCGCGGCCGCGCGATCCTTCGCCACGAACGCGCCCTCTTCCCACTGCCCCTCGACCTCGAGCGAGAGGCTCGCGATGCGCGCGTCGGGCGGCATCGGGAAGCGATAGACACCTTCGAGGGTCTCGTCGCTCTCGTTGCGGAAGGTCTCTTCGATCTCGGTGCGCGCGACGTTGCCGACGATGCGCACGGTGACGCGGTGATCGGCGAGCGTGAGCGGGCGCTCCTGCTCCTGCCGCTCACCCGGACGGTGCGCGCGAAGCTCGCCGAGCCCCGGGATCGGCAGGTCGTCCTCCGCGTCGCCCCCGAGCTCGCTCCACGCGACCGATCCCGCGAGATCGACGGCGTTCACGACGTGCGCGCCGTCCGCCCGCACGAGCGCCTCTTGGCCGGCCTTGAGGTTCGCCGCCGCACCCGCGGTCGGGCTCACGCGCACCTCGCCTCGCAGCACACGCACGCTGCCCTGCACTCGGTCGACCTGCGTGCCGTCGACGGTGACGAGGAACTTCGTGCCGAGCACCTCCACGCGACCCATCGGGCCGTTCACCTCGAAGCGCGGACCGTTCGGCAGGTGCGCGACGTCGAAGAGCGCCTCGCCGCGCGCGAGCTGCACCGTGCGGCCCGCGGCGAACGAGAGCTCGCTGTTCTGCTGCACCGTGACGATCGAGCCGTCGCCCATCACGAGCCGTGCGCGCGTGCGCGCGTCCGTTCGCAGCAACGAGCCCTCGATCGACTCGCCGACCGTCAGCGCGCGCTCGCCCTGCGGCGACACGAGCACGAGCCCCGCGCCCGCGAGCGCGTCGACGCGCACCGTCGACGCCGCGACGGGCACGTCCACGCCGCCCGCACCGGCCGTCGTCCCCTGCCGCATCTTCCACACGAGCCCACCCGCGCCCACCGCGAGCACCGCGACCGCCGCCGCCGCGAAGAGCCCCGCCCGCGACCGCGCGGGCTTCACGGGCGTCGCCGCGACGGCACCGCTCGACGCGATCGACGAGCCCACCTGCGACGCGCCGCTCGCGCCGCTCGAGCGGCTTGCGGAAGCGGTCGACGGCGCGCTCGAGGCCGAAGGTGCGCTCGGCGCCATCGGCGAAGCCTCGACCCGTGTCTCGGGCAGCGGCGCGAGGCCCGGCGCCCAACGCGCGTCGCTCGCAGGGACGGCGGGCGAGGCCGCCGAGGCGGGCGCGCTCGACGCGCTCGACGTGCTCGACGCGCTCGACGCGCTCGACGCCCCGCTCGGGGCGATCGGGAGCTGCGGCGCCATCGTCCCGAGCGGCAGCGTGCTCACCGAAGGCGCGACGTCGATCTGCGCGAGCACCCGCGCCTCGAGATCCGCCGGCACGACGAAGCCCGCGCCCGCGTCGTGCGCTTGCTGCGCGGTGCGCCGCGCCTCGTGAAGCACGTCGCGCGCGAAGTCGTCGTCCGCGAGCACGTCGGCCCACTTCGCGAGCGTCGCCGGGTCGCCATCGACCAGCAGCGCGAGGTCGTCGAGAAAGGCTTCGTTCTGTTCGGGGGTCATCGTTCCACCTCGGAGAGGAGCGTGCGGAGTCGGGCGAGGGCGCGGCTCGTGCGCTTGCGCGCAGCCGCTTCGTCGACGCTCTGGAGGAGCGCGATCTCGGCGAAAGAAAGCCCGCTCTCGTAGCGGAGGAGCAGCGCTTCGCGGTCGGAGGGCTTGAGCTCTTCGAGCGCTTCCCGGACGCGCTCACCGCGTCGTCGACGTTCGAGCTCTTCGTCCGGCAGGGGCGCCCCCGCGCTCGCGTCGTGCACGAGCCGCAGGCGTCGCTCGCGACGCACGCGCGTCGCCGTTCGTCGCGCGCACTGTCGCCGCACGATGCCGAGCAACCACGCGCGCACGCTGCCTTCGCCGCGATACCCGCTCATGGCGTGGTAAGCGGCGACGAGGCTCTCTTGGAGCACCTCTTCCGCCTCCGCCGCATCGCCGAGGAGCGCCATGCACAGGCGCCCCATCGATCCCGCGTGCGTGCGCGTGCAGTGCACGAGCGCGTCGCGGTATCGCCCCTCCCCGATGAGCGCCGCGATCGGGTCGGCATCGCCAACCCCACCCGGCACGAGCTCCGTCTGGATCGCCATCACGTCCCCCTGTGCTCGCGTCGCGCGAGTTCGTGACCGAGTTTTTTCGACTCACGCTCGCGCACGGCCCGACGAGTTCGCTCCGCCGCGGTTTCCCGTCCCTCGAACGAGGCGACGATCGCACGAACGGCGCGGGATCCGAAGCACGCCCGCCGTCGCACGCCGTCGATGCCACCACGCCGTGCTCTCGACGCAGCGCGTTGAATCAGGGTGCTCCCGGTGGTACCTCACGCGCGCCATGACCCTCGATCTCGCGAAGCGCCTCGACGTCGTCCAACCCTCCGCCACCGTCGCGATCGCCCAGAAGGCGCGCGAGCTCCAGGCGAAGGGCATCGACGTCCTCTCCTTCAGCGTCGGTGAGCCCGACTTCGACACCCCGCTCGCGATCCGCGACGCGGCGAAGAAGGCGATGGACGCGGGCGCGACGCGCTACACCGCGAGCGGCGGCATCCTCGAGCTCCGCCAAGCGATCGCCGAGCGTTCGGCGGCGCGCCGCGGCGGCGTGAAGCACTCCCCGAACGAAGTGATCGTCTCGGTCGGCGCCAAACACACCCTCTTCAACCTCGCGCTCGCGCTCTTCGAAGACGGCGACGAGGTCGTCATCCCTGCCCCATACTGGGTCAGCTATCCCGAGCAGGCGCGCATGTTCGGCGCCGAGCCGGTCTTCATCGAGACCACCGCGCAGGACGGCTACCGCGTCTCGCCCGCGCAGCTCGAGGCGGCCATCTCGCCGCGGACGAAGGCCGTCGTGCTCTGCTCGCCCTCGAACCCCACCGGCGCCGCGTACTCCGGCCCGCAGCTCCGCGCGCTCGCGGACGTGCTCGCCAAGCACCGCTGCTGGATCATCGTCGACGAGATCTACGGCGAGCTCGTCTACGGAGGCTTCGAACAGAAGTCGATCCTCGAGGTCGCGCCCGAGCTCCGCGATCGCATCGTGATCGTGGACGGCGTCAGCAAGACCTACGCGATGACCGGCTGGCGCATCGGCTGGATGCTCGGGCCCAAGCACCTCGTCGACGCCTGCAACACCGTGCAGGGTCAGGCCACCACGAACCCGACCACGATCGCGCAGTGGGCGACCGTCGCCGCGCTCACCGGCTCGCAGGATCCGGTGCTCGAGATGCGCGCCGCGTTCGAGAAGCGTCGTCAGCTCGTGGTGGAAGGCATCAACGCCACGACCGGCCTGAGCTGCCCGACGCCCGAGGGCGCGTTCTACGCGTTCGTCGACGCGAGCCCGCTGATCGGCAAGAAGACGCCGAGCGGCGTCGTGCTCGCGGACGACCTCCAGCTCTGCGCGTACCTTCTGGAAGAGGCGCGCTGCGCGATGGTCCCGGGCAGCGCGTTCGGCGCGCCGGGCTGCTTCCGCATGAGCTACGCGTGCAGCGAGGCGCAGATCGCCGAGGGCATCGAGCGCCTGCGCGGAGCGATCGCGAAGCTGAGCTGAACGACGACCCCCGATCGCGGGGACGCCCGATCGACGACGCCAGTCGACGACGCCAGTCGACGACGCCGATCGACGACATCCAATCCGGCTTCAGCGTCGCCGGCTGCCCGGCGCGGTCTCGTCCTCGAACGGCGCGTCGCCCACGCGCGTCTCGTCGTCGAAGTCGAGCTCGTAGGGCTGCGCGCCCGGCGTCGTCTCGAGCGTGAACGGCGTCGTCCCCGGCGTCGTCCCCGGCGTCGTCTCCACCGGCGTCGCGCCCTCGCCCGTCGCGGTGGTCGTCGGATCCACGTAAGCCGCCGCGCCCGCCGACGTGTCGGCGTCGAGCTCGTCGAGGTCGCGCACCTCGGGGGTCCGAATCGCCACGCTGGTCGCGACCGCCTGGGCGAGGAGCGAGTCGAGCCCCGCGCCCGCGAACGGCGCCGTGGTGTCGTCGAAGCCGAGCCCCTCGTCGCGGTCCGGGAACGTCGTGTCCTCGAAACGCACCGGCCGAGGCGGCTCGCGCGAGGGAGGTCGCGGCTCGCGGCGCGCGGCGCTCGCGGAGCCGTCGGCGGCTGACCCCGCCGACTTGGTGGAGCCGTTCGCGGAGGTCGTGTCCTCGAACGGCTCGATCATCCGCGGACCGCTCCGCGCCTTCGGGGTGCGCGTCGTCGGAGGCGTCGGCTCGGCCGGTGGCGTCGCGTCGGCGGGCGGCACCATCACGACCTCTGGGGTCACGAACGAGTCGATCGCGAAGGTCGATTCGGACTCGAACGTCTCCGGTGCCACCGCGTGCGGCCCGACCTCACCCGCGAGCAGCTCCGCCACGCGTGCTCCGTCGAACGCGAACGTCGACTCCGATTCGAAGGGATCTTCCACGGACGCGAGGGCCCCGAACGGATGTGACGCGGAGTGCGCGAGCGGCTCCTCCTCGGAGGCCGGCTCGAGGTCGTCGTCCATCACCTCGTCGTCCGACATCTCGTCGAGGGGCTCGATCGGATCACCGAAGTCGTCCTCGTCGTCCAGCACGTCGTCGGCGTCGAGCGGCATCGGCGCCTCGCTCTCGAGCAGCGCCAGCGCGTCGTCGATCGCGTAGGTTTCGTCGTCGAATACGGGCGCTTCGATCGCTGGCGCGGGGTCGAAGACCGGCGCGGGGTCGAAGACCGGCGCGGGGTCGAAGACCGGCGCGGGGTCGAAGACCGGCACGGGGTCGAAAGACACGGGGTCGAACGTCGGTGCGGTTCGCCGCGGCTCCTCGATCGCGCGCGCGGGCCGGGTGTCGCGCGGGACGTCGTCGTCCATCGGCACCGGCTCGTCGAGCACCGCGTCCGGAAAGAGCGCGCGCACGTACTCGCCGACCGCCTTGCGCTTCATCGTGAGCCGCGTGTCGTAGGCGAACGAGAGCAACGCGTCGTGCATCTCCTGCGCGGACTGGAAGCGTCGATCCGGATCCGGCGCGAGCGCGTGCAGCACGATCTGCTGGAGCACCGGCGGCACGTCGCCGCGGATCGCGCGCAGCGGCGGCACCGCGGCCTTCTGCACCGCCATCACCGTCTCGATGTCGTTGCGCCGCGCGAAGAGCCGCTGCCCCGTGAGCCACTCGAACATGCACACGCCGAGGCTGAAGAGATCGCTGCGCGAGTCGATCTCGAGCCCACGCGCCTGCTCCGACGAGAGGTACGCGAGCTTGCCCTTCACCACGCCCGCTTGGGTCGTGACGAGCCGCCCCGCGGCCTTCGCGAGCCCGAAGTCGATCACCTTCACGCCGCCTTCGAACGACACGAGCACGTTCGAGGGCGAGACGTCGCGGTGGATCAGGTTCAGCGGTCGGCCCCCGGCGCCGTGCGCCTCGTGAGCGTGCGCGAGCGCCTCGCAGACCTTGGTCGCCACGTAGAGCACGAAGGGGATCGGCAACGGCGTCGCAGCCTGGACCTGACGATCGACCACCGCGCCCATGTCGCGCCCGTGCACGTACTCCTGCGCGATGAAGAACGTGTCGCCCTCGCGCCCGAGGTCGTAGATCTGCGCGATGTTCGGGTGCGAGAGCTGCACCGCGATCTTCGCTTCGTCGACGAACATGCGGACGAAGTCGTCGTCCTCGGCGACCTGCGGGAGGATGCGCTTGATCGCGACCAGCCGCTCGAAGCCCTCCTCGCCACGCTGCCGCGCGAGGAAGACCTCCGCCATCCCGCCCATCCCGATGCGCTCGAGCAGCTCGTAGGGTCCGAACGATCGGGACGCGGGAAACACGAGCTGCAGGATCGGGGGCCCACGGGCCGCGGTCAACCTCGACCGCGCAGCATCACTTCGACTTCACAGGACCGTCAGCGCCCGAAACGATCCCAATACAAGAGCAGCGCGAGGCTCTTTCCGTCCACGAGCTCACCGTCGCGGATCGCGCGCATCACCTCGTCCCAGGTGCGCACGACCACGCCGATCTCCTCCGTGGGATCGAGCTCCTGCGTACCCGCGACCAAGCCCCGCGCGACGAAGCCGTGCATCCGTTCGTCGCAGATCCCGGGGCTCGCGTAGAAGCTCAGGAGTGGCGCGAGCGTGCTCGCGACGTACCCCGTCTCCTCGCGCAGCTCGCGCGCCGCCTGATCGATCGGTGCTTCGTCGCCTTCGAGCGTGCCCGCCGGCAGCTCCAGCAAGGTCGCGCCCAGCGCCACGCGGCGGTTCTCGATCAACACCACGCGCCCGTCGTCGAGCAGCGGCAGGATCACCACCGCGCCCGGGTGCCTCAGCACCGCCTTCGTCTTCGTCGAACCATCACGCCCGACGAGCTCCAGCACCTCGAGCGCCACGCGAGAGTCACGGTAGACGACCTTCCCGCTCACTCGCGCACCGCCTCGACCACGTGCGTGCCACCGCCGACGCACGCGACCTCGTGGCGCCCGTCACGCAGCATCACCGACGCCGCCGCACCGTCGCAGGTGATCGCCCACTCACCCTCGGGCAGTCGAAGCACCGTCGGCGCGGTGATCGCGTCGTCGCCGTCGTACGTGACCACGAGCCGATCGTCCGCCGACCCAGCCGCCTCCGTGGCCCACGACCAGCCGCGCGGCCAACCCGCGATGCGCTCCGGGAAGCCGCGGTCGAAGAGCGCCACCATCGCCTCGCGCTGCACCCACGTGCCGTCCTCGCCCTCGCCCTCGAAGTCGTGAAAGCCCCAGCTCCCTTGGCTGTCTTCTTTCCACAGCCACACCGCGGAGCTCGCGCCGACCTCGTCCTGCAGATCGAGCTGCATGCGGTAGTAGTCCGCCGCGCGGATGCCGGCGGGGTCGTAGCCGAACTCGCCGATGAAGAGCGGCGTGCCCCACCGGCGCGCTTCGTCCGCCGCGGTGCGGTTGCCGCGACGCAGCGTCGCGATCGTGAAGCTCTCGCGCTGCTCGTCCGTGCCGATGAACGCGAGCGTGTAGACGTGCGGCGCGTACACCGCGCCCTCGACGGGAAACGGCGCGCCGGGCGTGCCCGACGCGTCGGCGAGGTTTCGTTGGAGCGCCGGCGGCTCGAAGAACACGAGCTGCCGCGTCACCGCGCGGATCGCCTCCGCGACCGAGACGTTCAGGCGACGCGTCTGATCGTCGTCCGCGACCGGCTCGTTGAAGACGTCGTAGCCGATCACCGCCGGATGATCCGAGAAGCGCGTCGCGACGTGCGCCGCCATCGCGGCGTAGCGCGCTCGGAGCCGCTCGCCGACCGCCGAGTCGCCGAAGAACGTCTCGAACGCGCGCAGCACCTGGCCGCTGGTGCGCCGCTCCGCGAGGTCGGTGAGGGGCCCCTCCAAGATCATGTCGGGCTCCGGCACGATCGCCCAGAGCGGCGCGCCGTCCTCGCCGATCCACTTCGAGTACGCGTCTTGGTGCAGATCGACGAGCACGAAGATGCCCGCGTCGCGGCAGGCGTCGAGCACGGCCTCCACGCGATCGAGATAATCGTCCACGTACGTCGGGGGAGTCGTGTCGTTCGGCTCCACGCCCGACCACTGCATCGGCAGGCGCAGAACGTTGAAGCCGAACGCACGCATCGCGGTCGCATCGCTCGCGTCGAAGCTCGGAATCGGCTGGAGCGGGACGCGCCCCGGCCCGAGGTCGACGTCGAAGACTCCGTCGATGCGCGCGTTGACCCCGCGCAGGATCACGACGCGTCCGTCGGCGTCGACGAAGTGTTGGCAGCGGGTCGAGAGCGGCCCGAAGTCTCCTGCCGCACGATCGCAGATCGCCATCGTCATCTCGGCATCGGCGCCCGAGTCGGCGGGCGCGTCGATGGACGCGTCGACCGCGGCATCGAATCCCCCGTCGCGTGGCGCGTCGTCGTCGCCGCAGGCGAGCCCCACCGCGAGGAGACCGAGCAGCGTGGAGCGTGAGGCGTGGTGGACGAAGCGAGCGGAGGAACGAACGGCGAAGAAGCGAGACATCGACGAACGATACCCGCTCTCCCCGCGAGAGAAAGCCGGAGAAGGCGCGAGAATTGCGGCCATGCGCGCGAGCGACGCTCGCCTATGCGCGACGCTCGTCGTTCACGCGACGCTCGCCTACACGCGACGTACGCCCATCACTCCGCGAGCTCGCGCCAGACCGCGAGCGCCCGCGCCCACCGCGCGTGACGGGCCGCGTCGTCGAGCCGCGCGTCGACGTGCAGCCACGCGCCGTCACGCTCCAGCAGGCGCGCCGCGAGCTTCGCGCCGTGCATCCACGACACCCGCTCGCCTTCGCGCGCGCCCTCGATCAGCGTCGTCGGCCACACGCCTTCGCCCGTCACGCGGTGGTAAGGCGAGAGCAGCCGCAGCCACGCCCACGCGGCGGGATCGCTCGGGTCACCGTACTCCGCGCGCCAGAGCGCCGCGTTCGGCAAGCGATCGAAGCGCAGGAGATCCGTGACCGGTCCGTGCAGGACCGCACCCACCACGAGCTCCGGCTCGCGCGTGAGCAAGCCGCTCGCCGTGAGGCCACCGTGGCCCGCGCCGTAGAGCGCGACGCGTGCCCCTTCGTCTCGCAACGCGACGACCGCCGCGCGCAGATCCGCGACCGCACCCGACTCGCCCGCCCCGCGTCCGTCCTCGTGCCACGCGCTCGCGTGACCGCCGCCGCCACGCACGTCGACGAACGCCCAGCGCCCGCCGTCCTCCAGATAGGCCGCCACGCCCGCACGGAACGCAGGCGTCGCGCTCACCCCGAAGGCCCCGAGCGTCTCGACCACGACGAGCGGCGACGGGCTCGGGCTACCCGCCGTGCTCGAACTGCCCGCTGCGCTGCCCGCTGCGCTCGAACTGCCCGCTACGCTCGAGCTGCCCGCTGCGCTCGGTTCTGCCGCCGCCGCACTCCCGCCGACCGCGCTCGACGAGGACGACGCCCACACCTCCGCGACCTCGAAGGTCACCGCGCGCTCGCCGACCGTGCTCTCCAGCGTTCGGCGACGCACCTCGAGCCTCGGCGCCGCGTCGAGCCACGTGAGCTCCCCGTCGACCGACACCCGCGCGCGCACGCTCGGTGTGCGCGGATCCGTCCACACCAAGGTCGCACCGCGCGTGTCTCCGTCGACCGCCGTCACGAGCCCGAGCCCGATCGCGTCGAGCTCGCGAACCTCGCCGGTCGGCGACACCATCGCGAGCGCGTCGCCGACGCCACGCCGCACCACCGCGAGCACCCGCTCGCCGCACGCCGCGATCGCGTGCACCCCCGGCAACGGCACCGAGGTCCACCCCGACGCACGGATCGCCCGCGCGGACCGAGCGATTCGCAGCACGCCCGCTGCGGGATCCGCGACCACCACGTGATCGGCCACGACGATCGCGGGCGGCCCCGCGGGAAGCTCCGCCAGCTTTCGGAAGAGCACGGGGCCCGTCCGCAGCCACACCGTGCGCTCTTCGCCCCGCTGCGCCTCGATCCACGCGGGCCCGTTCGGAATCGCGTCCAATCGAATCGCGTCGCCGTCGCGCAGCTCCGTCAGCACCACCGGATCGTCCACCGCGCCCGCTCCGACGAAGCGACGCCGCACCGTCACGCGCCCGCGCCCTTCGAGCGCGTACAAGAGGACGTCGTCGCCCTCCCACGCGGGCGGCACCGGGACCACCGCCGGCACCGGGCCGTCGACCACCGCACCGGTCCAGTCGTGGATCTGCAGATGCGGCGAAGGCACGGCTTCGGTCGGGCCGAGCACGAGCGCGACGAGCTTGCCGTCGGGTGACGCCGAGAACGCGAGCGCGCCCGTCAGCGGCACCGAGGCCTGCGCGTCCTCCGCCTCGAGCTGCGCGACGCGCCCGCGCTCACGCACGACCTCGATCACGTGCCCACGCGTCAGCGCCGCGATCGACCGCGCGCGCGGGGCCGCGTCGAGGCGCGCGACGCGCTCGACCGAGGTCGGATCGACCGGCCAACGCTCCGCCGTCCGCGCGCGTGCGTGCTGCAGGAAGCGCGCGACGAGCTCCGAGTCGCGCTCGAGCGCGCGGTACGGATCGGCGATCAGCTCGTCGCCGCGACGCTCGAACACCGCGTGGTCCTGCAGCTCCGCGAGCAACGCGAGCCCCTCCGGCGCGGGTGGCGGCGCGGGCGGCGGCGGCGGCGGCGGCAACGGCGGCGGCGGCGGCGCGGTCCGACAGGCCACCACACCGCAGACGAGCGAGAGCAGAAGGAGGACGCGGTGTCGGCAGGAGATCACGAGGGGCCTGGAGCGGAGAGAGGAGACGGAGTCGCCGCGGGCATCCGCATCGAGAGCGCTCACGAGGGCGGCCCGAGCTCGCCGCTCTCGTCGACGAGAACGGGGATTCCACGACGCGGCGCGCGCGAGACGTCGCCGAGCACGCGACCCGGGAGCACGCGCACCGGCACCGGACGCTCGAGCTGGAAGACGTAGCCACCGTAGTCGAGGTCGAAGCGGAAGGTCTCCTCGCCCACCTCGACCACGCGGTGGAAGTCGATGCGCGAGTGCCCGATCCGTCGGTGCGCGCGGTGCGCGAGGATGAAGCTGAAGAGCGCGAGCGCGCGGTGGTTGTGCAGGCGATGGCAGCCGTGCGACGCGCGCCGCCACACGCTCGTGTAGTCCACCGAGCCGTGCGTGCGGATCCCTTGATCGCGCCCCAGCGTCAGACGATCGCCTTCTCGTCCGACCACGGGGCGATGCATGCCGGCCACGAGCCCGTACGCGCTCGCGTAGCCCGGCCCGAGGAGCGTGTCCTTCGTCTCCGTCACGAGGTGGCCCGTCTCGTCGATGCGTGACTGCGTGACCAGATCGCTCGCGGGCGTGTTGATCGGCGGCAACCACACCGGCGCGCCCACCACCTGCGCCCACGCGAACTCTCCCGCGGGCGACTCCTTGTACTGCCACTCGAGCCGACGCCCGCGGCGCTCGAGGTTCCAGCCGCCCACGGTGGTCGGCCACTGCGCGAGCGGGATGCGACGACCTTCGAACCGCACGTAGAGCGTGAGCGTCGGGCGGTGCTCCACCGGCAACGATCGCGGCTCGCCTTCTTCGTCGAAGGGCGGCTCGTACCACTGATCGCCGCGATCGATCTCCGCCTCGATCTCGAGCTCACGCTCCGCGTACCACGCCGGCAACGCCATCGGATCGATCGCGGCGTGCTCGTGATCCCCAGGCACCAACGCGAGCCCTTCGAGGAACGTGAGCGCGCGCTCGAAGGTCTCGAGCCCGAACGCGCGCTCCACGTGCGCGCGCAGCCGCGACTCGAGGTCGGGCACGTCGACGCCGTCGAGCGGGGGCGCAGATCCGTCTTCGAGGATGCCGAAGTCGAGCCGCACGCGCTCCGCGATCACCCGCACGAGATCGCGACGCGCGAGCTCGGTCGGCGAGAGACGCAGCGCGTCGAGCGTGGGCCCCGCGAGGCTGCCGCGGCTGTAGATGCGGTGGCGGCGCTCGAAGCCTTCCAGCGCGCGGCGCGTGCGCGCGTCGAGGTCGCGCCCCACCGGCAGCGGCTCGTCGCCGAAGAAGCCTTCGCACTGCAGGCGTCGGCGCGTCGCGTCGAGCCCACGACGCCAATGCAGCTCGGGTCGCGACTGCGCGAGCGCGCGCAGGTCGGCGAGCGCGGGCATCGCGTCGTCGAGGGTGTCGAGGCCGAAACGATCGTGGCGCGCGAGCAGCTCGATCACGCGCCCTTCGAGGGCGTCGTCGCGGGCCATGCGCGGCGCGCGCGGCTCGTCTTCTTCCACCGCGAGCCCGTCGAAGCGCGCGAGCGCCTCGAGATCGGCGTCGCACGTCTGCGTCGCCAAGCGACGAAAACGATCGCGCAACACCGAGAGCGTCGGCGGGATGCCGTAGTTGTCGAGGTCTCCGTCCACTGCGGCGCGCGCGCCGAGCGTGGTGTCCGGCCACTCGTGGCGCGCGAGCGCGACGTAGGTCTCGCGGAAGAAGCTCGGCCGCGGGCTCCCGTCGAACGCCGCGCCGTCGTCGAGCAAGGGCGGCACCCACGCCTCGCCGAGATCCACGACCCACGCGTCTTGCGTCATCGGCACGAGCACGCGCGAACCATCACGCCAACGCAGCGTGGTCGAGCTCGGCAGCGAGAGCGCGAGGGCCTCGGTGTCGACCTCCCGCAGCGCGCGCACCTCGGACGCGAGAGCCGACCCCTCGACGACCCGAAGGCTCGTCGGAGGGTCGGCTCCAGCGGGAACCGCGGCGCAGAGCACCGCGGCGATCCAGAGACGAGACGCTCGTCCCATCACTCCGTGACCGGCGCGTACTCCTCTTCCGCGACGGGCTCCTCGGCCATCGGCGCGGGCGCGGGCTCTTCGACCGGCGCGGGCGCGGGGGCCGGCTCCTCGGCGCCCGTCGTGGTCTCTTCCGCCGGGGTCTCTTCCGGGGCGTCCGAGCTGCAGGCGGTGGCGCCGAGCCCGAGTGCGACGATCGCGGCCAAGAAAGCGTCCTTACGAATGTCCATTTGATCCACTCCCGTC
The DNA here is from genome assembly GCA_025453555.1 of Myxococcota bacterium. GTDB lineage: Bacteria > Myxococcota_A > Polyangia > Polyangiales > Houyiibacteriaceae > JACKEH01. Next base: position 3,175 of record JALOQC010000061.1, on the reverse strand, counting down.
GCCTCGTGGGCGACTCGTGCGTGCACGCCGAGCTTCGGCGCGGCGCGACGGTACCACCGGCGACCGGGCGAGCAAGCTCACGCAGCGGAACGCGCTCGCCGAGCGGTCGTGAACCCCGCCGACGAACGTAGCCTCCGTCGCCATCCACGCGCGCGACCCGACCCGACCCGATCCACGACCACGAACGCGCGACGCGAAAGAGCCGAGACCTCCCAAGAGATCTCGGCTCATCGAGGCGGCTCGCGACGCGAATCAGCGGTGGTGCTGCTTCTTCTCGCGCTCCATCTGCTCCTTGTACTCGACGCTGTAGCGAGTCCACGGACGCAGCTCGAGGCGCTTGTGCGCGATCGGCTCGCCAGTCCCCTCGCAGAGGCCGTACTCGCCGTTCTCCATCTTCTCCAGCGCGTTCGCGATCTCACCGAGGAGCTTTCGCTCCTTGTCTGCGAAGCGCATCAGGTACGCCTGCTCGGTGTGCCGCTGCGCGATGTCCATCTCGTCGCTGAGCGGATCGATGTTCGAGATCGCGTCGCCGAGATGCTCACCGATGCCCTTGAGCAGACGCTCCCGCTCCGAGATCAGGAGATCGAAGAGCTGCTTGGTCTGCTTCTTCGAGAGCTTCGCGTCGGGATGCGACTGCGGCTCGAAGTCGGGGCTGTCGCTGCTCTGCGTGGGCGCCTTCGGAGCCACCGCTACCGCATTCATCTCGTCGGACTTCGTGGTCGACTTCTTGGCCGTCGTCGTCGAGGTCGCGCTCGCCGTGGTCTTCTTCTTCGTCGTCGCCATCGCTGCTCCAGGATTGCTCCCGCGGCTCGATTGAACGCCGCGGCAGGCCCCTCCCAACCCAAAGGGCGGGATGGAATTGCACCTTCCGACTCGGATGGCAATACCCCCCGCGCGAAGCCGGTGGCTTTCCCGACGCGGGGTACACCGGGGAAACCCTGGAAGTCGATTCGACGCGCGGTCCCACCGAGATTCGCTTCGTGCGTCGTGGTAACACCCGCGCATGCGCTTCGACCTCCTCCTCCGTGGCGGCACCCTCGTGACCCCGTCCGGCGTCGCAACGGGCGACGTCGGGATCCTGCACGGCCGCATCGCCGATCTCGGCGCGCTCGACGGCGCCGACGCCGAACAAGTCGTGGACTGCCGCGGTCTGCACGTCTTGCCCGGGCTCGTCGACTCGCAGGTCCACTTCCGCGAGCCTGGCCTCGAGCACAAAGAAGATCTCGGCACCGGCACCGCGGCGGCCGCGCTCGGCGGCATCACGGCGATCTTCGAGATGCCGAACACCAAGCCGAACACCGACACCGCGGAGCGCCTCGCGGACAAGGTGCGGCGCGGCGAAGAGAAGGCCTGGGTCGACTTCGCGTTCTTCGTCGGCGCGACGGGCGAGAACGCCGCCCACCTCGGTGAGCTCGAGCGTCTGCCGGGCTGCGCGGGCGTGAAGGTCTTCATGGGCAGCTCGACCGGTAGCCTGCTCGTGGAGGACGACGCGATGCTCGCGGAGGTGCTCGCGCACGGCACCCGTCGCGTCGCGATCCACGCGGAGGACGAGATGCGCCTGCGCGAGCGCAAGCACGTCGTCGAAGGCGAGAACGCGAGCCCGCACCTGCACCCCGTGTGGCGCGACGAAGAGACCGCGATCCGCGCGACCCAGCGTGTGCTGCGCCTCGCGCGCCGCACCGGTCGACGCATCCACGTGCTGCACGTGACGACCGCCGAAGAGGCCGAGCTCCTCGCGCGCCACAAGGACGTCGCGACGATGGAGGTGCTCCCGCAGCACCTCGTGCTGCACGCGCCCGATTGCTACGACCGCCTCGGCACCTACGCGCAGATGAACCCGCCCATTCGCGGCGAGCGGCACCAACGGGCGCTCTGGGAGGCCATCCGTCGCGGAGTCGTCGACGTGCTCGGCTCCGATCACGCGCCCCACACGCGCGAAGAGAAGGACGCGGGCTACCCGAAGAGCCCGAGCGGGCTGCCGGGGGTGCAGACGATGGTGCCGCTGATGCTGAACGCGGTGAACGAGGGACGGCTCTCGCTCGAGCGCCTCGTGGATCTGCTCGCGCACGGTCCGCAGCGCATCTACGGCATCGCACGCAAGGGACGCCTGACCGTCGGCTACGACGCGGATCTCACGATCGTCGATCTCGGCCGCGAGCACGTGATCACGCACGAGGAGCAGGCGAGCCGCGTGGGCTGGACGCCCTTCGCGGGCTGGAAGCTCAAGGGATGGCCGGTGCGCACGATCGTGCGTGGGCGCAGCGTGATGATCGACGGACAGCTCCAGGGCGCGCCGTCGGGCCGCGCGGTGCGCTTCGTGGAGACGCTCGCGCCGCAGGACGAGACGCTCTGAGAGATCCGAAGGCTCGCGTTCGAATCCGACCCGACCACGCCGCACGTCCACCGATTCCGCGGGCACCGCGGATGGAGAGCTCCCGATGTCGATCGACACCAGCCGCCCCTTTCGTCCGCTACGTCTCGCGCTCCTGACCGTGAGCGACACGCGCACCCTCGCCGAAGATCAGAGCGGTGACATCCTCGAAGCACGCATCCGCGAAGCCGGCCACGAGCTGGTCGCGCGCGAGCTCCTGCGTGACGACGTCGCGGCGATCGAAGCCAAGCTGCGCGCGTGGATCGCCGAGCCGGTGGTCGAGGTCGTGATCGTCACGGGCGGCACCGGCGTCACCGGACGCGACGTCACGCCCGAAGCGATGAAGGCGGTCTGGGAGAAAGAGATCCCCGGCTTCGGCGAGCTCTTCCGCTGGATCAGCTTTCCGAAGATCGGCACGAGCACGATCCAGTCGCGCGCGTGCGCGGGCGTCGCCAACGGCACCTACCTCTTCGCGGTGCCGGGCTCGCGCAACGCGGTGAAGGACGCGTGGGACGAGATCCTCGTGCTGCAGCTCGACAACCGACACCGCCCCTGCAACTTCGCCGAGCTGATCCCGCGCCTGCGCGAGAGCTGATCGAACGGGGGTGAGCGCGCTCGTCACGTACCCGCTCGGCGTCTTGCGCGCCCCGCTTGCGTTCTCGCGCACGACGGCCCTATGACGGCGGCCATGACGAGCACGGTCTTGGTGGTGGGAGCGAACCGCGGCATCGGCCTCGAGCTGGCGCGCGATCTGAAGAAGCGTGGCTACGACGTGATCGCGACCTGCCGCGACACGAGCGACGC
>JALOQC010000421.1 GCA_025453555.1 Myxococcota bacterium | reverse complement strand
GACATGGTGCAGGGGCAGGTCGACGAGGAGTACTACAACCAGACCAAGGCCGCGCTGCTCACCTTCACGGGCACGCTGCGCAACCTCGCCAACTTCTCGATCCCGAACGACACCGCGTACCTGACCGCGCAGTCCACGATGGGCGGCTCGGGCGGTTATCCGGGCGCGATCATGGGGAACTTCTTCGGCAACCACGACCAAGTTCGGGCATTGACCGAAGCCGGTGGCCGCACGGGTGACGGCGCGTATCGACGCCTCCGCCTCGCGCAGACCTTCTTGTTCACGTCGCCCTACAACGTCCCGATGCTCTACCAGGGCGACGACATCGGCACCGAGGGCGGACCCGATCCGGACAACCGCCGCATGCAGCGCTTCACGGGGCTTTCGGCGGAAGAGATGGCGTCGCTGGAGAACGCGCGGCGCGTCGGGCAGCTCCGCGAGGAGCACGTCGCGCTCCGCCGCGGCAGCCGCAACACCGTGGTCGTGGAGGACTACTTCTGGGTCTACCGCGTGAGCCACGTGGGCGACGAGGTCTACGTCGCGCTCAACCGCGACGCGGACAAGACCTGGTCGCCTCCGAGCGGCTTCACGGATCGTCTCGGCAACTGCAGCGGCGGGCGCGTGCCGAGCCAGCAGAGCTGCGTGTTCACGCGCGACTGACGCGCGAACGAGCACGAACGCTCGAGCACGAACGCTCGAGCACGAACGCCCGAGCACGAACGCCCGAGCACGAACGCTCGAGCACGAACGAGATCTCGGCGACCGATCTCGAACCATCGAGCACGAACGCTCTAGCACGAACGATTCGAGCGACCGATCACGAACGCTCGAGCACGCGCACGAAGACGAACGCGCCGTGCCCGGGAGACCGAGCACGGTGTCGCTGGGTCCGCGGGGTCAGCCGCGGACGGCGCGAAACGTTCGTGGAGCGTGGGTCACTCAGATCCCGATTCCGCCGCCTGGATCGTCCGGCGGCGACGGGGGTTCCTCGCCGTCGCGCGGTCCGGAGCCGGGCTCGGCGTCCGCGCGGGTGAGCGTCCACGCGTCGAGGTCGATGCCGAAGAGCGAGAGCGCGCCCGGCTCGGCAGGATCGCCGGCGAAGTAGCGGCCGGTGACCACCCACGCGACGCGCGCGCTCGGGACGTCGGCGAAGAAGCGCCAGCTCGGCACCGTCTCGGGAGTGCCGAAGCCGAGCGTGCGCTCGCCCGTGGGCATCGTGATCCCCGCGATCGGCGTGCGGCTCCCGTAGCGCACCGCGACGTCGCGCTCGGTGTCGTCGACGAAGAGCGCGAGCGGTTCGGGCGCGTCCTCCGACACGTGCACGACGTGTGCGCGCGCGTCGGCCCCCGCGGGCTCGAGCGCGAGGCGCGTGGCGACCACCTGGAAGCGCCGCACGCCGCGGAAGCCCACCGGCCCGCCGAGCACCACGAGGTAGCGCTCACCGCGAACCAGATCGCCCGCGGTGTTCCCGGCGAAGACGAGCTCACCTTCGGCGTCACGCCCGACCACGTTCACGTACGCGTTGCCGGGTGCCACGCGGCGCGGCGTGATCAGATCGCCGTACGCGAGCGTTCCGAAGGGGATCTCACCGACCTGCACCTCCGCGTCGAGCACGTTCGGCGACGCCTGCAGCAGCGCGACCTCCGGATCGACCCCGAGGAACGACGTGCCGGTGGAGCCCGCCGCCTCGGGCAGGATCGCGAGCAGACCGGGAGCATCGACGCCGGTGCCGCCGATCTGCCCGACCAGCGCGAGCACGATCGTGCTGCCCTCTTCGATGCCGCTCGACCACGTGAACGACAGCTCGGTGCGCGCGTCGCCCGCGACGACCGCGGCGCCGGAGCCGGTGGCCGGCACGGAGATTCCGTCGGCCCTTCCGGCGGGCGCGAGGTCTTCGAAATCGAACGCGCGATCCGCGTCGAGATCGGCGGCAGCGACGCCGAGGCCGTCCATCGCGTGGATCACGGTCGCGGATGCGAAGCCGAGCGGCGGCTCGACCTCGACGTCGTCGACGATCCAGGTGACGAGCTCGTCCGCGGTGCCGCCGAGCGCGACGAGCTGCTCGGAGCCTTCCTCGATCGTGAGCGTGATCGTGGCGATCGGCTCCGCGGTCGGGGCGTCGCCCGTCGTGCGCAAGAGGAGCTCGTGCTCGCCCGCTTCGAGGGGCGCGTAGCCGGAGGCCCCGCGGTACGCGACACCACGCGCGAGCGCGATGGGGCTGTCGGGCGAGTAGACGTCGACCGGACCGAGCGCGCGCGAGAGGCTCGCGAAACGAACCCGACCCCGCGGGGGTCCGCCCGCGTCCGTGCCCGAGTCGGGGAGCTCGCCGCCGTCGAGGCCGGAGTCGCGGAAGGGGAAGCCGCCGTCGGCGCGCGGGCCGGCGTCGATCCACGGGCCGATCGGGCGGTCGTCGTCGCCACAAGCGACCAGAGTGAGCGCGAGTGCGAAGAGAGATACGTGTTTCATGAGACCAATCGGGCGTGAGAAGTGCCGGTCTTCGACCCACGATGTGGAGCAGAAATCGGTTTGAAGGCTCGCTCGTTCGGCGCACTTCGTGACCGAGGCGCTCGCCCTCCGCGAGAGCCCGCGTTGCGGTTCGGTGCTCATCGGACCTCCTCCAGGCAGAGCAACGTGACGGGATCGCACGTCGCGGTGCCGCAGCAGGGCGAGCCCGCGCACTCCGTTCCGATCGCCGCGCACTCGGGGGCGACGCACTCACCCTCGGTGCAGGTGCCGACGCAGCAGTCCGCGCTCGTCTCGCACGCGGCGCCTTCGTTGACGCAGCTCCCCGCGATCCATTGCGCGGCCATCGCGTGATGCCGCGCGCTCTGGCCGGTGAGGCGGAAGGGCACGAACGAGGGGTCGCCCTCGCCGAGCTGGGCGGGATCGATCGCCATCAGCCAGAGCTGACGCGGCGTGGTGTCGCGCGTGCCGAAGCGCGCGTTGCCGTGCGGGGCCCGCGAGTAGAAGGCGATCCACTGCAGGCGCCCACCGCCGAGCTCACGCGTCTCGACCGGGAGGAAGACCGGCCAGAACGCCGCCGTCGATCCCTCGGGCCCCATGCCGGTGTCGAGGCGACGCACCGTGCCGTCGTCGACGCGCACCACGTAGAGCGCGGAGGTCGCGCCGCCCTGGCTGCCGCTCGCGGTGCCGTGCGCGAAGACGAGGAGCTCGCCGCGGGGACCGAAGCTCGGCCGCGCGTCCGTCACGCCGCCTTCGGGCGCGTCGACGAGCGCATCGCCCGCGTGCAGCTCGCGCGCTTCGCCGAACGTCGTGCCTTCGAGGCTCTGCACCAGGATCGCGGTCGGGTCCTCGGTTCCGTCGGGGTGGTCGGTGCCGCCACGCACCCACGCCACGAGGTCGCCCTCGGGCGAGAACGCCGGTGAGCTCGCGGTCTCCGTCGGCAGCCCGGTCGCGGCGACCGGTGCACCATCCGCGTCGAGGAACGCGAGGCGCGACGGCCCCGCCGGCCATGCGCCCGGCTCCTCGCGGAAGCTCGCGAGCACGCGCCCATCCGGTCCGAACGCGAAAGCGTCGTAGACCCGATCGAGCACCACGTCGTCGCTGCCGTCGGTCGCGACGAAGGCGCTGGTGTCGAGATCGAAGGTCGCCGCGATCGTCGCGCCGTCCGCGCTCACCGCGTGGCAGCCGCTGCAATCGCGCGACGGCACCGAGAGCGCCTCGCGGGTGCCCGCGCGCAGATCGAGTCGCGCGAGATGAGACGTCGCGGGGTCGGTCTGCACCTCCCAATACGCGAGCGCGCCGTGGAGCGCGCCGCCCGCGACGGAGAAGCGCAGCGGCGCACCCCGCACACCCGCCGAGCGCGGCGCGAACCGTTCGACCACCACGCGGATCGCGCCGCGCTCCTCGGGCTCTTCGACCGGCGAGCGCAGCCCGGGCGCGGTCACGCTCTCGCGCAGGATCGCCCAGCTCTGCGGGTCGATCGTCCACGCGTCCGGGAAGCCCGGCCCTTCGTGCACGAGGTGGCCGCGGATCTCCACGCCGTCCGCCAACACCCGCACGCGCACGGTGTCGCCCGGCGAGGTCGCGTCCCAATGCACCTCGGGCGCCGCGACGTCGGAGGGCAGGAGCGCGTCGTCGAGCGGCGCGAGCACGCGCGGCCCGGCGACCGGATCGTCCGCCACCGGCGTCTCGTCGAGGATGCGCACGATCGCGGGGGGCGCGCTCGGCGACGCGAGCACGTTGCGCCTCACCTCGACGCGCACGAGCCCTTCGCCGCGCCCGGTGCGACCGTCGGGGAGCGCGACCTCCGCGTACACCCGCACCGTGCCGCCCGCGCGACCGGTCGATTGAATCAGACCCTCCGCGTCGACCTCCGCCGCGCGGGTGCTCGAGAGCCACCAACGGTCGACGCGCAGCGCGAGCGGACCGCCGCGCACGCCGTCGAGCCACGCGGTCGCGACGCTCGCGCCGAGCGCTCCATCCTCCGCGACGATCACGGCGGGCTCGACCTCGATGCGGAGGGTGACGTCGCCGTCCGGGATGGTGGGCGGATCGTCGTCGCCGCATGCGAGCACGATGGCGAGGAAGGACGCGACGAGAACGGAACGAGTTCGCATGGATCGCTCGCAAAGAACGGGTGAATGAGGGAAATCGCGGACGAGATTCTTCATCGCGCACCTCCCTCGAAGACGAAGCGCGCGAGGCCGGCCGACGCGACGCCGTCGCCGCTGCTGGCGAAGGGGCCGCCGACGTAGAGGCCGTCCGCGAGCGCGTGCACGTCCTCCGCGATGTCGTCGACGCCGCTCTGGAGCTGACGCCACACACCGGTCTCGAGATCGCCGTCGAGCCAGGCCACGCCTTGCTCGCTCTCTTCGCCGTCGCGATCGGTGACGAACCAACCCACCGCGAAGAGCACGCCGTTGACGCTCGCGAGGTCCGAGACGAAGAGCCCCGGCAGGCCGTTGCCGACCTCGCGCCAGCCGTCCGGCGAGAGCCACGCGACGTTCGCGATCGGTGTCACGTCGGCCGCGTCGAGGTCGCCGCCCACGATCAGCTCGTCGTCGTGGCGAAGGACGGCGCTCGGATAACCCTCGAAGCCGCTCGGCCCGATCGCGTGCCACTGCAGGCCGTCGAAGCGCGCGATTCCGTCGACCGCGATCCCGCCCGCGGTGGAGAAGTCACCCACCACGATCACGTCGGCGCCGTCGAGGAAGATCGCGCGCGGCGCGGCGTCGAGGCCGGTGCCGAGCGGATGCCAGCGCACGCCGTCCCAGCGCGCGAGGTGCGAGACGAGGAGCGAGCTCCCGTCCGGACCCACGCGCGTGAAGTCGCCACCGACGTAGAGGTGCCAGTTGGCCGGATCCACCGCGAGCGCGCGCACCGCGCCGTTGGTGCCGCCGCCGAGCGTCGACCACGCCACGCCGTCCCAACGCGCGAGGCCGCGATACGCGCCGTCCTCGTCCGCGACGCCCGCGTAGACGAAACCGCCCGGCCGGAGCGGAAGCGACGCTGGCGCGACGTCCGGGATCGGATCGTTGCCGACCGCGAGCGCGTGCACGATGCCCGGCAGGCCTTCGCCCATCGGCTCCCAGCCCACGCCGGGCACGAGGCGCGCGACGTTGTCGACCCGGCGATCGCCCGCGTACGTGAAGCGCCCACCGACGTAGAGGCCGCAGTCGCCGAGAGGCCGCGCGATCGCCGGCGAGCGAGAAGAGCCCGCCGAAGTACACGAGCCCGCTGCGCGTGACCTCGAGCGCGAGCGCGTTGGTGCCGATGAGCGAGATGCCGCGGATCTTCCCGAGCCCGCCGCGCACGTCGTCCCACACGCCGCGCTCGAGGTCGTAGCGCGCGGCGTCGTTGACGGGGATCGCGTCCGGTCGGAAGCCCGCCGCCACGAAGCCGCCCGTCGCGTAGAGCTGGCCGTCGATCACGCCGACGCCCTCGACGCGCCCCGGGCCCGCCGGATCCGAGTGCACGCCCGCGCCGACGAGCCGCCACGCGCCGTCCCGCCAATGCGCGATTCCGCCGCCGTAGTCGTAGTCCTCCGGGTTCTCGATCGGGAAGGTGCCCGCCGCGTACAATCCGCCTTCGTCGTCGAAGGTGAGCGCGTTCACTTGATAAAACGGGTAGAGGAACGGGCGCGCTTCCCAGGTTCCTTCGCGAAGGCACGCGCCGCTCATCGTCTCCAGCTCTCCGACGAAGCCGAAGTCTCCCGCGACGCACGTCGTGCCCTCGTGGTGCGCGATCGCGCTCACGCCCGCGTCCGGGGCGTCCTCGTCGGGGGCGCTCCAGGCGGTGCCGTTCCAGACCGCGAGGTAGGGCGCGACCACCTCGTCGACCAGGTCGAACCAGCCGCCGATCCAGAGCCGTCCGTCCGGGGCGAGCTCCATGGCGGCGATCTCGGCCGGCGTCGCGCCGATCGAGGTCCACGCGTCGTCCGACCAGCGCAGCACGCGGCCGCCCCACGTCTCGGGATCGCGGATCGCGACGTAGAACACGCCGCCCGCGCCCGCCGCGAGCGCGGTGACGTCGCCGTCCACGCCTTCGCCGAAGGTGCGCCAGCGTTCGCCCGTCCAGAGCGCGACGTTGCGGGTGCGCACGCGGCCGACCGCGTCGAAGGTGCCGCCCACGAGCACCGCGTCGTCGTCGTCGGGCAACGCCGCGAGCGCGGTGACCGCGAGGTCGGAGCGACCTCCGACGCCCGGCACGTAGAGGGAGCCGTCCCACGCGCCGCGGGTGGGATCGGCCTCGATCGGCAGCGCGGCTGGATCGCAGGCGAGCTCGCCGGGTGCCGGCTCGAAGGTGCCCCGGCCCGCATCGGGGACTGCGGGCGCGCCGTCGCGGACGGGAAAACCGCCGTCGGGGATCGCGCCGCCGTCGTCGTCGCCGCAGGCGAACGCGAGGGAGAGCAGCACGGGGAGGAATCGGTGAGCGGTCCGGTGAGCGGTCATGGGTCGCCTCGGCTCGATCGCGACGGCCGCTCGGCCCGGCATTCGTCACCCGACCTCGCGTACCGCCCCCTCCAGCTCGTCGGAGCCGCGGGTTCGAGCGTACGTGCACAATCTGACGAGCCGTGGCGCGTTGTCGCAAGCAGAGCGATGCGTCTAGACCTTTGCGCACAACACCATGATTTAGTTAAACAAAGCGAATACGCATATGTCGACATCGCACATCCGAACCCGCTGATGACGACGAAACGTGCGTTGCCGACGTTGCCGCCTCTCGCGGGAGCGCACCACCCTAGGGGCATGGTCGCACCCATCGGTTTCGCTCGCTCCCTCGCCCTGGTGTGCGCTCCGCGTGTACGAGCGAGCGCTCGCCGCGAGTCGGCGGAGTCGTGCGTCGAAGCTCGTCCCGACACGCTCGTGGTCTCCGTGTCGACGCGCGTCGGCGGGCTCGCGTCGCTCACGCTCGCGCTCGTCTTGGTCGGCTGCGGCAGCGACACGCGCCAGCCCCCGGTCGACGGCGGCCCGCCCACCGACGGCGGCTTCTCGTGCGTGCCCGCGCGGGGCTACTGCGACGGCCGGACCCACTTCGTCTGCGGCGCGGACGGCGCCTCGCGGCAGGACGAGGTCGTGTGCGAGAGCGGCTGCGATCCCGAGGACGGCTGCCGCCCCTGCAGCGCGGGCGAACGCCTCTGCGAAGGCGACGTCTCGTACGTCTGCACCGAGGACGCGCGCTGGGTGGTCGTGCGCGACTGCGGCGAGTGGGGCAGCACCTGCGGCGTCGGCGTCTGCGAGGACGCCTGCGGTGAAGCGGAGCTGCGGCGCCGCAACGTCGGCTGCGAGCTCTGGGCGAGCCCGCTCGCGAACCTCTTCGGCGGCGGCGAGCTCGACCCCGAGCGTTTCGACTTCCGCGTGGTCGTCGTGAACCCGAACGCCGAGCCCGCGCGCGTGGCCTTCGCGCAAGGTACGCGCCGCCTGCGCGACGTCGTGGTCGGACCAGGGCGGCTCGAGGTCGTGGTGCTCCCCTGGATCGACGGCATGAGCGACGCGATCTCGACCCGCCGCTTCGAGAGCTTCGTGCAAGCCGAAGGCGCGTACCGCATCACGAGCGATCGCCCGATCGCGGCCTTCCAGTTCAACCCCTTCGAGTACGAGAGCGAGGGCGCGAAGTCCTTCACCAACGACGCGAGCCTGCTCTTCCCCGCGCACGCGCTCACCGGCGACTACGTCGGCGTGAGCTACGCCGCAGTCGGCACGCCCGACACGCAGCGCCTGTCCGGCTACCTCGCGCTCGTCGGCACCACGGAAGAAGCGGCCGAGGTCACGGTCACCCCGAGCGCGCCGATCCTCGCCGAGCGCGGGGGCGCGTTCGAGTCGGTGGTGGCGGGCGAGACGCTCACCTTCACGCTCGCGCGCGGCGAGGTCGCGCACCTCGTGCATCCACGCGACCCAGCCGATCGCGAGCTTCGGCGGGCACGTGTGCGCGAACGTCACCACCGACGTCGGCACCTGCGATCACCTGGAGACGCAGCTCCCGCCGCTGCAAACCCTCGGCACGCGTTACCAAGGCCTGCCGCTCGTCGCGCCGCGCTCGGGTGCCACCAACCTGCTGCGCCTGGTGGGCGCGTTCGACGACACCACGGTGAGCTTCGGCGACGGCGAGTCGATCACGCTCGACGCGGGCCAGGTCCACGACGTGCGCATCGACGACGGTTACTCGCTCGTGGCGTCACGCCCCTTGCTCGCCGCGCAGTTCCTCCTGGGCGCGGGCGAGGTCGAGCCGCGCGCGACGCAGGGCGATCCGTCGCTCGTCGCGCTGGTGCCGGAGGAGCAGCACCGCCCGGACTACACCTTCGTGACGCCGAGCTCTTACCGCGGCACGACCGGCCAGTCGTACGTGGTGATCACGCGCCCGGTCGGCGCCACCGTGCGGCTCGACGGCGTGCTCCTCGACGACGCGACGCTCGACGACGACTGGACCGCGATCGACGCGATGCACGAGGTCGTGCGGGTGCCGGTCGAGGGCGGCACGCACCGCGTCGAGTCGGACGAGAACGTCGGCGTGCTCGTCTTCGGGCTCGGCCTCGACACCAGCTACGCCTACCCCGCGGGCCTGGAGCTCGAGCGCATCGTGCTGCTCTGAGCCCTGCTGCTCTGAGCCCCGACCTCGTCCGCCCGAGACTTCGCGACGATCTTCAGGCCCGAGATTCTCAATTGAAACTCGCAATTGAAACGCGTGATTGAAATCGACGCCTGAGATTCCTGACTGAGCCCCACTCCGAACACGGGTCGATTCACGACCGAGCATCCCGACCGAACTCCCCGTCGAGTCTTCGACCTTCGAGACCACCCGTCCCCCACGCCCCGCAGACGTGCACCGACGCACTCCGCTCGTGCATCCGCGCACACGACCCCCACCACCCGCCGCGACTGTCGCCCAAACGCCTCACCCAAACGAGGGATCCCGATGGATCTGCATCACACCACGTTCCCCGACTCTGGCCCCGCCGACGCGCACGAGGCACTCTCCGCCGTCGTGGACTACGAGCAGCTCGCCAGCGAGCTCCTTCGCGCCTTGCGCGGCAAACGATCTCAGGTGGCGTTCAGCCGTCGCCTCGGCCGACGGAGCAACGTCGCGTACGCGTGGGAGTCGGGTCGCCGCTTCCCCACCGCCGCCGAAGCGATGCGCGCGGCCGCGCTGGTCGGCTTCGACGTCGATCAGGCGCTCACGCGCTTCGCGAAGGTGCACGCGCCCTTCTTCGAAGGCGGCGATCCGCGCGAGCCCGCGACGATGGCCGCGCTCCTGCGCGCGCTCGCGGCCTCGACGCCGACCACCGAGATCGCCAAGCGCGCCGAGCGCAGTCGCTTCGCGGTGTCGCGTTGGCTGAGCGGCACCGCGGAGCCGCGCCTGCCGGACTTCTTGCGCATGCTCCAGAGCACCGCGCGCGGCGCGCTCACCTTCATCGCGTGCTTCGTGCAGCCGACGAAGCTGCCGTCCGCCAAGACGCAGTGGCAGCGCCAACAGGCCGCGGACGCGGTGGTGCGCGCGCACCCGCACTTCCTGCTCTTGCTCGTGGGGCTCGGGCTCACCTCGTACCGGGAGCTCACGCGGCACGAGCCGGGCTTCCTCGCGCGCGAGCTCGGTCTGACGCTCGAAGAAGAAGAGTCGGGGCTCGAAGCGATGGCGAAGGCCGAGCTCATCCGCTGGAACGGCCGCCGCTGGGCGATCGACGCCGACGCGGAGGTCGATCTGCGGCGCGACCCGGAGATGCGCGACGAGATGCGCCGCTGGATCACGCGCCGAAGCGCGGACGCGATCGGCAAGAGCGACGAAGGCCTCTTCCAGTGGGTCGCGCTCTCGTGCAGCGAAGAGGAGCTCGTGGAGCTCCAACGCGAGGCCCGCGCGCTCTACGAACGCGTGCGCTCGATCGCGACCACCGACGGAGCGGAGCGCGCGGTGGTGTTCAACCTGCAGCTCTTCCCGACTCGAGTGGGGTGAGCGCTGCGCGAAAGCCGATGCGAAATCCTTGACGGGCGTGGGGTTCTCGGGACATCACTGAACACATGTCCAGACCCAACGCCGTTCGTCGTCGCCCGCCCGAGCCCGAAGCCATCGACCCGGAGTGGGAAGAGCCCGCCTTCGATCTCGAGGTGTCCGAAGCGCTGCCTCCGGTCCTGAGGGCCGACGAGTCGGAGCCGGAGCTCGACGACTCGGAGGTTCGGGAAGTGGATCGCACGCCGTGCGTCGACCCCGTCTCGGCCCCACAGCGGGCGCTGATCGAGCTCTTCGCGTCGCGCGCCGAGCTTCGCTTCCCCGGTGTCGATGCGAAGGTGCTCGAAGCGCGCGCCGCGTCGGTCCGAGCGTTGGCCGAGGAAGTCGAGCGCGCGCGGGATCGGCTCGCACGGGCAGAGGCCGAGCTCACGCTCGGTCGAAAGGCGCTCGGCGCACTCGCCGAACAAGCGCACGAGTACGCGCGCATCTTCGGACGCTCCGACCCCGAGCTGACCACCGCGCTCGAAGCGATCGTGCTCCGCGAAGAGACGAAGCGTCGCCGCCGCGACGGTGCCCCGGAGGCTCCGAAGACACCGAAGCGTCGAGGGCGCCCACCGAAGACGACCGCGGTCGAGCTCCCGTTCGCCGCGAGCTGAGCGCGCTGGGTATGCGTCCGTTCGCGGCGAACCGAGCGTGGGCGTCGGGAGCGCGGCGCGTCGCCGTTCACGATCGCGTTCGCGTTCGCGTTCACGATCGCGATCGCGTTCACGGTCGCGCTCGCGTTCGTGATCCACGCTCAACCACCTTCACGTGCTGGCGCGGCGGAAGGCGAGGAGCACGGACGCGAGGGTGACCGCGCAGCCCGCGAGCGCGAGGGGGCTCGGTACCTCGTGCAGCCAGAGCCACGCGAGCAAGGTCGCGCCGACCGGCTCCGCGACGGTGGCGAGGCCGATCGTGGTCGGCGGCACGTGGCGCAGCGCCCAGGTGAGCGCGGTGTGGCCCACGAGCTGCGGGAGGAGCGTCGCGAGCACCACGAAGAGCGCGGCCTCCGCGGTGGGTGGGGTCAGCGGGAGCCCGAGCGCGGCTGCGATGCCGAGCAACACCACGCCGCCGGTGCCGCACACGATCGTGGCGAACGCGAGCACCGGGAGCGCCTCGCCGTGTCGACGCACGAGCAGCAGATAGCCCGCCATCGCGATCGCCCCGACGAACGCGAGCGCGTCGCCGAGGAGGGCGTCGGACGAGAACGCGTCGCTGCCACCGAGCATCGCGGTGCCGACGAGCGCGACCGGGATCGCGAGGAGCTGCCGCGGCGTGGGGCGATCACGCTTCGTGGCGAACGCGACGATCGCGAGCAGGAGCGGCGTCGCGGTGACGAGCGTGACCGAGGCCGCGACCGTGGTGAGCGCGAGCGAGGTGACCCACGCGCCGAAGTGCAACGCGTAGCACAGGCCGCCGAGGGCGGCGTCGCGCCAGATCGCGGGCGTGAGCGTGCGGAAATGCCGCGCCGCGAAGGGCGCGAAGAGCAGCGACGCGAGCACGAGCCGGAGCCCCGCCGCGACGAGGGGCGGCGTGGGCGCGGTGCGACGAAAGAAGATCGCCGCGAACGCGATCGCGACCACCCCGACCGCGATCGCGATCCGCGCACGACGCAGCGTACGGAGGTCGTCGGGCGCAGGCGTCGCGGCGGTCATCGGGCGCGCGGCGATAGCACGGGCCCGATGACCGAGCCGCTCGAGACGGAGGCCCCGCGCCGCCGCGGGTGCGACCTTCGCTCGTCGCCACCCGAACCCACGAATGACCGTGCCGGGTCACCTACTCGAATCACGAAAGACACGCACCGCCGCGGACGCGACCTCCGCTCGTCGCGACCCTAGATCCATGAATGACCTCACCGGCGATCCCCTTCGAATCACGAAAGATCGGCGGGCCACCCGCGAGCTCGCGAGAAGGAGACGCGGTGATCAACGGAAGATCGCGGAAGTGATCGTTCCGCGGAAGAACTCGCCTTCGTCCTCGAAGCGCGGCGTGCCGAGGTGCCAGCCGACGCGCACCTCGGTCGGGATCGTGAAGCCGTCGAAGGTGCGCTCGGCGAGGCAGAGCCCGCCGAAGGGCGACGCGTGGAACTCTTGGCCTTCGGGGTTGCCCCAGCGCTGCGTGAGGTTGCCGAGCAGCCGCCCGTCCGGCCCCACGCGCAGCGTCACGTCGGCTTCGTCGCCGAAGACCTCGAAGCAGGCGTGCACCGTCTCGTCGTCCTCCGCGCGCCACACGACCGAGTCGCCCACCAGCACCGACGGAAGCCACAGCGTCTCCAGCTCGAGCCGCCCCTTCGCGGACCGCGACACGTCCGGTCCGTCGGCGCGCATCACGGGCACGAGGCCGAAGAGCTTCCAGCGCATCGCGCCTTCTCCGTCGATCAGACGATCGGAGCCCGAGATGCGCATCACGCCTTTCTTCGTGGTCGCCTTCCAGATCAAACCACGATCCCAGCGGATCACCTGCTCGGCTTCGAAGGGCAACCAGTCCCCGAGCTTGATCG
>JALOQC010000420.1 GCA_025453555.1 Myxococcota bacterium | reverse complement strand
GTGGGCCACCGCGAGCGCGATGAGCGCCTTCTCGCGCGCGCTCAGCGCTCCCTCCGCGAAGACCGCGCCGTACCACTCGAAGAACTTCTTCGCGAGGTCCGGCTGGTTCTCGGCGATTTGCCCGAATTTTCCGAGATCCTCGGGGGTGTAGTAGGTGGGCTTGGGGGAGTCGTCGCTCATCGGGACCTCGTAGCGTGCCGGGGCCGGAACGTTACGCCCCCGCGGGACGGAGACGAGTCGATTTCGTGGCACTCCGTTCTCGCCCGTGCCGCTCGCGTTGAGTCATCCTCCGCCCGCCCACCCATGCGCCCCGAGCTCACGCTCGCGATCTTCCTGCTCGCCTACGCGCTCATCGCGACCCGTCGGCTCGCGCTCTTGCCGATCGGTCGCCCCGCGGGCGCGCTCCTCGGCGCGGTGCTGATGGTCGCGCTCGGCAGCCTCACGCCGGAGGCTGCGTACGCCGCGATCGACGGACCGACCTTGGTGGTGCTCTTCGGCACGATGGCGCTCAGCGCGTACGTGGACGCGCGCGGCCTCTTCGATCGTCTGCTCCGGATCGCGCTGCGCGTCGCGCACACGCCGATCCGGCTCTTGTGGCTGCTCGCGTTCTTGCCCGGCGTGCTCTCCGCGCTGCTGCTCAACGACGCGGTCTGCCTCTTCCTCACGCCGCTCGTGGTGCGCGCGTGCAAGGCGTCGCGCCTCCCGTTCGAGCCCTACCTCCTCGCCCTCGCGACCAGCGCCAACCTCGGCAGCGCCGCCACGTTGGTGGGCAACCCGCAGAACATGCTCGTCGGCAGCTTGGGCGACCTCGACTTCGGTCGTTTTCTCCTCGCGGTCGGGCCGGTCGCGCTGCTCGGCCTCGTCCTGAACGCGATGGTCCTGCACGCGTTCTACGCGCGGCGACTCCCCGCGGGCTTCGAGGCCGAGGTCGTGGCGTCGGAGCCGTCGACCGACCGTGGGTGGCGGCTCGCGTTCGTGATCGTGAGCGCGCTCGGCCTCGCGCTCGTGCTCGGCGCGAACCTGCCCTTCGCGGTGCTCGCGGCGGTGTTGGTGTTCGTGGTCGTCGACCGACGCGACCCACAGGAGACCTTCGCGCGGATCGACCTCGCGCTCTTGGTGTTCTTCGCGTCGCTCTTCGTGGTGGTCGAGGGCCTGCGCGCGACGGGCTACGTCGACGCGGCGTGGGCCTCTACGCGGGGTGGGCTCGGCACCGAGACCTTCGGCGACACCGCGCGCTTCACGGCGGTGATCGCGCTCGGCTCGAACACCGTGAGCAACGTGCCGCTGGTGCTCTTGGTCGCACCCTACGTCGACGCGCTCGGTGATCCGGTGCGCACGTGGACCTTGCTCGCGTGGGTCAGCACCGTGGCCGGAAACCTCACGCTCGTCGGCAGCGCCGCCAACGTGATCGTCGCGGAGGCCGCGAAGTCGGAGCACGACCTCGGCTTCTGGGCGTACGCACGGGTGGGGGTGCCGTCGACGACCCTGGTGCTCGCCGTGGGCACGCCGATCGTGTGGTGGCTCGCGGGTTGACCGACCGGGCCCGCGGCTCGCGCGACATCGTTCACTTCTTCAAGCGGCTCGCGAGCAGTCGCGCGTGGCGCTCCGCGTCGCGCAGCGTCGGATCGAGCTGCGCGGCGCGGCGGAACGCCTTGAGCGCTTTTTCGTCCTCGCCCTGATCCATCATCCGGTGCGCGAGCACGTACGGCGCGAACGCGTTCTGGGGTTCGCGACGTAGGAGCGCCTTCGCGTCGCGCTCCATCGTCTCGCCGAGCGCGTCGCCGAGCCTCCACCGCACGAAGGTCAGGTGGAGCGTGAGCTCGGGCTCGTTCTCGAGCTCGCACGCGCGCTCGAACTCGCGCGCCGCCGGCTCGAAGCGACCGGCTTCGAGGTGGGCACGCCCGTTGCGCAGCGCGGTCTCCGCGACGAGGCGGCGCCGCTGCGCGATGACGGACGGGCGCTTCGCCGGAGAGGCCACCGGCTCGACGACCGCGGGAGTCGGCGGGCGCGCACGCTGCGCGAGTAGCTTCGCGCGCAGCTTCGCACGCTCGCGCTCGGCCTCGGCCCGGGCGGCTGCGTCTTGGGTCGGAGTGGGTCGTCGTCGGGGCCCCTCTCGTTCAGACGTGGCGCGCTCGGCGGTCGCGCGTACAGAGGCGGCGCGTACAGAGGCGGCGCGTACAGAGGCGGCGCGTTCGGCGGTCGCGCGTTCGGAGGCGGCGCGTGACGCGCTCTCGACCGCTCGGCCATCGCGCGCTCGGCCGCTGCTCGCTCCGCGCGTTCGATCGCGGCCCGCTCCGCTCGCTCCGCGGCCATCCGCTCCGCACGTTCGAACGCGGCCCGCTCTTCTCGTTCGGCGACCGCCCGATCGAACGCGGCCCGCTCCGCCGCTGCACTCTCGGCCGCTCGGCGTTCGAGCTCTGCGCGGTCCGCCGCCGCGCGCTCCGCCGCGCGCTCCGCCGCATCGCGTTCCGCCGCCGCTCGCTCGGCCACTTGGCGCTCGGCGATCAACCACGCCGCGCGTTCTTCGGCGGGTGTCGGCACCTGCGCGCTCGTGCGGCCCCGCTCGGTCAACCCGTCCAGGATCGCCAGTCGCGCGAGCAGCTCGTGATCGCTCGGGAGCTCCGACCGCTGCCGCCACGCGCGCGCGTCGCTCGGAGGTAGCCCGTAGTACGCGATGGGATCGGGGTCGACGCCGCCGATCGTCGGACGTCCGAGCATCACGTGCAGCGCCTCTCGCTCCGACTCGCCGAGCGAAGCGACGCCCTCGGCCAGGAGCCGCGGCACGTCCTGCGGGAACGAGCCCACCTCGTCGACGATCGAGGTGTCGGGCAACCAATGACGCACCTGGGGACCCGGCCCGACGCACGCCAACAGGCGCCGCCGCACCTGGGAGCAGAGCGCCTCTTGAATCGTGATCGGGTTCACGAAGCCGAGCGCGACCGCCACCTCACCGAAGCGCATCGGCTCCGCCTCGACGATCGACTCCGTCATCCGATGCACGACCGCCGCGTACTGCGCCTCGGTCAGCTTGCCTTCGAGCAAGAGCACCCGGCCGAGGGTCTCCGCGAGGGCCGACGACTCCGCGAAGACCGGCACGCCGTCGTCGAGGTAGAGCAGGGTCGTCACGCCTTCGCGTCGGACTTCCAAGATCCCCGATGCGCGGGCACGCCACGGCTCGGAGAGCGCCAGCAAGAAGCCGGCGGGACCCTCGAAGGCCTCCACCACCGAGACGCGCACGCGGCAAGAGTGGCGCCGCCGCGCGACGGGGTCGAGGGGGCGGCACCTGACGGTGCACGCATGCCAGGACATTCCCGCGTGGCTGCGTGTTTTTTGACGCTGAGGTCGCGCGCTCCGTAGTCTCGAACGCGAGGTGCGAGTTGCGTTGGCGTAGCTGGATGGTGCTCGCGACGATGGTGGTGGGATGCGCGCGTTCGGCGGCACCCGGCGGTACGACGCCGGTGGCGCAGGAGGAGCGCGAACGCATCGCCGCGTTGGAGCAGGAGACGCGACGGCGCGCGGAGGAGGTCCGCGAGCTCGAGTCGCAGCTCGCGCTCGCCCGTGCCCGCGCAGCCGCGCCACGCACCGAGACCGTGCGCATCGGAGACTCGGCCACGCCCGAGCCTCGCGAGGACGGCTTCGTCTTCTTCGAGGACGAAGGCACGAGCTGGGACGAGCCGCCGGCCGAGGTGTTGGACGGAGGTGAGGAAGAAGCGCAGGAGGAAGCGAGCGGACCGCGGCCGGTGTTGCGTCTGCACGAGGAACCTGCCTTCGACATGCCCGAGGGTCTCCCCGCGCTCGAGCCAGCGCCGCTTCCGTCGAGCGGCACGTTGCCCGCGCGCGTCGCGGCGGGTGGGTGGCGCACGCTCGACCCGCTTGCCACCGAGCACGTTGCCACCGAGCACTCTGTCGCCGAACGCTCTCCCGCCGAACCCTGTGCCACGCGTCGATCCTTCGACCGAGGCCTACGGTCGCGCGCTCGGCCTCCTGCGTGAGCGTCGCGTGACCGAGGCGCTGCGCGCCTTCGACACCTTCCTCGCCGATCACGGCGGCTCGTCGCTCGCGCCCGCCGCCCGCTATTGGCGCGCCGAAGCGCTCTACGTGCTGCGCCGCTACGGCGAGGCCCAAGCGGCGTTCGATGCCTATCTCGTCGCGCACCCACGCGACACGCGCGCGGCGGACGCGCTCTTGAAGCTCGGGCTCTGCCACGAGCACATGGGCGACCGCGCGGCGGCGCTCCGGACTTACGAGCGGCTCCGCCGCGAACACCCCAGCAGCGTCGCGGCGCGTCTCGCGTCGCGGGAGGACGCGTGATGATCGTTCGACGTGTTCTGGCCGCCCTCGCGTTCTTGCGTGGGCGATCCAAGCCGCTCCCGGCACCGGCTCCCACGATCGGCGAGCCCAGCGACGTGCAGCCCGCGCGAGACGGGGCTTTCGACGAGCGCGACGAACGTCCCGCCGCGAGCCTCCGCTTCGGCCGCGCGCGCATGCGGCTCGGGTTGGTGCTCGCGCTGGCGGGCATCCCGGTCGCGTCGGTCGCGCAGGAAGGCAGCACCGCCCGCGCGACCATCGTGCTCGGCAGCGGTCGCGGTGTTCCGGCCGCGCACATCCCGAACGTCTACACCGTCGAGCGCGGCGACACGCTCTGGGACATCACCGGACGCTTCTACGGCAACCCGTACGAGTGGCCGCGCGTCTGGTCGTACAACCCCGAGGTCACCAACCCACATTGGATCTACCCGCTCGACCGGTTGCGCCTGCGCGCGGAGGGGTCGGCGCCGACCACCCTCGGGCCCACGACCTCCGTCAGCACACCGCGCCGCGCGGAGGCCGGCACGGTCTGGCTTCGCGAGCAGGGGTTCCTCGACGAGGAGGCGCTGCGCGACGCGGGCGTGATCGTCGGCTCGCCCGAAGAGCAGATGATGCTCGCGACCTTCGACGACGTGTACGTGCGCTTCGAGGACGACGCGCAGATCCAGGTCGGCCGCGAATACACGATCTACCGCCCGATCGACGAGGACGAGCGCGAGCCGGAAGAATCCGGCGACCTCGTGCGCATCTTCGGCGCCGTCCGGCTCCGCTCGTACGATCGCGAGCGCGGCATCGGTCGCGCGACGATCACCGAGGCGATCGATCCGATCGAGCGCGGGTTCCACATCGCGCCGATCCCGCGGCGCTTCGAGGCGGTCCCGCCGCGCGAGAACGCCCAGGAGCTCGAGGCGCAGGTCGTCGCGTCGCTTCGGCCGACGCGCATCCACGCCGATCAGCAGATCGTCTTCATCGACGCGGGCCGCGAGCAGCAGGTCCAGGTCGGCAACCGCTTCTTCGTGGTTCGTCGCGGCGACGACTGGCGCAACAGCCTGACCGGCGGACAAGACTACGGTCAGCAGGTCGACTCCCCCGAGCCGGACGACGATCTCTACCCGCCCGAGGTCGTGGCGGAAGGGCGCGTGGTCGACGTGCGCGAGGCGACCTCGACGCTCCTCATCACGGGCTCCACGCGCGAGATCGCGGTCGGTGACCGCGTCGAGATGCGCCGCGGGTTCTGAGTCAGCTTCTTCGAGGGTCTGTCGCCAGACCCTCCCCCAGGAAGCCCGACCCCCTCCCACGAGCCTGGGTCGGCTCCACGCTCACGCCTGGCCCGACACTCTCGTGGAATCCTGCGGCTCCGTGGACTACGTCCACTTCGCTTCGCACGATTCCACTTCGAACTGCTCGCTCCGCTCGCTGCGCGCCGTCCGGTAGGCCGGCTTGCGAAGTCACGCTTCGCGGAAGGCACGCTCGCCTACCGACGTACCGCGCGCTCGTCGGGCGAGCGCGCGAAGACGCGCATTGATTCTCGGAGCCGTTCTCTCGGACAATCGCGGTCGTGAGCGAGTCGCCGGAAGACTTCGCGGCGCTGCGCCGCGAGATGGAGCGTGAGCGCGCCAAGCTGCGCGCCCTCCAAGAGATCGGCGTGCTGCTCGGCTCCACGCTCGACCTCAACGAGCTGCTCGCGATGGTGCTCGAGCGCGTGAGCGCGGTGATGGAGTGCGATCGTTCGACGCTCTACCTGCTCGACGAGGACTCGAACGAGCTCTGGTCGAAGGTCGCCCAGGGCGAGCACGTGCACGAGATCCGACTGAAGCTCGGCGAAGGCCTCGCGGGATCGGTCGCGAAGAACGGCAAATCGCTCAACCTCAAGGACGCCTACCAGGACGTCCGCTTCGACGGCGAATGGGATCGCCGCACCGGATACCGCACGCGCAGCGTCCTCTGCGTGCCGCTGCGCAACCAGCACCAGCGCACGATCGGCGTGATGCAGTGCCTCAACAAGCGCAGCGGCTGGTTCTCCTCCGACGACGAGGCGCTGCTCGGCGCGCTCTCGGCGCAGGCCGCGGTGAGCATCGAGAACTCGAAGCTCTTCCTCAGCGTCGTCGGCAAGAACATCGAGCTCCTCGAGACGCAGGAGCAGCTCCAGCGCAAGATCCGCGAGCTCGACGTCCTCTTCGAGATCGCCCAGGTGTCCGCGAGCGCGCTCGAGCTCGACGAGCTGCTCCAGGGTCTGCTCGCTCGGACCATGCGCGCGGTCGACGCCGAGGCCGCCTCGATCCTGATCGCGGACGCCGGCACCGGCGATCTGCACTTCCGCGCCGCGATCGGCGGGGAGCCGCAGAAGATCAGCAAGCACCGCATCCCAGCGGGGCAGGGCATCAGCGGCTGGGTGGCCAAGAACGGCAAGCCTCAGGTCGTGCACCGGCTCGATCAGGACGCGCGCCATCAATCGCAGATCGCGGACGAGGTCGGCTATCACCCACGCAACGTCCTGTGCGTGCCGCTGCGCTGGAAGGACGGCGACCGCCTCGGGATCGGCGCGGTCGAGCTCCTGAACAAGAGCAAAGGCCAAGCGGACTTCGGCAGCGACGACGTGAAGCTCGCGACGGTGATCGCGGGGCACGTGTCGACCGCGATCGAGCAGGCTCGCAGCCGCGCCCAGCGTGAGCGCGAAGAGCGCCTCACCTCGCTGGGGCAGTTCCTCGCGAGCGTGCTGCACGACCTCAAGACACCGATGACGGTGATCAAGGGCTACGGCCGCATGCTGGAGGCGGAGGACGACCGCGCGGTGCGCAAGGAGTACGTCGACGCGATCCTCACGCAGGTCGACATCCTCGACGCCATGACGCGCGAGACCCTCGCGTTCGCGCGCGGTGACCGAAAGCTCTGGGTGCGGAAGGTCTACCTGCACGACTTCTTCGAGAAGCTCGCCGAGCAGCTTCGGCGCGCGCTCGGTGATCGCGTGGACGTCGAGCTCGATCTGTTCAACCGCGGGGTCGCTCACTTCGACGCGCCGAAGATCCACCGCGCGATGCACAACCTCGCGCGCAACGCGGCAGAGGCCATCGCGGCCACCAAGCGGCGCGGCGTGGTGCGCATCACCGTCGACAAGTCCGACGACGGAACGCTCCTGCTCGGCTGCATCGACGACGGGCCCGGCGTGCCCGACGCCATCAAGTCGCGGCTCTTCGAGAGCTTCACGACGCACGGCAAAGAAGGCGGCACCGGCCTCGGGCTCGCGATCGTGCGCCAGATCGTGGAGGACCACGGCGGGAGCATCGAGGTCACGAGCGAGCCTGGTCAGACCGTGTTCGCGATCGCGATCCCTCAGCCCGCGGACGCCGCGATCAGCTCGAGCGGCGAACAGGTCGCGCCGGCCTGACGGGTCGCAGAGAGCGCCGCGAATCGAGCGGTGAATCACGTCGCCGAACGGGGCGTGGATGCTCGGATCACCTCGTTGGACGCGTGGACCGTACTCGGGCGGCCACGGGCGACCCACGGATCACGCGGGCGTGGTTGCGCTCTCCACGCTCGGGCTCTCCTCGAAGCGCGCGCGGATCGGCGCGACCTCGGCCGCCGCGAGCCAGGGCTCCAGATCCCGCAGCGCGATCTCGGCCATCTTCTCGTGCCGCTCGCTCTTGCCGAGCTTCTTTCGCTTTCCGTTGTGGGTGATCTCGAAGGGCGACTCGAGCGGCGGGAACTGGCTCCACACCACGTTCGAAGGCTGAAAGTCGTCGCGCGGGCGCCGCAGGTGCCCCATCAGCGCGCCGAGCGCGCTCGTCTCGGGCAACGACGGCAGCGTGCGACCTGCGAGCCGGTGCGCGAGCGTGACGCCGACCACGAGCCCACACGCCGCGCTCTCGACGTAACCCTCGACGCCCGTGATTTGTCCCGCGAGGTACACGTTCGGCCGCACACGCAGCGCGAGCGCGTCGTCGAGCACCTCGGGACTCCGCACGAAGGTGTTGCGGTGCACGGTTCCGAAGCGCTCGAACTCCACGTTCTCGAGCCCCGGGATCATCCGGAACACGCGCTTTTGTTCCGGCCACTTCATCCGCGTTTGAAAGCCCACCAGATTGTACGCGGTCCCGGCGGCGTCTTCCTGGCGGAGCTGCACCACCGCGAAGGGCCGGCGACCAGTGCGCGGATCGCGGAGGCCCACCGGCTTGAGCGGTCCGTACGCGAGCGTCAGGCGCCCGCGCTCCGCCATCACCTCGATCGGCAGGCAGCCCTCGAAGTAGCGCACCTCCTCGAAGTCGTGCGCCTCCGCCTTCTCCGCCGCGAGCACCGCGGCGAGGAACGCGTCGTACTCCTCTTCAGAGAGCGGGCAGTTCACGTACGCGTCGTCGCCGCCCTTGTCGTAGCGGGAGGCGCGGAAGACCTTCTCCCAGTCGAGGCTCTCCGCGAGCACCACCGGCGCGATGGCGTCGTAGTACGCGAGCTGCTTCTCGCCGACGTGGCGCTCGAGGTCCTTCGCGAGGCTCTCGCCCGTCAGCGGTCCGGTCGCGATCACCACGGGATGGTCCACGTCGGGGATCGCGAGCACCTCTTCCGCGATCACCTCGACGTTCGGGTGCGTGTGCAGACGCCGCGTGATCTCGGGCCCGAAGCGCTCGCGATCGACGGCGAACGCGCCCCCCGCCGGTACGCGGCACGCCCCGCCGACGCCCATCACGAGCGAGCCCGCGCGCCGCATCTCCTCCTTGAGCAGCCCCACCGCGTTGGCGAGCGCGGCCCCACGGAACGAGTTCGAGCACACGAGCTCCGCGAAGAAGTCGTGGCTCTGCGCGGGCGTGCGCTTCTTCGGCTTCTGCTCCAGCAGACGCACCCGCACGCCTCGCTCCGCGAGCTGCCACGCGCACTCGCTGCCCGCGAGCCCCGCACCGACGACGGTCACTTCGGCCATGGCGGGACCTCTTAGCAGCTTCTTCGCGCGGCGGCCTCGCGTCGCAGCGCCATGCGGATCGCGCCGAGCGAGCGACGTCGCTCAGCGTACGAGCAGCTCGAGCAGCGCCTTCTGGGCATGCAGGCGATTCTCGGCCTCGCGCCACACCCGCGACCACGGTCCGTCGATCACCTCGGCCGCCACCTCTTCGCCGCGATGTGCGGGCAGACAATGGAGGAAGATCGCGTTCGGCGCGGCGTGCTCCATCAGCTTCGCGTCCACGCAGTATCCGGCGAACGCGGCTTCGCGCGCGGCCTGCTCCTGCTCTTGGCCCATGCTCGCCCAGACGTCGGTGGTCACCACGTCCGCGCCCTTCGTCGCCTCGACCGGATCCCGCACGAGCGTGACGTTCGCGCCGAGCGCGCGGCCCCGCGCCATCACCTCGGGCTCCGGGTCGTAGCCTTCGGGGCACGCGAGCCGCAGCTCCAGCCCCGTGCGCGCGGCGGCGAGGATCCACGAGTGCGCCATGTTGTTGCCGTCGCCGATCCA
>JALOQC010000060.1 GCA_025453555.1 Myxococcota bacterium | reverse complement strand
TCGCGTCGATGGTCATCGACTCGGTCGAGATGCCGGCGAACACGATGTCCGTGTAGCGGAGGACGTCGTCGCCCATGAGCGTCGTCATCGTGACCGGGCCCGAGCCGCTCCAGTCGGTGCGGAAGGTGTCCACCGTCGCGAGCGAGTCCGGGTAGGCGTTGCTGAATAGCGCGATGACGTCACCCGCCGCACGCGCCGGAGGAGCCGTCGGCGGGGCGGTCGGGCTCAGCGGAGGCACCACGCGGAATGTGAGGGTGCCCGCCGCCGCGGCGCCGGCCAGCGACGCGGTGATGGAGGTCTCGCCGAGCGCGACGGCGGTGACGCGACCCACGGCGTCCACGGTGGCGACGTCGGTGTCGGAGCTCTCGAAGTCGAAGAACGCGCGACCCGTCGGAGCGAGCGTGAGCGGTGCGCCATCGACCGTGTAGGAGACCGCGGTCCCCGCGACCGCGTAGGTGTCGGACACCGAGCGCGCGACGGTCTCGGTCGCGATCGCCGGCATGGGCGAGGTCACCACGCCGTCCGCGAGATCGACGTAGCGGATCTCGTCGAGGTAGAGCGTGTAGCCACCCTCGTCCGAGCCCTCCGCGAAATGGAAGAGCGCGTTGGCGGCGCCGAGCTTCGCGGGGTTCGGAATCGGGATCGTGAACTGAGCCCACTCGGTGTCGACGCTGAGGTTCAAGAGCTCGGTCTTGAAATCCGTATTGCCGGCCGCGTCGTCTCCGAGTCCCACGACGTTGAGCGTGTGCGTGCCGACGTCGGTTCGCGCGTAGAACGTGATCGCGTCGAAGCTCGTGAGATCGCGCGTGACCCCGGTCTCGAGGACCAGTGCGCCGCCGGTGTAGCTGGTCGTGGGCACCACCACGCGGAGCGACGCCGTGCCCGCGAAGGACTCCGCGGTGCTCGGCGCCACGGCGTTGACGGAGCCACCGAAGGGCGCGAAGACGACGTTCGCGCCGTACTCGTCGCCGAAGATCAGGCCGTCGGGACCGGGGGTGCCGCCGTCGTCGATTCCGGCATCGGTTCCACCGTCCTCGCCGCCCGCGTCCTCGCCCGCGTCCTCGCCCGCGTCGTCGTCCGGAAAGCCGGTGTCCTCGCTCGCGTCGACGACCCCCGTATCGCGCCCGGCGTCACGCCCCGCGTCGATGCCGCCGTCCGTCATCCCGTCGTCGTCACCGCAGTGGATCACGAAGGGAAGCGTGGCCATCAGCCACAGCGCCCCGACGCGTCGACGTGCCTTCCGAGTGCCTGCCTTCCGAGTGCCTACCGGGTCGAGTGACCCGCGGCGACCGAACCCTCGACTCGAATCCATACCCCTTGCTCCTCCGCCGACCTCGACGGTCGGCGCGCACCTGTCCCCAGCACTTCGACCAAGCTCTCGCGTCACCCGAGACGCAGCTTAGTTTGTTCGTCGAACAAACTATCGGGGTGCGGCTCGCTGGTCAAGCCAGGTGGCGTGCGCTCGGGCCATGGCCGGCTTCGGGGTCCGGTCGAGGCGAAAGAGGCCCCAATGTTTCTCGACCTCGTCGGGGTGCGCGCTGCCCTTCCAGGGCTCGTCGAAGGCCTCGAAGAAGAAGTACGGCAGCTCGATGCGGGCGGCCCATTCGGTGAACCGCTGGTGGAAGATCGCCTGCTCGGCCTCGCCTGCCGCGCCGATGATTTGGCGGGCGGCGTCCCCCGAGGGGTGCATCGTGGTCGCCCAGCCCGTCTCGCCGAGCACCACCACGTGCTCCGGATGCAAGGCGCGGATCGCCTCGACCTGCGTCGCCGTCCACGCGACCGCGTCGTCGAGCGTCTGCCGGTTCCACATCGCGTAGGCGTGGAGCACGACGAAGTCGATCTCACGAGCGACCGCCTGGCTCTCCGGGCGGTTCCAGAAGTTGTAGTCGTCGGCCGTCGTGACGGGCTGCGTCACCTCGCTGCGGACCTGTCGGATCCGCTCGATCAAGCGTTCGGTCGGGACGCGGTGGGCGGACCAGAAGACCTGCGTCTCGTTCCCGACGCACACCGCGCCCACGACGTCGGGGTAGGCACGAGCGAGCTCGATCGCCCCGCGAATTTCGCGTTCGTTGGCCTCTTCGGTCTCCGGGGCGACCCACGCGCCGAGCATCACGCGGAGTGGAAGCCGTCGGTCTCGGACGTGGCGGAGGACCCGCTCGCTCGTCTCACCCGCGCCGTAGACGCGGAGCATCGACCAGTGCGCGGCCAGGATCTCGAGGTCCTCCGCGAGCTCGGCGTCGCTCGGCTGCGCGCCATCCGGCGACTGGCCCGCGCGATGGGGGCCGTACGCGATGCCTTCGCGAAAGCCGGAGTCGCCGAGGAGCGGCCCGAGGGATCGTCGAGCCTCACGCTCGGGCTCGTCCGAGGTCGAGCCGGGGCGCGTCTGCGCGCGCTCGTCGCTCGACGTTCGAGGTGCCGCTCCTGCGCACGCCACGCTGGCCGCGACGGCGGCCCAGCCGAGCCAGCGCCCCGCGCGTACGCCGTCCGACCGACGTGGCTCGAGCCACATCCGCCGACGCTCGATGGGCTGCTCCGTCCGCACGTTCGTTCCTTCCACCGCGGCCTCCTCGCTTCGGGTCGATGTCGCGTCTTTCGGTCGGTCTTCGTCGATGTCGGGCCGGTGTCCGGCACGTCTCGTTTCGACGCTTGACGGACTCACCGTACCCGAGATAGTTTGTTCGGGAAACAAACTATCTCGGTCTGGGGCCGCGATAGAGGTGGTCGGGGTTTGGGGCGGGTGAGCACGAATCGGTCGCGTGGACGCGCGCGCGACCGGGATTTCGTACGACCCGAGCGGAGGGCGCGCCGTGGATCGAGCGGACCGGACGGACCGAGTGGAGTGCGCGGATCGGGGGAGGCGATGAGCCGGACCCGACGAGGCACGGGGCTCGCGATCGCGGCGTCGGCCGTGGTCTGGAGCGTCGCGTGGTCGGGGCACGCGCAGCCGGGCGACGCGCGAGCGCCGGACGCGGGCGTCGCGTCTCCGAGCGAGACCACTCCGGTGGCCGAGGCGCCGAGCACGGAGCCGCCGAGCACGGAAGAACCGAGCACGGCGAGCGCGGAAGAACCGAGCACGGAGCCGCCGCGCACGGAAGAACCGAGCACGGAAGTGTCCGCGGATGTCGGGACCGAGGCAGCCGAGACGAACGAAACGAGCCCGGTCGGCGGTTCGAGCGAGCCCCCGACCGCACGACCGAGCGCGCCCACGGAGTCCGAACCACGAGCGCGTCGTCCGAGCGGCGGTCCGAACCACGTCGTCGTCCACCGCGACGCGCAGGGCTTCAAGCTCCGGGTCGACGGCCGCGACTTCATGGTCTTCGGGATGAATTGGGATTTCTTCCCGATCGGAGAGAACTACGCCTACGACTTCTGGCGCCAGCCCGAGGCGTTCATCCGTGAAGCGCTCGACTACGAGATGGGCTTGATGCGCGACATGGGCGTCAACGCCATCCGTGTCTACGTCGGGATCCCGCAGCGTTGGATCCGATACATCTACGAGAACTTCGGGATCTACACGATCCTCAACCACCCGATGGGCCGCTACGGCCACAGCGTGGACGGCGTCTGGCGGAGCCCGACCGACTACTCGGATCAGCGCACGCGCGAGGTGTTGCTCGAAGAGATCCAGGCGCTCGTCCGGAGCTACGCCGACACGCCGGGGCTCCTGATGTGGTTGCTCGGCAACGAGAACAACTACGGCCTCTATTGGGCCTCGGCGGAGGTGGAGAACCTGCCGGCGGAGCAGCGCGACGACGCCCGCGCGACCTACCTCTACTCGCTCTTCGGGCAGGCGATCGACGTCATCCACGCGCGGGACACCAACCACCCCGTCGCGATCGCCAACGGCGACCTCCAGTTCCTCGACGTCATCCGCGAGCAATGCCCGAACCTCGACGTCATGGGATCCAACGTCTACCGCGGCGCGTCGTCGCGCGATCTCTTCGATCGTGTGGCGGAGGTGCTCGACGTGCCCTTCGTCTACACCGAGTTCGGCTCCGACGCGTTCGACGCGCGCGAGGGGCGCGAGGACGACGTCGCGCAGGCCGAGATCCTCGTCGCGCTCTGGCAGGAGATCTACGAGCACGCGTACGGACGCGGGCGCGCGCAGAACGCGATCGGCGGGATGATCTTCCAGTGGTCCGACGGCTGGTGGAAGTACCAGCAGGAGACGAACCTCGACGTGCACGACGAGACCGCGTCGTGGAGCAACGCCGCGTACCCCTTCGACTACGTCGAGGGGCAGAACAACATGAACGAGGAGTGGTTCGGTCTCTGCGCGAAGGGCCGACCGGACGAGGACGGACAGTTCCGGCTCTATTGCCGCTCCGCGTACTACGCGCTCCAGCGCGCGTTCGAGCTCGATCCCTACGCGCCGTCGACGACGATGGCCGAGATCCGCGAGCACTTCGGCTCGATCCGCACGCAGGAGGGCGCGGCGCGCTACGCAGCCCAAGGCGCGATGAGTCGGCTCGACGCGTTCGAGCGTGTGCGCATCGCGTTCCTGCGGCTCGACACCGAGACCTACACGACGGGGGGCCGTCGCTTGAACGAGCCGGAGCGGCAGCGCACGCGCTTCGATCACCAAGAGTCGTTCTACGTCGGCGTCGAGGTGCGTCCGACCTCGCGCGTGCGCGGCAGCCTCACGCTCAACGTGCTCGGCAACACGGCGCAGAACCCGATCGACGAGATCTACTACGAGCGTCGTGGGCTCCCGCGCTCGGTGGTCGACACGGACGGCGAAGAGGTCTCGCTGAGCGCGCTCGAGCGCGTGGCGGTCTATCAGGCGTCGTTCACCTGGGACGAGTCGCGCTTCCAGCTCACCGGCTTCTACCGCGTCGGGCAGAGCCACTGGGGCCACGACGGCGACTTCTTCCACTTGGTACCGGAGACGCACTACCAGCGCGCGGTCGATCAGTTCGACGCGGACGTGCCGATCGGCGTGCGCTTCGAGGGTCGGCGTGAGCTCGAAGGCCTCCGCATCGCGTTCGGACCGCAGCTCTGGTGGGGCGCGAACCCGACGCTCATCGGCATGTACCACCGCGAGTGGGGCGCCTGGGAAGCGTCGGTGATGCACCAGGAGGACCTCGCGCAGCGCGCGGCCGGTCCCACGAGCTCCGCGATCCCGACCCCGCGCGATCGCAAGACCACGCTCTACCTCTCGCGTCGCTTCGGCCCGCTCCGCGTGGAGCTCGGCGGCATCATGGCCGGCTCGCCGCGCGTGGGGCAGCGCTTCCAGGCGGTGCGCGACGCGGAGGATGGCGCGCCCTCGTACCTCGACTCCGGGCACTACGTGATCGACGACGAGGTGCACCTGCTCGACACGCTCGGCGGCAAGGCGAAGCTCACCCTCGAGGCCGCGCCCTTCTACTGGTACTTGCAGGGCGGCTACCGCGGGCTGGTGGCGGACGCGGGCTGGGATCCGACGGTCACCATCACGGGCTGGAGCCTCAAGGAGAGCGGGCAGGGCAACCATTGGGCGGTGTCGACGGGCGCCGGCTACACGGTGGGGCGCCTCCAGATCGCGCCGAACTTCCTGATGCAGCGACCGCTCGAAGGGCCGCTGCCCGCGATCGGCGATCGATTCGATCCGGTGACCGGCATCTACTACCCGGGCCTCGACGGACGAAACCAGCTCCAGGATCCCTTCTGGGTTCGCAGCAACCGCGAGACGTACGGCTTCGAGCTGCTCCTCGCGTATGACCCGACCCCCGCGACGTGGATGTGGGCGTGGGACAACGACCGACGCGAGGACGCCAACTTCGCGGCCGCGCTCGACTTCACCTACCGCATCCACCCGACCATCCAGGACTCCTCGGTGGGTGTGACGGCGGAAGGGATTCAGTTCGCGTTCCCGACCTCGGCACCCGCTCAGGATCTCTGGGACGTGCGGCTCCGAAGCGTCATCAACTTCTCCGATCGCGCGCGGCTCGTGAACACCTTCTACGTCGGAAACGGGCAGGCGAACGGCGACGATCCGCGGCTCGTCTACCGCGCGGGCGCCGAAGGTCGGCTCACGGTGGACCGCGTCGCGATGGACTACTTCTTCCGCTTCGGCGACTGGGGTCCGTTCGACTACTACCGCGACTTCAACAGCACGTTCCCCTTCCAGGGGATGATCGACCTCTCGTACTCGCTCAGCCGGCCGCAGTGGTTCATCGCCTCGTACACGCGGCTCGGCGTGCGCGCGACGTACCGCTTGCTCGACGAGAACTCCGGGCGATTCCTGCAAGACACCACGCGCCCGAACGCCTTCGGATCCGAGTGGGAGGTGAGGACCTATGTGCAGATCTCGATCTGAACGTCCTTCGGAGGGATCCTCGATGCGCTCCGCGCTCGCGATCGCCGTGACCGTCGTGGCTGCGTCGACCCTCGGTGCGTGCATCGAGTCGGGTGAGTACCGCTACGGCGAGAACGTCACCGGTCTACGCTTCGAGATCTTCCACGAGGACGAGGGCATCTACCCGTCGGACGTCACGCTCACGAACCCTCGCAACCCGTTTCGCGATCATCCGATCGGCGAAGAGACCAAGTTCGAGCTCCTCGCGAACGGCGGAAACGCGGGTGGATTCTACGCGTGGGCGACCCTGCTCGCGCGTGCGCCCAACGGAGAGCACCAGTTCTACACTGCGAGCAAGCTGCACGACATCGCGGTGTCGGGGGAGCTCGATTCGGCGGAGGACGTCTGCCGCGTGACGCACATGGCGGGGCGCGCGTACCAGGCGGTGCTCGACGAGTTCCCGGATTCGGTCTCGTACTTGGAGAACGGGGTGCCGTTCTACCTCGCGCCGCTCGCGTTCCGCGGGATCCAGGACCTCGGCCTGCGCGTGCGCGGCGACTGGGTGCTGGCGACCGACGCGGACGGGAACGAGGTCGTGGTGCGCATCGCGGGGCGTGACACCCCGCGACCGGAGATCGAGCCCGAAGAGGAGGACCCGTGCGTTCCCTGATCTCCTCGCGTGCTTCGTTCGTCTCGCTCGCCGCGATCTCGCTCTGCGGGTTCGCCCTCGGATGTCGCGCGCCGCTCGGCGATCCCGACTACTCCGGTCACGTCGGCCTCGTGTCCGACGCGGGTCCGGAGGAGGAGCCGCTCGCGGGCACCGAGCCCTACCTGCTCGGCATGGAGCGGCTCTCGCTCGGCATCTTCTACGAGGGAGAGAGCTCGCGGCGCTTCGGGCTCGACGCCGAGCGCGAGTGCGTGCGCGAGCCCCACGCGCGGCCGCTGCGCTGCTACTTCATCTTCGCGACCGACGGCGCGCTCCACTACGACCAAGGCACGGTGGCCGATCGCGTCGAGGGCGTGCTCTCCGATCGTTTCACCCTCCGCGGCACCGCGTTCTGGGGCGGCGGCATCGTCTGGGACACCCCGACCGACCTCTCCGCCTGGGACGTGCTCGCGGTCGCGCTCAAGTCGTCGGATCCCTCGTTCGCGCGGATCACGATCTCGATGCAATCGGGCGTGGACGCGGTGAGCGCGGTGTCGGTCGAAGCGACGGACTACGGCTACGCAGCGGACGGTGAGTGGCACGTGCTCCGCATTCCGCTGGCGGATTTCGAGGGGCTCGACCGCTTGAACGTGCGGGCCCCGTTCCTGCTCGGGGGCACCGGGAACACCGAGGGGCACCAGCTCCTCGTGGACGAGGTCTATCTGTTGCAAGATTGATGAGCGGCCGAGTGGCGAGGGAGCGACTCCTGAACGGCGTCGAAGCCTCGACTGAGTGACGACTGAGCGACGTGGCGAGCCGACGTTGGCACACGAAGAAATGACGAAGAACCGAGACAATGCCCGAAGACTCGATCGCGATCGAGAGGGTGATTGGGGGCGACGATGACGAGAATCCGAATGAGCTCGACGACGTGGATCTTCCTCGCGATGGCGATCGCGGGGATCGGCTGTGGTGACGACGACGGCCCGACGCCGATGCCGGACTCCGGGATGGACGAGGACGCGGGGCGACCGGACGGCGGACCGCCGCCCACGCCGGGCTGCACCAACTCGAACGCCACGAACTTCGACGAGGACGCGTCGGTGGACGACGGCTCGTGCACCTTCCGCGTCTCGTTCGCGGTCGATCTCACCGGTCTCGACTACGACCGCAGCGCGGGCGTCGCGGTGCAAGGGAGCTTCTGCACCGACGACTGCCCGACCCTCGCGGACGCGGACGAAGACGAGGTCTGGGAGGGCTCGGCCGAGCTGGTGATCGGGTCGTACACCCACACGTTCGTGCTCGGGGGCACCCCGGCCGTCGTGGAGACGGTGCCCGAGTTCTGCCGCGTCGAAGGCGGCACCCTGCGCGGCTTCGAGGTCACGACCGACGCGGTCGACCTCGACCCGGTCGCCTTCGGTGGCTGCACGGTGTTGCCGGTCGTGGTGGATGGCTTCTACGCGGCGAGCGGCTTCTTCGGAGACGCGACCGGGATCTCGGTCGTCGAAGAGTGCCCGATGCGCGGTGGCGACGGCGCCGGTGCCTGCCGAACGTGGACGTACACGCGCGGCGGCATGGGCTTCGCGGGTGTCTTCTGGCAGTTCCCGGAGAACAACTTCGGCGCCGAGCCCGGCTTCCCGATGCCGCGCGGCGCGACGCGCGTGAGCTTCTCCGCGTGGGGCGCGGCCGGCGGTGAGACGCTGAAGTTCCTCGTGGGTTACGGCCCGAACGAGCTGGGCGAGCGCGACGGCTTCGAGGTCGAGACGGCGGACATCGTCCTCACCACGACGCCCACCGACTTCGCGATCAGCCTGGTCGGCGTGGACTACGACACGGTCGGCGGCGGCTTCGGCTGGGTCGCGGGCCTGCCCGAGGGCACAGGGCCGATCACGTTCTACGTCGACGACGTGCAGTGGGAGCGCGTGCCCGAAGATCTGACCAACGTCCCGGGCTGCATGGACGAGGACGCCTCCAACTACTCGGCCGCCGCGACGGTGGACGACGGCTCGTGCCGCTACGCGGTGACCTTCGAGGTCGACATGTCGTGTCCCGATCCCGCGACCGCGTTCGCGACGGTCTTCCTCACGGGTCCCTTCTGCTCGTTCTGCGGGGACGGCTTCCAGCTCACCGACACCGACGGTGACATGGTCTACACGGGGACCTTCGACTTCCCCGCGGGCGCGTTGGAGTTCAAGTTCATGACGAACAACTTCGCGTCGCAGGAAGACCTCATCGACGACGTCGCGGGCGGCATGGGCGCCTGCGCTCCCGTCACCGACGGGGCCACCTTCGCGAACCGTCAGGTCACGATCCCCACGGCGCCGACCACGATCAGCGCCGTCTACGGCACCTGCGCGAGCGCCTGCCCGTGAAGGGAAGCCGGCCATGAGGGCGCGTGGGGATTCCGAGCGACGTGATCGCGTTCGCGTGACACGACGCTCGGATCCCACGCCCTCGTGATCGTCCTCGCGTCGCGTGCGGGATCACGAACCTCTCTCTCCTTCTCTCGAGCCGTACCCACCGATGGAAACCGACCCCCACGAATCTGCTCCGACCCGCGAGGGGGTGCTCGACGCCGCGACGATGCGTGCGCAGCACCGGCGCCTCTTGCTCAACCTCCTGTGGAACGAGCGCGAGGCGTCGCGGGCCGATCTCGCGCGTCGATCGGGCCTGAGCCGCT
The DNA here is from genome assembly GCA_025453555.1 of Myxococcota bacterium. Taxonomy (GTDB): domain Bacteria; phylum Myxococcota_A; class Polyangia; order Polyangiales; family Houyiibacteriaceae; genus JACKEH01. The sequence goes on along the minus strand of JALOQC010000060.1, from coordinate 10,727 downwards.
CGACCGTCTCGGCGATCGTGGGGGACCTGCTGGAGACCGGCGTGGTGCGCGAGGCTCGCACCGGCACCTCGACGGGCGGGCGTCGGCCGATCGTGCTCGAGCTCGTGGCGGACGCCGCGCTGCTCGTCGGTGTGGAGCTGGGCGCGAGCCACGTCACGGTCGTGCTCACCGATCTCTACGGCACGGTGCTCGGACATCGCGAGGTGCCGTGCGCGGTGCGCGACGACCCGGAGTGCGCGCTGAACCTCGTCGAGGACTGCATCGGCGGGTTGCTGCAAGCGCGGCCCGGCGCGCGCGAGCGCATCGTCGGCATCGGGGTCGCGGCGCCGAGCCCGATCGACCCACGCGCGCCTGGGAAGTTCGTGCCGTCGATCCTCCCCAAGTGGGCCGGCTACGACGTCGTGGAGCGACTTCGAAAGCGCTTCGGTCGCCCGGTCTTGGTCGACAACGACGCCAACCTCGGCGCGCTCGCGGAGCTGTGGTGGGCGGGGCGCGCGGAGAACCTCGTCTACCTCAAGGTCGCGACCGGCATCGGCGCGGGGCTGATCATGGACGGCCGAATCCTCCGCGGCGCGCGGGGTGTCGCGGGCGAGATCGGACACACGACCATCGATCCGAACGGCCCCCTCTGCATGTGCGGGCTGCGCGGCTGTCTCACCACGCTCGCGGGCACGCATCGCCTCTTCGAGTCCGTGCGTGAGCTCCGCAAGGAGCATCCGTCGAGCCCGCTGCAGACCGAGCCACTCACCGTCGATCGCCTCGTGGATGCGGCGCTCGAAGGCGACGAGCTCGCGCGCCACGTGATCACCGAGGCGGGTCGCACCCTCGGGATCGGCGTGGCGAACCTCTTGAATCTGGTGAACCCGGAGCGCCTCGTGATCGGAGGCGGCATCACGCGCGCAGGCGAGCTCTTGCTCGAGCCGCTTCGACACACGGTGCGCACGCGCGCGCTCGCGGAGTCGATCGCGCACGCGGAGATCGAACGTTCGCCGCTCGGAGAGCTCGGCATCGCGATCGGCGCGGCGACGTTGGTCTTGGAGCGCGCGCTGGCGGAACCGGCGATGTTCGACGTGGTGAAGGAAGGAGCGCGGACGTGAGGACGAACCCTTCGATCTCCCGCACGGTGGCCCGCCGGGTCGCCCACACGATCGCGTGCGCGGGTCTCTTCGCGGCGTGCGCGGCGGAGACCGAGCCCATGCCTCCCCCGGAAGACTTCGTGCTGACCTTCGCGGACGAGTTCGACGGAGCGGAAGGCTCGCTGCCGGATCTCTCGGTGTGGAAGCTCGACCTCGGCACCGGCCCGAACGGTGACGGGTGGGGCAACGGCGAGCTCCAGTTCTACACGGGAAGACCCGAGAACGTGTCGCTCGACGGCGAAGGACACCTGCGAATCACTGCGCGTCAGGAGTCCTTCGGAAGTCGCAATTACACCTCGGCCCGGCTGCGCACTCAAGACAACTTCGAGCAGCAGTACGGGCGCTTCGAAGCGCGCATTCGAGTTCCAGCCGGTCAAGGTCTCTGGCCCGCGTTCTGGATGCTCGGAAACGACTTTCCGGACGCGGAATCCACCCCGGAAGAAGCGCGTCGCGGTCAGTGGCCGGGGTGCGGCGAGATCGACGTCATGGAGGTGCGCGGTCAGGCGCCGAACGTGGTCGCGGGAACCATCCACGGTCCGGGCTACTCGGGCGGCGAGTCGATCACGGAGTCGCTCGTGGTCGAAGACCCCGCGCTCGACGAGGAATTCCACGTGTTCGCGGTGGAGTGGGATCCGGGCCGCATCGCGTGGTTCGTGGACGACCGCCTCTACCACGTCGCGACGACGGCTCAGGTCCGCTCGCTCGCCCCGCTGCCGGGCGCGACCGATCCCGAGTGGGTCTTCGATCACCCGTTCTTCCTGATCCTGAACTTGGCGGTCGGCGGCGGCTACGTCGGCCCGCCGGACGCGACCACCCCTTTCCCGGCGACGCTGCTCGTCGACTACGTGCGCGTGTACCGACGCGCGGAGTGAGGCCGCGATGCTCCCCACCTTCCTCGGCGAGACCCGCCTACGACCTTCGAGCGACGTGCGCGTCGACGGCGGCTTCGTACACGTGGACGGACGCGAGTGGTACGAGATCCGGAACTGTGATCGGCTCGCGCCCTTCTTCATGAGCCTCGTCTCGAGCTCCGATCTGTGGTGGTTCGTCGCGAGCACGGGCGGCATGACCGCGGGTCGCCGCGACGCCGATCACGCGTTCCTCCCCTACGAGACCGAGGACAAGCTCACCTCCGGCATCGCGCACACCGGGCCGCTCACGATCCTGCGCGTCCACGACGCGAATCGCGTGCACCTCTGGGAGCCGCTCTCGACCGTGCTTCCGCGCGTGCACCGGATCGGTCGGCGGCTGCGCAAGAGCGTCGAGGGCGACGCGCTCGCGTTCGAGGAGTCGAACCTCGATCTCGGGCTGACCTTCACCGTCACGCTGCGCTTCGGCGAGCGCGTCGGCTTCGTGCGGACGGTCGAGCTGCGCGACGACACCCGACACCCGCGGCGCATCGACGTGCTCGACGGCTACCGCAACGTGCTGCCGCACGGCACCACCAAGGCGCTCCAGAACCGGTTCAGTTGTCTGCTCGACGCGTACAAGCGCAACGAGCTCGATCCCGCGACCGGCGTCGCGACGTACTCGCTCAGCTCGATCCTCACCGACCGCGTGGAGGCGAGCGAGGCCCTGCGCGCGAACGTGATTTGGTCGCTCGGGCTCGACCCGACGCACGTCTTGCTCACGCCCGACGCGCGCCTCGAAGCGTTCCGGCACGGCGACGTGGTGGGCGGCGATCACGACGTGCGCGGTCAGCGCGGCGCCTACCTCGCCATCGCGCCGCTCACGATCGAAGCGAGCGGCACGCGCCGGTGGCACGTGATCGCCGACGTCTCCTGCGATGCGCGGGCGGTCGGACGGATCCGCGTCTGGCAACGCGATCTCGCGCCGGATGCGCGCGAAGCGCTGGTGCTCGACGACGTGGCGCGAACCACCGAGGGCCTGCGCGACATCGTCGGGCGCGCGGACGGGCTCAGCGTCGGCGGCGATCGCCTGACCACGGCGCACCACTTCGCCAACACGCTCTTCAACGTGATGCGCGGCGGGGTCTTCGTGGACGGGCACCACGCCCGCGCGCGCGACTTCGACGCCTTCGTCGCGGTCCGCAACCGCGCGGTGCACGCACGACGTGCCGCGTGGCTGCGCGAGCTCCCCGAGAAGCTCCCGATCTCGTCCCTGATCGCACGTGCGGAGAAGACGGACGACCCCGACCTCGTGCGGCTGTCCCTCGAGTACCTGCCGATCACGTTCAGCCGACGCCACGGCGATCCGAGCCGCCCTTGGAACGAGTTCGCGATCCGACTGCGCAATCCGGACGGCTCGCCGCGCACCGACTATCAAGGAAACTGGCGCGACATCTTCCAGAACTGGGAGCCGCTCGCGTACGCCTATCCCGCCTTCGCGTTCTCCATGGTCGCGAAGTTCCTGAACGCCACCACGCCGGACGGATACAACCCGTACCGCGTGACCCGCGACGGGATCGAGTGGGAGGTCCCCGAGCCCGAAGATCCGTGGGCGAACATCGGTTACTGGGGCGACCATCAGATCGTCTACCTGCAGAAGCTGCTCGAAGCGGTGGAGCGTCTCGAGCCGGGGCGCCTCGTGGGAGAGTGGAACCGCCGCATCTTCTCCTCCGCCGACGTGCCGTATCGCATCGTCCCGCATCGCGAGATGGTTCGCGACCACGCGAGCACCATCCGCTTCGACGATGCGGCGCACCGACGCACGATGGAGCGCGTCGCGAAGCTCGGGACGGACGGACGGTTGGTCCCGGCTTCGGACGAAGGCGCCTCGGTGCAGCTCGTCACCATGGTCGAGAAGCTGCTCGTGCTTCTGCTGGCGAAGCTGACGAACCTCGTGCCGGGCGGCGGCATCTGGATGAACACCCAGCGGCCCGAGTGGAACGACGCGAACAACGCGCTCGTCGGCAAGGGCGTGTCCGTGGTGACGGCGGCCTACCTGCGGCGTTTTCTCGCGTTCTGGCGTGCGCAGCTCGCGGCGTCTCCCGAGCGCTCCTTCGCGATGGCGGACGTCGTCGTGCGACACGCGCACGAGGTGCTCGCGATCCTGCGCGTCCATCGCCCTTCGACGGGGGAGGCGCTCGACGATCGCGGTCGACGCGCGGTGATGGACGCGCTCGGCGAGGCGGCGACCGCCTTCCGCGCCGCGCGCTACGAGGGCGGTCCGACCGCGCCGGAGCGGCTGGACGCCGGCACCTTGGACGAGCTGCTCGAGCTCGCGCTCGCGCACGTCGATCACGTGCTCCGGTCGAACCGACGGCCCGACGGACTCTTCCACGCGTACCACGTGGTCGCGTTCGGCGAAGACACCGCGCGCCTCGAACCGCTCGCGCCGATGCTGGAGGGGCAGGTCGCGGTCCTCTCCTCGGGCTTCCTCTCGACCGACGCGTCGATCGCGCTGCTCCACGCGTTGCGCGCGAGCCCGCTCTACTGGCCGGAGCAGCGCACCTACTTGCTCTATCCGAACCGCGCGCTCCCCGGGTTTCTCGAAAAGAACTCCTTCGACGCGCGGCGGCTCGACGGCTCGGCGCTCTCGAAGGCGCTCGCGGCCAACGAGGACGATCGTCTCGTGCTGGTCGATCCCTTCGATCGGCGCGGGCACTTCGGCGGCGACCTCCGGAACGCCGACGATCTTCGCGCGCTCCTCGACGAGCTCGCCCGCGACCCGCGCTACGCGTCCCTCGTGCCCGCCGAGCGCGCCTCGTACCTCGCGCTCTTCGAAGAGGTCTTCGACCACCACGCGTTCACCGGCCGCTCGGGTACCTTCTTCGCGTACGAAGGCCTCGGAAGCGTGTACTGGCACATGGTCTCGAAGCTCCTGCTCGCCGTCCAAGAGCGGCTCTTCGTGGCGGTCGACGAGGGGGCGCCGGCCGATCGAATCGACGCGCTCCGCGCCGCGTACGACGACGTCCGCTCCGGGCTCGGCTTCCGCAAATCCCCCGCGCTCTACGGGGCATTTCCGACCGATCCGTACTCGCACACCCCCGAGACCGGTGGCGCGCGGCAGCCTGGCATGACGGGTCAGGTCAAAGAGGAGCTCCTCACGCGCCTCGGCGAGCTCGGCCTTCGCATCGAGCGTGGCGCCGTGCGCGTCGAGCCCACGCTCCTGCGCGACGACGAGCGCGTCTCGGCTCCCACGGAGCTCGCGTACGTGGACGTGACGGGCGCGCGATGCACGGTGCCGGTTCCCGCGGGCGGGCTCGCCTTCACGCTCGCCCAGACGCCGGTGATCGTGGAGCCTCCCGTGATCGTGGAGCGCGACGGTCGCGCGACGCTGCGCGTCGGCTTCTCCGACGGTAGCGAGCGAGAGCTCGACGGAGAGCTGCCGGCCTCCATCGCGCGCCACCTCTTCGATCGCGACGGCGCGATCCGATGGATTCGCGTCTCGGTGGGCGCGACGTCGTCGGAGCGCGCCTGAGCACGAGTCCGAACGCGAGAGCTTCGGCCGCTTCCAGAACGCCGACTTCGAGAGCTTCGAGAACACCGAATCCGCCGAGTGACACCATGACGACAGCTCGAATCGGCTTTGCGGAGAAGGTGGGCTACGGCCTCGGCGACACCGCGTCGAACCTCTACTTCCAGTTCTTCAACCTCTTTCTCTTCTACTACTACACCGACGTCTTCGGCTTGAACCCGGCCGCGATCGGGACGATGTATCTGGTCGCGAACTTCTGGGATGCGGTGAACGATCCGCTCATGGGAGCCCTCGCGGATCGGGTGCAGACGAAGTACGGAAAGTACCGCCCGTTCCTGCTCTGGTTCGCGATCCCCTACGGCCTCTCGGGGTACGCGATCTTCGCCAATCCGGATCTCGGCGAGACCGGCAAGCTCCTCTTCGCGTACACCACGTTCATCGTCTTCAAGATGGTCTACACGGCCATCAACGTCCCGTACTCGGCGATGCTCGCCGTCATCACGGATCGCGACGAAGACCGCGTCTCGCTCTCCACGTACCGATTTCTCGGCGCGTTCGGCGGTGGCTTCGTGGTCTCGCTCCTCGTCCGCCCGCTGGTGAAGCTCTTCGGCGGGGGCGACGAGATCGTCGGCTTCCAATCGACGATGGCGGTCTTCGGGATCGCCTCCACGCTGATGTTCCTGGTCACCTTCCTCACGACGCGCGAGCGCGTGGTGCCGCAGCAGTCGAAGACGCCCGTCGCGCTCTCGACCGACCTTCGGCTCCTGATGAAGAACCGCCCGTGGCTGATCATGGTGGGCGCGGCCATCTGCACGCTCGCCAACGTCGCCGTGCGTGGCGCGGTCACCGTCCATTTCTTCAAGTACTGCGTCGGACTCTCCGAAGAGCCCGTGTTCGCGATCGGTACCGAACAATCCGCGTTCTTTCTGGAGTTCGACCTTCCCACGATCTTCCTCTCGTCGGGGATGCTCGCGTTCATCGGCGGCGTCGCGCTCTCCGGTCCGGTCGACAAATGGGTCGGTAAACGCAACGGCGTGATGATCCTGACGCTGCTCAACGCGCTCACGGTGATCGGCTTCTTCTTCATCCCCCGCGAAGCCACCATCACGATGTTCGTGGTGAACCTGATCGGCAGCTTCTTGGCCGGGCCCACCCCCGCGCTCGTCTGGGCGCTCTACGCGGACGTGGCGGACTACGGCGAGTGGAAGTTCGGTCGACGCGCGACCGCGCTGGTCTTCTCGGCCGCGATGTTCGCGCAGAAGATGGGCCTCACGCTCGGCGGCGCCGGCGCGGGCTGGATGCTCGACGCCTTCGGCTTCCGCCCGAACACCGTGCAGGACGAGACCTCGCTGCTCGGGATTCGTCTGATGTTCTCGATCGTCCCCGGCTCGCTCGCGGTGTTGAACGCGGTGATCCTATGGTTCTACCCGCTCGGCCGCGCCGAGACCGAGCAGATGCAAGCGGAGCTCGCGACGCGACGCACCGCGGAGAACGAAGAAGCCGCGAACGCCGCGAGCGGGGGCTGAATCGAGCGGCGCGAGTCAGGCCTGGTTGCGCTCCCAGAGCAGGCGGAGCCCGTCGAGGGTCAGGAACTCGTCGACCTCTTCGATCGTCGCGCTCTCCGGCTCCACCAGACGCGCGAGGCCGCCCGTCGCGAGCACGCGGACGGGGCCTTCCATCTCTTCGCGCAGCCGCGCGACGAGCCCGTCCACGAGGCCGACGTAGCCGAAGACGATGCCCGACTGCATCGAGTGCACGGTGTTGCGGCCGATGGCCTTCGGCGGACGCACGAGCTCCGCGCGGAAGAGGCGCGCCGCGCGCGAGAAGAGCGCGTTGGCGCTGATCTCCATGCCGGGCGCGATCGCGCCGCCGAGGTACTCGCCCTTGTCGGAGATGCAGTCGAAGGTGGTCGCGGTTCCGAAGTCGACCACGATCACCGCGCCCTTCACGCGCTCGAACGCCGCCACCGCGTTGACGATGCGATCGGCGCCGACCTCGCGCGGGTTCTCGTAGAGCAGCCGCATGCCGGTCTTGATGCCGGGCTTCACCACCACGACGTCGTGATCGAACGCGCGATCGACGGCCTCCACGAACTGATCGGTCACCGAAGGCACGACCGACGCGAGGATGCTCGCGGTGACTTGGCGCCGCGGCACCTCCGCGATCTGCAGCAGGCTCGCGAGCAGCGCGTGCAGCTCGTCGGTGGTGCGACCCGCGGAGGTCTGGATGCGGAAGTCGTGGACGAGGCGCTCGCCCTCGTAGAGGCCGAGCACGGTGTTGGTGTTGCCGACGTCGATCGCGAGGAGCATCGCGCGGGGGAATGGCACGGCCGGTCGTGCGCGACAAGCCCGACGCAGGCCGAGGTTGGAGCGAGAGCGAGCATGTCGAGGAGCCGCGAGCGCCTGCCGTCCGCGGTCGCAGTTTGAGCGCATCACGGCCGGGCGTAGAGTCCCGGTCGTTCGCGAAGACGCGCGCCGCCGCCCACCAACGCTTGCCCTCGAGGAAACCGTCCATGCCCCCCTCCGAGCTCGCCAGCCTCGAAGCCTGGCAGTCCACGCCGCCCACGCGTCGGGAGGAGATCGCCCGCGATCTCGCCGCCCCACACGGGCTCACGTTCGAGTGCCTCGCGCCCTTTCGTCGAGACGACCTACCCCTCGCCTCGTACGAGGGGCTCGATGGTCTCTTCCGCTTCGTGCTCGTGCCGGGCGGCACCTTCGACATGGGCCTCTCCGACGCCGAGCTCGCGTACCTCGAAGAGCTCGCCGAGCCCCATCGCGGCGAGCCGACGTTCGATCAGGCCTGGGCGAACCTCTTCGTCGAACCTTCCCCGTTTCGTCCGGTCGTCCGCGTCACGGTCGAGCCTTGCCTCGTCGCGCAGAGCGCGATGAGCGACTTCGCGATCGACGACTGGCGACGCGAGTGGGGCGAGATCTTCGTCGGCGAAGGCGGCGACGCCTCGACCTTGCCCGAAGACCTCGAGGTCGCGTTCGCCGCACGCGGCTTCCGGTTCCCCACCGAAGCCGAGTGGGAGTGGTTCGCGCGAGGTGGGCGGACGGGCGAGATCACCTTCAAGGGCAACGTGGTCCCCGACCGGAGGTACCTCCGAAAGACCTCGCTCGAGCACGATCGGAGCGCGGATCGCGACGAAGCCCGTCACGCGCACGCCGCCAACGACTTCGGTCTGCTGGGCTTCGGCGTCGTCGCAGAGCTCTGCCGAAACCGCTACGCCGTGCCGCCCGACCTCACGCCCGGCGGTCCGGGTGACTTCGCCGACCGCGTCGTTCGCGGCGGCGCGGGCACGATGGGGCAGAACCCCGGGGAGTGGCAGGCCTTGCTCACGGCGTTTCGTCAGCGCGCTGGAGGCCTGCTCTACAGCATCGGCGTGCGACCGGTGCGGTCGATCGACTGAGCAGAGTCCGTGATCTCGCGAGAGCTCTCGGCCGATGAACCAGGATTGATGCCGTCGGTACGTGGTGCTCGGTCGGGCGTCGTCGTGTCGACCTCGTCTCGCGAGCACACGAGCCGCGGTCGACTGCGTGATTGATCGCCCGACCGCCGGGACCCGAGCTCGGCCCCGTGGACACGGGCCGTCACCCGACGCGGTCGAGGGTTTCCTCGGAGCGCGTACGCGACGATCGCGCGAACAGCTCACGACGACGCGCGATCTCGTTTGGCAACGCACGCGCGCAGCGGCGAACATGCGCGCATGCTTCGACGTCGGTCGCTCGCGGGTTGGATCGTGTGTCTGGTGGTGGCTCTCGGAGGGTGCGGCGACGACGACGGGCCGGAGCGCGACGGCGGTGGCGGCGACGAGGACGGCGGACGCGAGGATGGCGGACGCCCCGACGGCGGACGGCCGGACGCTGGAGACACCGACGCCGGGCCCGCGGTCTGCGGCGACGGCGTGCAGAGCGAGGGCGAAGCCTGCGACGATGGGAACACCGACGACGACGACGGCTGCACGGGCGATTGCGCGAGCGTCGACGACGGCTTCGTGTGCGTGCGTCCGGGCGAGGATTGCGTGCGTGTCGTGACCTGCGGCAACGGGCGCATCGAAGGCCCGGAGACCTGCGACGATCGCAACGCGACGGCGGGCGACGGTTGCGACGCGAGCTGTACGTTGGAGCCGGGATGGACGTGTCCGGTCGTCGGCGCGGCGTGCCGTGCGGCGGCGTGTGGTGACGGGCTCGTGGCGGGCTTCGAGGCCTGCGACGACGGAGGCACCTGCAACGGCGGCGATGGAACGCGCTGCACGTCGAGCGCGGACTGCGTCGCGGCGGACGACGGCGACGTGTGCGAAGCGCGCGCGGGCGACGGCTGCGACGGGAGCTGTCAGCTCGAGCCCGGCGCGGTGTGCCCGACGCCCGGCGAGCCGTGTGGACGATCGACGTGCGGCGACGGAATGCCCGAAGGCACCGAGGAATGCGACGACGGCAACCCGCTCATCGGCGACGGCTGCACGCCGCTGTGCACGCGCGAGCCCGATTGCACGGACGGCACCTGCGTCGCCGTCTGCGGCGACGGTGTGGTGTTCGCGCCCGAGACCTGCGACGACGCGAACACGCGCTCCGGCGACGGGTGTTCGGCGACCTGCCAGGAGGAGGTCGGCTTCACGTGCGAAGAGGTGCCGCTGCCCGCTCCGCCGACGGTCGTGTTGCCGGTCGTGATGCGCGACTTCATCCCCGCCTGTCAGGACGGCAACTCTGCGGTGACCACGCGGCTGCGGGAAGGACAGCCGGGCGCGACACCTCCGTACGGGCATCCTGACTTCCAGTGCTTCAACGGCGCGGAGCGCGGCATGGTCGAGACGATGCTCGTCGACGGAAGGCCGGTGCGTCGTGCGACCGCGACCCGGATCAGCAGCGCGGAGAGCTTCGACCTCTGGTACCGCTCCGACGACGACTTCAACCGCACCGTCGCGCAGTCGATGACGTTCTCGTCGATCGGCGCGGGGACCTACCGCTTCGACGAGGCGTCGTTCTTCCCGCTCTCGACGCCCCTGAGCGGTCCGGTGTCGGGCTTCCCGACCGAGGGTCTCGAAGGCCTCACGAACGACGGCGGCGGCTCGGGCGCGCAGAACTTCTTCTTCACGAGCGAGGTGCGCTTCTGGTTCGAGTACGGAGGCACCGAGACGCTCGCGTTCTCCGGCGACGACGACGTGTGGGTGTTCATCAACGAGCGGCTCGCGGTCGACATCGGCGGCGTGCACGG
>JALOQC010000419.1 GCA_025453555.1 Myxococcota bacterium | reverse complement strand
CGAATGCCCGCGAGCATCCCGGCCTCGACGACCTTGAGCACGTCCCCCTGCGCATCGACGACCACGTCCATCAGCCATCTCCGAACGGCGACCACGAGAGCAGCCCGTCGACGAATCCGTAGACCGTCGTCGCGAGCGAGAGCACGAGCCCAATCGCGAGCAACATCGCCGCGATCACACCCCCGAGCAGCAACCACTCGCCGAGCGCGATCGGTTCCCGCACGCGCTCGCGTCGGAGCTGCCACAGGAGGTATGCGCGCCCCGACCACCACACGGTGCCGACCACGAACGCGGTTTGAAGAAACGCCGCGCACGGGATCGCGAGGAAGAGCCCGGTGATCGCGAGCAGCCACGCGGTGCCGAGCCGCAGCGTCCAGCGCACCACGTGACGTCGCGTGCCCGAGAGCAGCGAGAGACACGGTCCGACCACCCAGAGCCGGAACACGATCAGCGCGACGAGGTTCGCGACGAGCCCGAGGAACGGCACGGTGCCCGCGAGCGCCGCGGCGAGGGTGGCGGTCGCGAGCACGGTGCCGAAGCGCTCGCGCGTGAGCGCCTCCATCTCGGACACCACGCGCTCCCCGAAGCGTTGATCGTCCGTGAACGCGCCGCCGCACACGTCGCACGCCGTCCCCGACAGGATGCCGGGCCGCGCCGTCACCTCCGCGCAGAACGGACAGCGCCCCCGCAGCGCGAGCGCGATCCCGTGCTGCACGATCGAAGTGGAGGTCGGCGCGTCCCGATACACCGCGCGCGACGGTAGCAGGTGCGCGGTGCGGTCGTCCGATCCTCCGACCTTCGATTCACGATCGAGGCCTCAGAGCAGGAATCAGTTGCACTGCTTTCTTCTCTTCGTCGTGCCGAGGGCTCCCCCGACCGGCCAAGCCACGCCCACCCACCTCTCGAGCGCTTCCCCGCTCGTACGAGTTGAATCCGTGCAAGTGGAGCTGCTCCAAGACGTCCGATTCACGATCGGCGCCCCCACGCTCAGCCGTTCGGATCCTCGCGCAGCGCGAACCCCTCCGACGTCCGCACGATCCACATGCCGCCGACGTCGTCGAGGTCCCCCATCACCAGCACCAGCCCCGCCGAAGGGTCGAGGGTGCGCCGCGCGACCTCGCGCAGCGCCTCGGGGCTCAGCTCACCCAGCGCGACGTACCGATTCAGGAGCTCCCCCGGAGGCAGACCTGCCGTCCACGCGTCGGAGAGGAAGCTCGCGACCCCGACTCCTTCCATCGAGTGCCGAAGTCGCGACCAGAGCTGCCGCACCGCGACCTCGAGCTCGTGCGCTTCCACCGGCTCACGTCGCAGCCTCTGCAGCTCGCCGAAGAAGCGCTGCATCCCGCGCGAGGCCTCGTCGGGTGCGAACGCCGAGGTCAGCACGAGCACGTCGCCGAGCGCCGACGAGTCCACCCAGCCGTGCGCGCCGTAGGTCACCCGCTCCTGCTCGCGCAGCGACGTCATCAGCCGCGAGGAGAACGAGCTCGCGGCCAATGCGGTCAGCACGTCGAACGCGGGTCGATCCGGCGACGCCATCGTGGGCGCTCGCCGCACCATCAGCAGTTGCAAGAGGTCTGCGCCCTCGACGTGCTCGCTCACCGCGGCACGCGCGGGCGGACGCTCGGACGGTGCCCGGCCCTCGCGGCGCGGAGGATCGCCGAGCCAGTCGCCGAACGCCGCACGAAAGCTCGTCCAGAGCTCTGCGGGATCGTGAGGACCGACCACCACGAGCACGCTCTCCGATGGCGCGAAACGCTCGCGTCGCACGGCCTCCGCCGCCGCCTCGTCGTAGGCCCGCAGCTCGCGGATGCGTGCGAGGTGGACGTCCTCCGTCGTGACCTCTTGCCCCGCGAGCTGACGTAGGCCCGCCATGATCACGCGCTGCGATGGCTGCGTGTCTCGGAGCTCTTCGATCGAATCTTCGAGGTGCTTCAAGAGCTCCTCGGCGTCGATCGGCTCGCGCGTGATCGACTTCCGCAGCTCCGTCATCCCGCGCTCCACGTCCCGCGACGCCACGTCCAACCAGACGTGGGTTCCGTGCATGTCGGCACCGCCGGCGCCACGCGCGTCCTCCAAGCCGTCGGCCGCGCGCCGCCCGAGGTGCCACGCCACGAGCGACGTGAGCCCGTGGACGTGCGCGCCGTCGTCGCCGCGCCGCGAGACCAGCATCAGCCGCGTGTGCTCGGCCGCGGGGACGTGTGCGAACCAGAGCGAGGCGCCGTTCGGGATGCGGTAGGCGCGTCCTTCCGGGAGCGAAGGGGCACGCCCCGTAGGAGCTCGGGGCGCCTCACGACGTGCCTCGGCTGGGCTCGTGACGAGCGGCGTGCTCGGTGGCGGCAGCTCGGCGACACGGGAGCAACCCACCGAGCCCAAGGCCATCGCGATCAGCATCGCGCGCAGCATCACGTGGAGGGGAACGAGCGTTCGAGCAGTCATCGGAGACTCCGGCGCCGCACGGTACCCTCACGTGAGCCGAACCCGTGCGTGCGTCGATGGACCAACACCTCGCGATCGCGAGTGAGCCAACGCCGCGTGGCGGCGCGTACGGCGTCGTCGTCGGCCGCCGCGTAGCGCTCGTCGCGGACGGGCAGATCCGGGCGTCCGAACACTCGACTCGACGCGAGCCGCCGCGCCGTGCCGAGCGGCGACCAACGCACGTGGCCCCGACGTCGACTCCAGAGCCGACGCGCCTCGGCCATCTCGGCGTCGGTGGGTCCCACGTCGCGGAGCGAGTCCAGCACTTCGTGGACCCGGGCCACGTACGGCGCGAGATCGACCTCGTCGTCTCCGACCAAGGTGATCTCGAAGGTCGAGCCACGCGAGAGGCTCAGCACGCGCGCCGAAACGCGGACCACGTTCTCGTCTTCCTCGAACAGCTCGCCGAGTCGCTCCTCGACTACGTCCGCCACCAGGTCGAGCGCGGCGTCGTCCGCTTCGTGGTAGCGCGGCGAGGTCCACGCGAAGATGAGCACGTCGCGGATCAGCGGGGCGAGCACCACGAAGCGCGCGGAGTCGGGCGTCGGCAGCTCGGGGTGCGGTCGCTCGGGCGGCGTCGTGCCCCGAAGCGCGTCGAAGTAGTGCGCGATGCGGGCCTGGACACGCGTGGGTTCCTCGGGAGAGACGACCGCGATCGTCGCGTTCTTCGGACCGTACCAGCGCTGAAAGAACCAGCGCACGTGCTCGAGACGGATGCGCTCGACGGAATCCTCGCTCTCGTGCTCGCGCGCGTAGGGATGTCCCTGGCCCCAGAGCGCGCGAGCCAGCGTCCGCCGTACCTCGGCCCCGAGCCCCGACCGCCCACGCTCGCGCTGCTCGTGCAGCACGGCGGCGCGCTCTCGCTCCAGATCGTCCTCGTCGAGGCTCGCGAGCAAGAACCCCATGCGCATCGACTCGGCGAAGAGCACGGCGTCGAGGGCTTCGCTCGGCACCTCGGTGCAGTACTCGGTGTCGTCCAGGCCGGTGAGCGCGTTGTGGTGTCGCGCTCCGAGCGCCTCCACGAAGCGACTGAATCCGTCCGGGATCTCGCGAGTTCTCGCGAACATCAGGTGCTCGGTGAGGTGCGCCAGCCCTTCGTAGCCTTCAGGGTCATCCGTCTGCCCGACCCCGTACGTCACGCACACCGATGCGAACGTCGTGTCGCGACGCTGCTGCACCCGTGCGAGCAGCCCGCTGTCGAGCGTGCGGGTGTCCACCTCGGACTCCCACGCCCTCGGCTCACGCCCGGTCGTCCGCGCGCTCGCACGCGTCGGCGTCGGGTCGCGCTCGATGGTCGGTGTCTCCGGTTCGACGCTCCCCACGCTCGCGGAGACGCTCGGTTCTGCGCTCGTGGAGACGCTCGGCTCCACGCTCGCGGAGGCGCTCGGCTCTGCGCTCGCGTTCGTGCTCGGCCTGGCATCCGCGCGCGACGCCGCGCTCGGCTCGACGCTCGTCGCGGAGGTCTCCGTCGCTCGCTCGGCGCTCGGGCCGCTCTCTTGGGCTACCGCCGTCGCCGACAGCAACCCGCTCAGCCACATCCATCGCCAGCTCACGGAGTGTCGAATGACCCGTCGACTCTCTCGATGCAACGGTGAACGCTGCTCGCGGATCTGCCGAGAATCGACCACGAATCGCCCGCGCATCGCGGGAAGGAAGAGGCGCACGGCCTGGCTCATGTCTCGCACGATTCCTCCCGTGAGCACACGGCGTTCCAAGCGGAGCATCGAGCGTGATCGACGTGCTTTCGCCCGTTCAGCAGCCGGTCGCGCGGCAGGAGAGCTCGCTGCGCATGCCAGCTGCGTTCGCTGCACTTCGTGTGCACCTCGCGCACGGCGTGTCGCGCTCGCGCTCAGACGCGGCGAGGTGCGAGCGCGCACGGTGGCTCGCGTTCACGCGTGGTTCGGCTCGCGCTCACGCGTGGTTCGGCTCGCGAATGCGTAGGATCAGCGCCGCGGTCGCTGCGGACCCCGCTTCCGCCCCGGATTCCGAGGCGCCTTCTCGCGTCCACCCGACTCGATCCGTCGGATCTCGTCGCGCAAGGTGGCCGCACGCTCGAAGTCGAGCTCTTCCGCCGCCTGCAGCATCTGCCCGCGCAACGCCTCGAGCCGCTGCTCCGTCGGCAAACCCTCGTCGTCGCCTTCCACGCGCGACACCGTCGACCAATCGCTGCCCCCCATCGAGGGGTCGAGATCGAAGATCGCCTTCTTCACCGTCTGCGGCGTGATGCCGTGCTCGGTGTTGTAGGCCGCTTGGATCTCGCGGCGTCGCGAGGTCTCCTCGATCGCGACCTGCATCGCGGCGGTGACCTTGTCCGCGTACATGATCACGCGACCCTCGACGTTGCGAGCCGCGCGTCCGATCGTCTGAATGAGCGAGCGCGGCGACCGCAAGAACCCTTCTTTGTCCGCGTCGAGGATCGCGACCAGAGACACCTCCGGAAGATCGAGACCCTCGCGCAGGAGGTTGATCCCGACGAGCACGTCGAACTCGCCCCGCCGCAAATCACGGAGGATCGCGATGCGGTCGAGGGTGTCCACGTCGCTGTGGAGGTAGCGCACCTTCACTCCGAGCTCGCCGTAATACTCGGTGAGATCCTCGGACATTCGTTTGGTGAGCGTGGTGACCAACACGCGCTCGTCGCGCTCCACCCGCGCGCGAACTTCGCCGAGCAGGTCGTCCACCTGCGATCGCACCGGCCGCACCTCGATCACCGGATCCATCAACCCGGTCGGGCGAATCACCTGCTCGACCACCACGCCTTGGGTCTTGTCGATCTCGTAGTCACCCGGCGTCGCGCTCACGTAGATCGCCTGCTTCACGTGGGCCTCCCACTCCTCGAAGGTGAGCGGGCGGTTGTCGAGCGCGGACGGAAGCCGGAACCCGTGCGCGACCAGGACCTCCTTGCGCGCGCGGTCGCCCCGGAACATCGCGCCGATCTGAGGCACGGTCTGGTGCGACTCGTCGAGGACCATCAGGAAGTCTTCCGGCAGATAGTCGATCAGCGTGGGCGGCGGCTCACCCGCCTTTCGTCCCGAGAGGTGGCGCGAGTAGTTCTCGATCCCTTGGCAGTGTCCGACCTGCTCCAGCATCTCCAGATCGAACGACGTGCGCTGCTCGAGCCGCTGCCGCTCGAGGAGCTTGCCCGCGTCCTCGAGCTCCTGAAGCCGCTCGCGCAGCTCCGCGCGGATCGAATGGATCGCCTTCGCGCGCTGCTGCTCGGGCGTGACGTAGTGGCTGCCGGGATAGATCGCGTAGCGCTCGAGCGGCCGGATCACGGTGCCGCGCAGCGGATCGATCTCCGAGATGCGGTCGATCTCGTCACCGAAGTACTCGATGCGGATCGCGGTCTTGTCGGCGTGCGCGGGGAAGACCTCGACCACGTCGCCGCGCACGCGGAAGGTCGCGCGGTGGAAGTCGACG
>JALOQC010000418.1 GCA_025453555.1 Myxococcota bacterium | reverse complement strand
GGCCTCGAGCCGCTCGTGCTCACGCCCGACTCCGGCTTCCAGATGGTCGGCGAGCGCACGAACGTCACGGGCTCCAAGCGCTTCATGCGCCTCGTGAAGGAGGGCAAGCTCGGCGAGGCAGTCGAGGTCGCGCTCGATCAGGTCCGCGGCGGCGCGAACATCGTCGACGTGAACATGGACGAGGGCCTGCTCGACTCCGAGAAGTGCATGGCGCAGTTCCTCGATCTGCTCGCGTCCGAGCCCGAGATCGCGCGCGTGCCGATCATGATCGACAGCTCCAAGTGGAGCGTGCTCGAAGAGGGCCTCAAGCACGTCCAGGGCAAGGCGATCGTGAACTCCATCTCGCTCAAGGAGGGCGAGGAGGACTTCCGCAAGAAGGCGCGCATCGTGCGTCGCTACGGCGCGGCCGCGGTGGTGATGGCCTTCGACGAAGACGGCCAAGCCGACACCGTCGAGCGCAAGGTCGCGATCTGTCAGCGTGCGTACCGCATCCTCGTCGAAGAGGAGGGCTGGGACGGCACCGACATCATCTTCGATCCGAACGTCTTCGCGGTCGCGACCGGCATCGCGGAGCACGACGGCTACGGCGTCGCGTTCATCGAAGCGACGCGGCAGATCAAGGCCACCTGTCCGGGCGTGAAGATCTCCGGCGGCATCTCGAACCTGAGCTTCTCCTTCCGCGGCAACGACGTCGTGCGCGAGGCGATGCACGCGGCCTTCCTCTACCGCGCGATCGAGGCCGGCCTCGACATGGGCATCGTCAACGCGGGCCAGCTCGAGGTCTACGAAGAGGTCCCCGAGGATCTCCTCGAGCGCGTGGAGGACGTGCTCTTCCAGCGCCGCCCCGACGCGACCGAGCGCCTCGTGACCTTCGCGGAGACGGTGCGCGGCGCGGGCAAGAAGAAGGAAGAAGAGCTCGCGTGGCGCGAGGAGAGCGTCGAGAAGCGCCTCGAGCACGCGCTCGTGAAGGGCATCGTCGACTTCGTGGACGCCGACACCGAAGAGGCGCGCGTCAAATACGGCCGCCCGCTCGACGTGATCGAAGG
Source organism: Myxococcota bacterium (assembly GCA_025453555.1). Lineage (GTDB taxonomy): Bacteria > Myxococcota_A > Polyangia > Polyangiales > Houyiibacteriaceae > JACKEH01. The sequence continues at coordinate 4,853 of JALOQC010000418.1, read as the reverse complement.
CCCGCTCATGGCGGGCATGCAGGTCGTCGGCGACCTCTTCGGCGCGGGCAAGATGTTCCTCCCGCAGGTCGTGAAGTCGGCCCGCGTGATGAAGAAGGCGGTCGCGTACCTCGAGCCCTTCATGGAGGCGGAGAAGCAAGCCGCGCTCGCCGCGGGTACCACCGCCGCGACTCAGACGGGGCAGGGCACGGTGCTCATGGCGACCGTGAAGGGCGACGTGCACGACATCGGCAAGAACATCGTGGGCGTCGTGCTCGGCTGCAACGGCTACCGCGTGATCGATCTCGGCGTGATGGTCGCGGCCGACGTGATCCTCCGCCGCGCGCGGGAAGAGAACGTGCAGGCGATCGGTCTGTCCGGCCTCATCACGCCTTCGCTCGACGAGATGGTCTTCGTCGCCAAGGAGATGGAGCGTCAGGGCTTCAATCTTCCGCTCTTGATCGGCGGCGCGACGACGTCGCGTCAGCACACCGCAGTGAAGATCGCGCCCGCGTATCACGGTCCCGTCATGCACGTGCTCGACGCCTCGCGGGTGGTGAACGTGCTCTCGGGCCTCTTCGACGAGAAGCAGCGCGACGCCTACGTCGCGAAGAACGTCGAAGAACAAGAGAAGATGCGGCGCCTCTTCGCGATGAAGCAGGACCGCCCGATGCTTCCGATCGAGACCGCGCGTGAGAACGGCGCGGCCACGGAGTGGGATCGCGCAGAGATCGCGGTGCCGTCCCAGCTCGGTCGTCAGGTGATCACGCCTTCCATCGCGGATCTTCGGCCGTTCATCGACTGGACGATGTTCTTCTCCGCCTGGGAGCTGAAGGGTCGCTTCCCGCAGATCCTCGAGCACCCCGAGGTCGGTCCCGCTGCGCGTGAGCTCTACGCCGAAGCCACGACGCTCCTCGAGCAGATCGAGAGGGAGCAGCTCCTCACTCCGCGCGGCGTCTTCGGCTTCTGGCCCGCGAACCGCGAGGGCGACGACGTCGTCCTCTTCGAAGACGAAGCGCGCACGAAGGAGATCGCGCGTTTCCCGATGCTGCGTCAGCAGGCGGTGAAGCCGGGCGAGCAGCCGTACTACTCGCTCGCCGACTTCGTCGCGCCGCAAGGCCACGCGGACTACGTGGGCGCCTTCGCGGTCACCTCCGGCATCGGCGCCGAAGAGCTCGCGAAGAAGTTCGAAGCCGCCCACGACGACTACCGCGCGATCCTCGTGAAGGCGCTCGCGGATCGTCTCGCGGAGGCCTTCGCGGAGTACCTGCACGCGCACGCACGCAAGGTCTGGGGCTACGGCAAGGACGAAGCGCTCAGCCACGAAGACCTGGTGCGTGAGCGCTACCGCGGCATCCGCCCCGCGTTTGGTTACCCCGCGTGCCCGGATCACACCGAGAAGCGCACGCTCTTCGCGGTCCTCGACGCCGACGCGGTCGGCATCGAGCTCACCGAGCACTGCGCGATGTACCCGACCGCGAGCGTCAGCGGCCTCTACTTCGGTCACCCCGAGAGCCGCTACTTCGCGGTCGGTCAGCTCGGTCGCGACCAAGTCGTCGACTACGCGCGCCGCAAGGGCATGAGCCTGAAGGAGACCGAGCGCTGGCTCGCCCCGAACCTCGGCTACGACCCCGACGCGACCGCGCCGACCGACGCGGTGGCCGCAGCCGAGTAGCGCTACTCCGCCAAGAACCTCGCGAAGTGCTCCGCGAGCTTCGTCGGGTCGTCCACCGGCACCGAGCACGCGTCCGCGTTGCACAGATAGGCCGCGGGCGCGCCGGGGTAGGGGTAGCGGCTCGCGTCGGGACGCCCGAGCTCGACGAGCCTCGGCCCCGCGAGCGCCAGCGCCGCGCGGTGCAGCGCCTCCGTCCTCGCATCTCCCGCTGGCCCGACCACGCTGATCACCCCGTAGCTGCCGCGACGCTCTTCGAGCGCAAGCGCGAGCTCACCGATCTGCCGACCGCGCGCACGCAACGACCCTTCGTCGAACGCGAGCGCCGCATCGGCGGCGTCACGCCACGCGCTCGCTTCCTCGGGCAGATCGTGATCGATCAGGCGCGAGAGCCGAAACAGCGCGCGCGCCGCGACCGCGTTCTCGACCAGCGGCCGCCGTCGACGCGCGAGATCCCCGACCGCGCGCGGATCGATCGTGTGCGCCGCGAAGCCGCCGTTCTCGTGGCGCAGCTCCGCGACGGGGTTCTCGGTCGGCCGGGTCAGCGGCCGAAGGAAACGCGCGGTGCGGATCGCGCGCTCACGCCAGACGCCGTCGCCCGTGACCTCCAGCAGCGCGAGCTCCGCGCGCAGCATCCACGCGACGTCCGCGAGGTGCACCAGCCCGTCGTCGCCCGCCATCGTGTCGGCCGGCCCGTGCCGAAACGCGCCCGAAGCCTCGCGGTGCGTCGACTCGATCCGCTCGGCGGCGTCGAGCGCGAGTCGCAGCGCATCTCCCGCATCCACACCACACGCGAGCCGCGCGACGTGAAGACGCGCGAGCGCTTCGACGACGCGGCCGTTCCGGTCCGCGTACGGCGCACGATCGATGCGCGGCACGCCGAGCCTGGCGCGCGCGTCCCCATCGAGCGCGAAGTACGTGGTGCCCGGCGTCTCGGCGACGAGATCCGCGTCCTGACTCGAAGCGAACGTTCCATCTTCGTTCCGAAACACGTCGCGCAAGAACGACTCCACGCGCGCCGCGTCGTCGAGGAAGCGAGCATCACGCGTCACGTGCGCGTGCGTCGCAAACGCGAGCAGCACGTCCGCCTGCACGATCGCGATGCGCTCGAAGTGCGGATGATCCCAATCGCCGCGCAGCGAGTATTGGTACGCGCCGCCGTCGACCGGATCGAGCAGACGCGCGTGTCCTTCGAGCGTGCGCGACAGAACGTCGTCGTCGATGGGATCGAGGCCGTGCTCGATCGCGAACACCACCGGCGCGGCGTACGGATACTTCTGCGGCGTCCCGAACCCACCGACCGCCACGTCCACGAAGTCCGCGAGCTGCGCGCGCGCCGCCGTGAGAAGCGCCTCCTGTTCGAGCGGTGGCGCCGCCGCACGCGTCGCCATCGGCTCGCGCCCCGCGCGCACGTCGCGCAGCACCCCGAGGAACACGTCGGGCGCGCGATAGCCACGCAGCGCCACGACCAAACGCGCGTCCGGCGTGAAGAGCGCGGTCGCGGGCCACGCGTAGTCTCGGAAACGCTCCGCGAGATCGGGTCGCGCGTCGCCGTCCACGCGGATCGCGACGAAACCCTCCGCGAGCTCCGCGCGTACGGCAGGGTCACCGTACGTCCGCTCGTTCATCACGTGGCACCAGTGGCACCACGTCGCCTGCACGCTGACGAGCAGGTGTTTCCCTTCGCGCGCGGCCTCCGCGAACGTCTCTTCGCTCCACGTGCGCCACACCACCTCGGGCGCCTCGACGTGCGGCGTGGTCACCGCCGGCGTCTGCCTCGCACACGAAGCGACGAACATCAGGAGCACGAGCACACGCGTCATCGAAAGAGCGTACGCGCCAGCGGACGAAAAGGTTCGGTGCGTCTCGGACTCGGACTCAGCGCGTGATCTCGGTCCCGATCCCGAGATCCGTGAACAGCTCCAACAACACCGCGTGCTTCGTGCGCCCGTCGATGATGTGCGCCTTCTTCACGCCGCCCGCGAGCGCCTCCAGCGCGCACGCGACCTTCGGGATCATCCCGCCGTCGATCACGCCGTCCTCGCGCAGCGCCGTCGCTTCTGCGGCCGACAGCGAGCTCATCACGACGCCGTCCTTGCCGCGCACGCCCTCGATGTCCGTCATCAACACGAGCTTCCGCGCGTCGAGCGCTTCGGCGACCTTGCCGGCCACGGTGTCCGCGTTGACGTTCAGCGAGCGCCCGTCCTCGTCCACCGCGATCGGCGCGATCACCGGGATGAAGCCCGTCTCGATCAATCGCCGCACCACGTCCGGTCGCACCGTCGTCACCTGACCCACCCGGCCCGGGTCGACCGACTTGCCCGACTTCGTCTTCATCTCCGTCACGCGGGTCGCGCGCACGAAGTTGTCGTCGCGCCCGGTGAGCCCGACCGCGCGTCCACCGTGGTTCCCGATCAGCGACACGATCTCTTGGTTCGTGCGCCCACCGAGCACCATCTCGACCACCTCCATCGTGCGGTCGTCGGTCACGCGCAATCCGTCGATGCGCTCGGACACCACGCCCATCGACGCGAGGGTCGCGTCGATCTGTGGTCCGCCACCGTGCACCACCACCGGATGCAGCCCGACGTACTTCATGAGCACCACGTCGCGCGCGAAGCTGTCGCGCAGCGCGGGGTCGATCATCGCGTGCCCGCCGTACTTCAAGACGAAGACCTCGCCGTGAAAACGTCGGATGTACGGGAGCGCCTCGAGGAGCGTCGCGGCCTTGTCGACCAGGTGCTGCATTTCGGCCGCGGTATAGCAGGCGCGCGGCGCCTCGCGACGCGGCTCGGCGCGAGTCTCGGCGCGAGTCTCGGTGCGAGTCTCGGTGCAGCGCTCATGCGGCTCCCCCGGATCGTGTGACGACTCCTCGGCGTGCGGAGGGTCCACACGCATCGAGGTGAACGGCACGCGGGGGACGAACGCCTCGAAGCTGGCTTCGATCATGCGCGAGAGGTCGCCGGGCTCCGTGAGCCGCGCGTGCCGCGATCGTGACGGCGCGTCGACACGCCGCGAACGTCACGCGGTCGACGCGATGGCGATGCGCCTCGTTCGCGCGAGGGCCGGTCGAGGAGCTCGCGAGCGCGATCGTCCGTGACGGAGACCGTGATGAGTCCGCGACCGAGTCGGTGACCGAGTCGGTGACCGAGTCCCAGTCCGAGTCGGTGACCGAGTCCGCGACCGAGTCCGAGTCCGAGTC
>JALOQC010000417.1 GCA_025453555.1 Myxococcota bacterium | reverse complement strand
CTGCATCACCCGCGACGTTCTTTCGCGGGTCTTCAACGGGGAGCGAGCCCCAGGTTCTTGCGCATCCGCGCCTGCGGCTCTTCGACGTTCGGCTCGAAGGGCACCCCGCGGATCACGTCGCACGCCTCGATGTACCGACGCGAGGCTTCGATGCGGATCTCGTCGGGGATCGCGGGGGTGGGGCCGTCGCCGGAGTAGCCGACCTGCTTGAGCCAGCGACGCACGTACTCCTTGTCGAACGACTCCGGATCCTCGCCCGCCTCGAAGCGCTCCGCGTACGACTTCGCGTACCAGTAGCGGCTCGAGTCCGGGGTGTGAATCTCGTCGATGAGGACGATGCGCCCGTCCTTCGTCTTGCCCATCTCGTACTTGGTGTCGACGAGCAAGAGGCCGCGCTCGGCGCAGACCTTCTGGCCGTGCGCGAACACCGCGTGCGCGAGCTCGGCCGCGGCGTCGAAGTCGCGCGCGCCGATCTTCCCGCTCGCGAGCAGCTCCTCGCGCGAGACGCTCACGTCGTGGTCGCCCTTGTCGGCCTTGGTGCTCGGCGTGAGGATCGCGGCCGGAAGCTTCTCGTGCTTGCGAAGTCCGTCGGGCAGTCGGTGCCCACAGAAGACGCGCTCGCCGCGCTCGTAGTGCGTCCAGATGCTCGTGGAGGTCACGCCGGTGACGTACGCGCGCATCACGAGCTCGACCGGCAGCGGCTCGCACTCCACCGCGATCATGACGTTCGGATCCGGCACGTCGATGACGTGGTTGTCCGCGAGGTGCTTCGTCTCGTCGAACCACCAGGCCGCGAGCTGGTTCAGCACCTGACCCTTGAAGGGCAGGGTGCCGAGCACGCGATCGAAGGCGCTGATGCGGTCGGTGACGACGAGCACGCGGCGCCCGTCTTTGCTGTAGTTGTCGCGGACCTTGCCCTCGTACTTCGTGCCGAGCTCGGGCAGGTCGCTGCCCTCGACCACGAGCGAGAGACCACGACGGAGGGTTTCTTCGGAGACGGTCATGCGTTGTCGGTGCTCATCGGAGGGCGGTGAGTGGGTCGGCGTCTCGCCCGTGTCAACGGTGTGTGACGAACGAAGAGGAGGGCGATCGATCACGAGGCGTGCGCGTCACGCGCCCTCGAGAGCGCGCTCGACGATGGCGTCCACGTGCGCGAGCGCGTGCTCGAGATCGAACTGCGCGTCGATGATCTCGGCCGAGAGTCGCGCCGCGACGTCGGGGTCGCGCTTCAAGAAGTCGCGGAACGAGCCTTCGCCGGCGAACGCCCGCATCGCGTTGCGCTGTACGAGCACGTAGGCCTCTTGGCGCCCGAGCCCGGTGCCGACGAGCGCGAGCAGCACGCCCTCGCTCGCCCAGAGGCCGCCCGTGCGCTCGAGGTTCGCCAGCAGCTTCTCGGGGTAGACCACGAGGTCGCGGATCACGCTGGTGCAGCGGTCGATCATGAACGCGAGCGTGGCGGTCGCGTCGGGCACGAACATGCGCTCCACGCTGGAGTGGCTGATGTCGCGCTCGTGCCAGAGCGAGACGTTCTCGAGCGCGGGCGCGGCCGCCGCACGCACGATGCGCGCGAGCCCACAGAGGTTCTCCGTGAGCACCGGGTTGCGCTTGTGGGGCATCGCGGACGAGCCCTTCTGCCCGACCTTGAAGTGCTCCTCCGCCTCGCCGACCTCGGTGCGTTGCCAGTGCCGCACGTTCGTCGCGAAGCGCTCGATGCCGGCCGCGATCACGGCGAGCACCGAGTGGAACATCGCGTGCCGATCGCGCGCGACGATCTGCGTCGACACCGTCTCCGGTCGCAGCCCGAGCTTCGCGAGCGCTTCCTTCTCGATGTCGAGGGTGAGGTGCGCGTAGCTGCCGACCGCACCCGCGATCTTGCCGACCGCGATCTCTTCGCGCGCGGCCACGAGCCGGTCACGCCCACGACGAAGCTCCGCGTAGTGTCCGGCGAGGATCAGCCCGAAGCTCACGGGCTCGGCGTGGATGCCGTGGCTGCGACCCATCGCGGGGGTGCGGCGGTGCTCTTCGACGCGCGCGCGAAACGCATCGAGCAGCCCGTCCATGCGGACCAGCAGTTTGTCCGTCGCCTCGACCATCAAGAGCGCGAGCGCGGTGTCGAGCACGTCGCTCGAGGTCATGCCGCGGTGCAGCCAGCGCGCCGGCTCGCCCGCGAGCTCCTCGACGTGGGTGAGGAACGCGATCACGTCGTGGCGAGTGACGCGTTCGATCTCGTCGATGCGATCGGCGTCGAGCGCGACGCGAAACGGGCGCACCTTGACGGCCGTTCCTTCGGGCACGAGGCCCGCACGCTCCATCGCCTCGCACGCGGCGAGCTCCACGTCGAACCACGCCTCGAAGCGCCGCTTCGGGCTCCAGAGGGCGTCGAGATCCTTCGGCGTATAGCGGGGAATCATGGCGCGCGGTTCGTAGGCCGCGCTTCCGCCTCGGGCAACGCGGCGGCGTGTCGTTTCCCTCGCTCCGTCGCTCGCCGACCCCACGCGCGCGCGTGACGGTGCTTCGCGTCGCCTGCGCCCCGATGAGCCGACGCAGACGGGTGCCCACGAGCTGTGGCATCCTTCTTCCGTGCTCCAAGCCACCGTCCGGCAAGAAGTCCACATCGTCCGCGAGGTCTTGGAGGGGGCGTTCTCGCCCGAGCTCGCGACGCAGTTGATGTTCGAGGCGCTGCAAGCGGTCGGCGACGTGCCGACCTCGGCGGAGTCGGTACTGAAGTTCTGCCGCGGGCCGCTCGCGCAGATCGTGGAGGACGTGGTCGGTCAGGACGCGCGCGCGGCGGTGCTCGTGCGGCTCGAGCAGGTGCTCGTGAAGGGCGACATGACCGGCACCGACATCCCGATCGACGTCGACCTTGAGGACGAGCCGTCGATGACGATGGTGATGCCGACGGTGTGGCGCGAGCCAGTGTCGGTGCTCGTGGTGTCGAGCACGGGCGACTTCGGGCAGCGGCTGCACGCCGCGCTCGGCGCGTCGCGCGTGACGGTGGCCACGGTCGACGGCGAGATGGACGTGCGCAAGGGCGTGTTCCAGATGAGCCCGCTGCTCGTGGTGGTGGACGCGACGGCGGCACCGCGGATGGAGCGAGGTGCGATCGCGGCGGCGTTCCGGGGGCTCCCGGACAACGTGCTGCCCGTCGTGTGGGGCGCGGAGACCGAGTACGGCGACGGGCTCGCCAACGCGATGCGTGCGGCGGGCGTGCACGCGGCGATCAGCCTGCGCTACGGCGAGGGCATTCCGGCGTTTCTCGATCTGGTGTTGGCGCGCTACCAGCCCTGATTGCTCGTGGCGATCGGTCGTGGCGCGTCGCCGAAGCGACGTCGTCGAGGTCGTGGGCTCGTCGTTCGTCGGGGTGGGCGCTATAGAAGCCGACCGTGGCGCGAATCAAACAACGCACCGACCGCAGCGGACGGTCCTCCGAGCGGCATCCGGCCCCGTCCGAGCACCGTCGCGCGCCCCGCGGGGATCTCTTGGGCGCGCAGCGCGATCGGCTGCGCGACGAGATCGGTACGATCGTGCGCGAGGCACCGGACGCGGTGTGTCTGCTCTACCCGAGCCCCTACGCGGCGGGCATGTCGTCGCTCGGTTTCCAGACGATCTACCGGACCGTGAACGAGACGCCGGGTCGCGCGGCGCATCGCGCGTTCCTCCCGGACGACGTCGACGCGTGGCGTGGCTCGCGCCTGCCGCTGCTCACCTACGAGACGGAGCAACCGGTCGGCAGCTACCGCGTGATCGGCGTCTCGGTCGCGTACGAGCTCGAACTCGCGGGGCTGGTGCAGGCGCTGGAGCTCGCCAACGTGCCGGTGCTCGCGGAGGATCGCGACGAGCGTCACCCCTTCGTGCTCGGCGGCGGACCGCTGACCTTCAGCAACCCGCTCCCGCTCGCGCCCTTCGCCGATGCGATCTTGATGGGCGAAGCCGACGAGACGGTGCACCGCGCGCTCGACGTGATCTTCGCGTGTCGCTCGAAGGCCGACGCCCTCGTCGCGCTCGCGCGTGAGATCCCGAGCTGCTTCGTGCCGTCGATCCACGGGGACGAGATGCCGCCGGTCGCGCGCGCAGACGACGCGATCCTCCCCGCGCGCTCGCAGATCGTCACGCCGCACACCGAGCTGCGCGACATGTTCCTGATCGAGCCGGAGCGCGGCTGCCACCGCGGCTGCACCTACTGCGTGATGCGTCGCTCGACGAACGGCGGCATGCGCACGGTGAGCATGGAGCGGCTGCTCGAGCTCGTGCCGAGCCACGTCGAGCGCGTGGGCCTCGTCGGCGCTGCGACCACGGATCACCCGGAGATCGCGGAGATCGTGGAGAGCCTCGCGGATCGTGGGCTCGAGGTCGGGCTCTCGTCGCTGCGCGCCGACCGCTTGAACGATCGGCTCATGGCGGCCCTCGCGCGGGCTGGGCACCGCATCCTCACGACGGCGTCGGACGGCGCGAGCCAACGCCTGCGCGACAAGATCCAGCGACGTTCGCGGTCCGACGTGCTCGTTCGCGCGGCGGAGCTCGCCCGCAAGCACGGCATGAAGCGGATGAAGCTCTACATGATGGTCGGGCTGCCGGACGAGAACGACGACGACATCGACGAGCTCATCGGGTTCTCGCTCGAGCTCTCGCGCATCATCCCGCTCTCGCTCGGCATCGCGCCGTTCTGCGCGAAGCGGAACACGCCACTCGACGGCGAGCCGTTCGCGGGGATCGACGTCGTGGAGCATCGGCTCGATCGGCTGCGTCGCGGCGTGAAGGGAAAGGTCGACCTGCGAGCGACGAGCGCGCGGTGGGCCTGGATCGAGTACGTGCTGGCGCAAGGCGGGGTCGCGGAGGGGCGCGCGGTGATCGACGCGGTCCATGCGGGCGGGCGGTTCCGCGACTGGAAGGACGCGTTCGAGGCGATGCCCGAGGACCGTCCGCGACGGAGCATCGTACGGCCCGGCGAGCGCATCGATCGTGCGCAGATGCAGCGGCGCGCGCTCCCGCTCGCGACCTGAGCCCGCGCCTCGAGCGCCCGGTCGGAGGCAGCCCGGCGCCGGAAGCCCAGTACGACGGCAGTCAGCTTCTCCGAGGGTCTGTCGCCAGACCCTCCCCCACGGGGCATGAAGCCCCGAGGGGCCCCCTCCCACCCTCCCACGAGCCTTCGCTCGCTGTCGCTCGCTGCGCGCCGTCCGGTAGGGCGGCTTGCGGAATCGGCCGAGCTTCTAGTCAAAACGCCGATGGGCGTCGCGACTCCAGCGCTCGAACGCGACGCGCCGCGCTGCGCCAGCGAATCCAGCTCGAGACCGACACCGCGCCGGGGACGACGAAGAACGCGAACCAGCGCCCACCACCAGACGTGCTGGAGAGCCCGACCGACAACGCAACACACACGAGCGTGGCAGCGAGCCCCAAGAGTGCGCGTCCACGGTGCTCGCGGACCTCGTGGTGCATCGCGGCGAGATCGACGGCCGCATCGAGGGGACGTTCGCACACGTCGCATTCGACCGCGTTCGCGCGGCATGGCGTTCCGCAGAGCGAGCAGCGAATCGGCGTCTCGTCGATCATCTCCGCGCGATACTCTCGAGCTCTTCCGTTCGCAACTTCATCGTTCAAACCACACAACCACGCTCCAGCAGCGCGGCGCGAAGGAGCTCCTTGGCGCCCTGCTCCACCACCGATCCGTGGGCGGGCGCGAGGGCGTCGAAGTCGTGCTCGAAGAGGCTCGCGAGCGTGCGCTGAAACACCGGCCGATCCTTCACCTCGCGCAGAAACAAGCGGCTCACACCGAAGCGGCGGTAGGTGCCGAGAGACCCAAGATCATCCGCGCGCCGAGACCGCTCGCGTCGAGCACGTTGAAGGCGAGGTCCGTCACGACGAGCGTGCGCGTGTCGCGGTGCACGAAGACCGACTCGGCG